>NZ_QUDY01000015.1:0-59404 GCF_003477745.1 Clostridium sp. AF35-15 | reverse complement strand
CTGGGGCAGAGCTTTCTCTGTCGGCTGAGGAAGTTCCACAAACGCCGGTTCTGGATTGTAGACCTCCAAACATGCTTTGCGGACTCTTTTCAGACGATAATAATAATTCGCTTTTGTGATGCCATGCTCACTGCACCAGGTTTCTACTTTCATATCTGCAGGGCGGTTTTTACAATCCTGGATCTGTGCCGCCCATTGCTGCAACCGAACCTGTTCAGCAACTAAACTTGTTTGACTGCTCATAGCTAGACCTCCATAGGCGGTCAAAAAAGTTGAGTACTTAACTTTTTTGACTCTGTATAGTGTGAGACTATTATGGCAGAAAAAGGAGTGGAGGAACAGGTACTTGCTATGGAGCGTTTACTGCTATTCTGTGCCGTCAGAGTGATATATGTACTACCGAAAAAGAAAGGCAGGTACATATTATGAAAAATGGAATCAGATTTACACTGAAACCAAAGCAAAGACCGAAGCTGGCACAGAAGATTGGCAAAATACTTGGAACAGCACCGAATTATGAGCGGGTGCCAAGCTGTGCATACGATATTGCAGGATACCGACTGGACAAAGAGGGCGTGCTGCACATCCCAGAGGGAGTAGCGGTAGAAATGGTAGAACACTTAATTCGGCAATTACGAGAGTGTGGTTTTCAGGATGATGCGGAATTTACTGAAGAAGTCCCAATGCAGCAGGACAAGCTCACAATAGCAGTTCCGAGAGCATGCCTTACGGATACGGCATTGGAAAATCTACAGAAGATCATAACAAATAAGCAGACGCTTTTCCAAAAGGCATTTCAGACGGACAGCACCGAGGTTGAAATCACAGAGGAGAAAATTAACTTTGCATGGTTTCCATATACGGAAGATGGTGACGAGATAGCAGCATACACGCAATTTATCACAGGACTGTGTGATATGGCAAAAGATGCAAAAAGAGTATCATCAAAGCCGACCGAAACAGACAATGACAAATATGCTTTCCGATGTTTTTTGCTCAGGCTTGGCTTTATCGGAAATGAATATAAGACAGCAAGGAAGATTTTGCTTAGAAATCTGACTGGAAATTCAGCATTTCGTTATGAGAAATAAGGATAAAATCACACTGGGGTGTCGGTGCGGACCAATGCCCTTTTTCTATGAAAAATCAGTTGGGGCAACTTGTGGCAGATGATTTAGCTTATTCTTATAGAGCCTATATAGAAAATAACCTATATTACTTGCCACATCTTGCCCCAGTGTGAAAACAGCCGTGGTCACGCCCAGAGGTTGTCATTTTCTTCCTGTATTTTTCTGTGATAAGCTGTGCGGGATTTTCTGCGGTTTCGTTCCTTTTTACATTCTGGATTGTCACAGTATTTCTGACGGTTTCCGTTCTTGATGAATAGGCGGCCACAGCACTCACAGGTGGCAACACCAACCCGGTCCGCATAAGCAATCGGATAATCCGTAGGGATAGATACATATTGCGACAGGGCGAATCGGGCAGCATCGAATACAGAGTGAAAATCCGGCATGACCTTCAATTCTCCATTCTCATCTAATCCGAGCTTCATGGTTACTCCACTCATTTCATTCAGGTAAGCAGATATTTTACCGAGATGTTTCTGCATAGGAAATGAATTAAAATCTGCAAATTTATTTGTCCATGTGATCTGTGCAAGTTCTGCAGAAACATCAAGCTGTTCCAGACATTTTTTGAACATAAGGACAACAAGAGTGTCACGGTACAGTTTTTCTAAATCATCTCTCATCTCTTTTACAGCGAAAGTAAAACTTCCAAGAATATTGGTAGACACATCCCAATATTCTGCATCTTTATCTATACCCCATTTATACACATATCGGATTTGACGATGCTGAGGAAGAACTGAAGCGAATGGAAGACTTCGGAAAGGCACAGGCGGAGGTTGAACAGAAGAAGGAGAAACCGATGTCGCAGAAGATGTTTAAGGTAATTTGATATAGAAGATAGATAATGCTCCGGCTTGGCTGGGGCGTTTTTTCTATGGAAAAAGAAGCAACGGTGTACAAGGGGTACAAACAAGATTAAAAAGAAAAGATAGATTTGAAAGTAAGTAGAGTGGGATAATCCAGAAGTTAGAGCTTAGATTTTCCACTCTACTTGAACGTGGTCGCTAGTTGCGCTGATTGAAATAATCAGGCCGTCAACGGCTTTCCTTTTGTCGTCAAATTCAATGCTGTCCCAATGGTCGAGGTAATAAGAGAGTTCCTGCTCCTTTTGGGGTGACATTGTTTCAATGGACATTTCCGCAATCTCCTTTGAAATGGTCTGGCGGCGAGTGTCCAGTTCTTCAATTTTTTTGTTAGCATAGGCAAGAAGTGTTGCGTTGGCTCCGGTTAGCGTATCAAGTAGTTTTTCAATCTCGGCTTCAACTTGCGCCAGTTCAATTTGATGGGCGGTCAGTTTGGGATTGACTTTTTCCTCCCGGCTATGGCGGACTTGAAAATTTTTAAATCTCGCCCGCATAGCACTGAAAATAAATTCCTCAAATTCAGATTTACGGATTTTACCACAGCCCGGGCAGCCTTTATTTTCAGTCCGTTTACTACAGCGAAAATAGCCTTCGCTGTTCGGAACGTGTGTTGCCTTTAAGGCATATCCGCAACACCCGCATTTAACTTTTCCGGCAAGCCATGTATTTTTCGGCTTACGTCCTTGTTGAAAACTCTTATTTGTCATTAGCTTCTTCCTGCATTTCAGCCATACATCAGACGGTATGAGCGCTTCATGTGGAGCGATTACAAGTATCTGGTCTTTCAGGCTCCTGTCTTTATCCTCCTTCACGTCCCGGCCCTGATAGAGATAACAGCCATTGGTTCCGGCAAAATCGGAAGCGTCATTGACAATAGCCGCCCCCTGGCTTTTAAAAAATTCGTAGAGTTCTAAATCTGCTTGTGCGTAAACAGGATTTCTTAAAAGCTGTGAAATAAAGGTACGGAATAGCGATTTACCGTAAACTTTGATGTTCTGTTCCTCAAAGTACCGTGTAATGTCACCAAAAGACGTTTCCGGCTCGGAATACATTTCAAACATGAGCTTTACATATTGGGAAGTTTCGGGGTCTGCCACCATCTTTTTTGTGCGGATACCTTCAACCACTGTCGGCTCCAACTGATAACCATAGGGGGCCTGTCCGCTCATGTGAAAACCTTTCAGGCACCGGGAGTAGTAAGCGTCCGTGACGCGTTTCTGGATTGTCTCACGTTCAAGCTGTGCGAATACGATACAAATATTCAGCATGGCCCGCCCCATTGGGGTTGAGGTGTCGAACTTTTCTGTGGACGAAACAAACTCCACGTCATATTCCTGGAACAGCTCCATCATGTTTGCAAAGTCCAGAATGGAACGGCTGATTCTGTCCAGCTTATAAACGATTACCCGCCGCACCCGGCCCTTTCGGATTTCTCCTAACAGCTTTTGAAACTCCGGCCTGTCCGTATTCTTCCCGGAATAGCCTTTATCCTTGAATACTTTACAGCTTCCGCCTTTCAGCTCATACTTACAAAAATCAATCTGGCTTTCAATGCTGATACTGTCCTTACGGTCTACCGACTGTCTCGCGTATATACAATCTTCTCTGATAATGTCCATATTGGGCTCCTTCCGTATGGAATGGAGCTACCAACCTTACAATTATATTATACCATAGGCAGCCCCGGACAACAATGTTGCGGTTGATTAGTAAAATCTGTCCGTGTATTTACTGAACACATCATATAAGTGATTTTCGATTTCTCTTTTTCGCTTGTTCTTTTCATCCGGGGATAGTACCGGAATTAGATTTTCCAATACGATAAGTTTCCCTTGAAAATATACGGATTGTTTTTCGCTTTGGTATGTAACAGATTGAACCATCGAAAACCTCCACTTTTCAGTACGGATGAACAGCGGCCAGCTTCCCTCTTGTCTGCTGGGGAAACCTAAAAAAGCGGCTCCCTGGAAGGAACTGCCCTTTGAGCTTTCCCCAGCCTCGGGCCACGTTGGCCCGAAGCTAATAATCGCCGTTATAATATTTCTGTTCAGCCTCGTTGAGTGTGTATAAGTCAAACACTCCATAAAGCTGATTTACTACACGGCTAATATCTTTATGGGTGAATCCACAGTCCTGCATGGCCATAATCACATAGCCCCGGCAGGCGTCATTACTCCATATATTCAGCGTTAATTCTGGACTAGATATATTTTCCTTCATAAAATTCTCCTGTTCATAGAAAAATATGGGGCCCAGCCAGAACGGTTGCCCTATCATCAGACAGTAATAGAGGAAGGGCCCCACAGGTTAGAAAGTTTTTTCAGATAGACCGGACGGACAGTTGGCTTTTTGTCCCATAGCATTTCAGCTCTCCCCATTCTGATGGCAAGGCGATCTCATTACCTGCGACGGCTCACGGTTCGCAACACCGCTGCACGCTCGGATTGTGACTAATCGCAAGTATCCGGGTTTTGTGTTTTGTCCGGCAGACCTGCCACAGTCTGCCTACGGCATGGGCCTGGTCGCTCTCTCTAGTGTAAAAATAGAGGTCATGGCGGGCCTGTCACTGGACACAAGCACCCTTCGTATCCGTCTATCTTTTATTCAGTTTTCAATCTGCGTGAGGCGTGTCCCGCTTCGGGCCAATGTGGCCCGAGGCTTTGACTGCCTCTCATAAGCCATTTCATTTTTGAGGCGAAATCGGTACACCTTATAAAAATTTTTTTAAAATTTTTTCCAAGTTCCGAAGGCCGCGCTCAATGGCGAGCCGCACGACCTTTTCATCCACACCCTCGGCCCGGGCAATGTCTTGTTTCGTCAAGCCGAGAATGAAATGAGCGTAAATGCGCTTTGCCTGTTTGTCGGGCAGTCGTGAGATGGCGGTATAGAGTTCTTGTATCGTCACTTTACGCTCATACAGTTCATAGGGAGAGAACGCAACGAAAAGCGCCTCATGCTCAATTCCATCATTCCGATCCAGGGAGTAATAGGCTTTGTGCCGGTATGTACGCAGACGGTAAGCGGCTTCCTTCCGGTCAAACTCCTTGAACATTTCAACAACATCTTCTGGTACTTCCATAAAGTAGTCTGACGTATAAAAAGGGTAATAGTCCCGTAAATTTATAATAGCCATATTGAACCTCCGCTTTGTTTTGTGATGGATGGACAACAAAACAGAAGCGGCGGGGAGCGTATATGTAGGCTGAAATTTCTGAAATTTTCAAAAAATAACAGTGAAAAATCTATAAAATAGTAAAGATGGCTACTCGTTCTAAAAAAGCCTCGACAGCTTATCTCAAGACTGGCTCTGTTTCGATAGCAAATCCTGAAATAAGGTGTCGAACATAAAAAAAGCTCAAACAAATAACAGCTTGTTTGAGCCTTAAAAAAGTTTAAATTGGAATAAAACTCCTCCCATCTAGGAGGAGGTAAAGCAAAAGGGGCGTTGCTTCATCTATTTTTTCTCAATAATCTAACTCATGTTATTAGCAACCTCCGCGTAAAAATCTCGTAGTTCTTTTATTATCATATAATGTATTTTTTGCAAAATTTGTCGTAGATAGGAGGCAAAAATAAAAAAATAGAGTAGAGGATATGTTAATGGTTAACGTACCTCTACTCTATCTAATTGTTACTAAAAATTTTCTTTTAAAAAGGTTGTTACAAAACAGACTCAATTTACTATATATAGTATATGTCAATTATTAAATCTACCATATACAGAACATTACTTTTCTCTTTGCAACAACCCTTTTAAATTGTATAATTGCTTTCACTTAATCAGCATTATTTTTTATCTGATTGAATAGCCATCCTATAATTCGAGCTATACAGTATAAAACACCAAGTCCAAGGACGGAGCATACAACTAGAAAAAATATAGACATTGCCGACATATTTACATCAACACCTTTTTGAATAGGACTCTACTTATATTATTCTTAATTTAATACGGTAGAAACTTCTCCATTAAAAACTTCCGTTCTTAAAGCGAAAGAAAGTGTTCCTACTCCGCCGACTACATTTGCTCTCATAGAGCCAGTCACTTCGGCCGCTTTGCTTGAGGTAGATGTTGCACGGCCAATGGCTAAACTTTCATCTTCAACCGTTCCGCCAACACAGTAGGTATTTAAATCACGTGCATTAGAAATTTTCCACTGGCTACCACTCTTTGATAAGTCAAATCTGTAATCCATACCTGCGACACCCCAAAATGCATCCGATTTCCACGTTCCTTCAGTAGCAGGATCACGAGTTAAAGGAGGCGTATAGCTAAGTGTCACTGTTACCGGCTGACCGTCCTTCTCGAAATGTAATGTTTCCGAATAGGGCTGGCTTTCGTCAAAATTATTCAGATCGACACTGAATGTTTGTCTCTGTTCTGGAGAATCAGCAGCAAGAGCACTAAATGCGCTACCAACTACCATGAGACTCAGCGCTACCAACAGACCCAATGCCTTTTTCAAACCTTTCTTCATAAATGACCTCCTTGAGACTTTACCATAGTAACAAACTCAGATTTTTTAGCGCCCACCATTATGTAAGGCACTATTCTCTCAAATTCTCCTCCTCTATAGCCCCAATGGTATCCCTCCCTTTACTAATCGGTTATGAGCTTTTTATAACTAACTGTAGTATACAACAGAATCCCTATATATGCAATATAATCTAAAAATGGTAAATAAAACTTAATAAATTGTTAATTATCAACATATATCGTATATTTTT
Source organism: Clostridium sp. AF35-15 (assembly GCF_003477745.1). Lineage (NCBI taxonomy): Bacteria > Bacillati > Bacillota > Clostridia > Eubacteriales > Clostridiaceae > Clostridium > Clostridium sp. AF35-15. Next base: position 52,680 of record NZ_QUDY01000015.1, on the reverse strand, counting down.
CTGATATAAAAACCGGGTATTCAAGTTTTGTGTTTTGATGTTTGAGTTAAAACGATAAAAAGAAAGAGAACTTGTTGATATAAAAAAAATATCATTCTTTTTGCATAAACATATAAAAACTCGAAAAGCGATTGATAAATCACCGAAAATTTGTGGCGAATTTTCTTAATATAGATATTTTAAGGAGGTATTGCGTAAAACAATAGATGTTGTATAAACTCAATAATCTTTTTTGCAGTATATTGCTAAATAGCTAAATGGCAAGCAATGCCTCTGTGGCCACAAGTGGCACAAAGGCTGCTTGTTGGGGCTCGCCCCAAACCCATATCTTCGGGCCAACATGGCCCGAAGTGTCAGCGTCGCTTTGCTCCTTATTTTCATAACCTTAACGCTCCTTTTCCTGCTTTCTTCCCGGCTCGGTGTAGCCCATCAGAGTGTCAATGTTCGCCTTGATTGTGACGATCTCCTGCATATCCCGTCGTGCCTTCTGGTATTCTCCATAGAGCTGTTTTTTCTTTGCTGTGAGCTTACGGCCTTCTTCCTTCAGCACATCCATTTTGGGGAGCTTTGCCCCGCCCAGCAGAGAGCGCATTTCCGCTTGTGCAACCCGGTACAGTTCAAGGTCGGCCTCATGCTCCGCAAGGAATTTCCTGCTGTACTTCGTCGCCTTATACTGCTCAAAGACTGGGCGGGTTTTGGCATACTGAACCGTTGCAGCCTTTAGCCCGGCATTGGTTTTCATAGCCTGTTCCGTCTGCTTGACCTGCTCGGAAATAGCATGGAAACGGTCTGCCGCCTCGGTGGCTTTCTGCGCCAACTGCTCATAATCGGTCAGGTTATTGTCCTGTATATAGGCAAGAGCGGCGGCCATCTGCTTAATGTTAAATACCTTCGCCCAGCGTTCATATCCAGGCCCCTTACCGGCAGCCAGCTTTGCTTGAATATCCACCGCCAGACTGATTTTCCGTTCCGAGCGCCCGGGGCGTTTTTCTTTGCCCTCAATGGCAGACAGAACATCTTGCAAGTCGTAGCCGTCTCCCAGCGTGGAAGCCCGCAGACGGGTAAAGCGTTCCTGTCCCTGCCCGGTCAGCCGGAAACTGATACCGCCGCCCCGAACCGTCTTGACCTCATATCCGGCCCGCTTCATCAGATTGAGAAATTCGTCCAGATCAGCGGGGCGTTCCGCCAGCGCAGTATCAATGGCAAGGCGCAGTCTGTCCTGATAGGAAAGCGGCCCTTTTCGTTCTTTCTGCCATTCTCCATAATTCCGATACTTGCCCTTGCTCCGGGGCTTCGGGTTCTCTACAATGGACAGCCCGTTTTCAAGGCACAGCCTGTCAGAGAGCCGCCGGAGGGCGAAGCTGGAGCCCCAAAAGTTTCGGAATTTCCGGGTGCAGTCAAGGGTGGTGGAGTTGTAATAAATGTGACAATGGATGTGCTGCTTATCGGTGTGCGTGGTAACGATAAAAGCGTGCCGCCCCTTTGTCCAGCGCATAGCCAGCTCATAGCCGATACGGTTCGCCTCCTTCGGGGTGATCTCGCCCGGATAGAAGGATTGTCGTATCTGATAGCACAGCACATCATTTTCTTTTTTCTGTTCCCGGCCCGTCATAGCGGCATAGCTGGCTTTTGCCAAAAGGAACTCGTCCGCCACGGTGGCCGGATCACATTCATAAGCGGAGATATACTTTCCTCTTTCTGTTTTCTCCGGGTCCTTGCCATAGTCCAGACAATCCCGGATTGCCTCGGCAATCGTTTCGCCTTCGCCCGCATGGCGCTGCAACAAAGTTGTGGTAGCCAGAAATCATCCCTCCTTTCCATGAGAAAAGGGCGGCCCATCCAGACCGCCCCGACTTCGGGCCAACATGGCCCGAGGCTGTTTAACTTGCCAGAAACCGGTACAGAGCGGATTTGCCTCCGTCCAGCGCCCAAAGAAGGGAGCCCGCCGCCGCTTGCAGTCCATACGGCGAAAGAAGGAAAGCGAGAAACAGAAATACAATCCCGCCTATGGGCGTCGGCGTGAAAAAGAGAGCGACACCCAGCACCACCAGAATCACAGAGGCAATCGTCAGCAGGACGGCACAAATATCAAACAGGAATACCAGCAGAGCCGCCAGAAGGGACAACGCTAAAGCAAAGGGAGCAACCAATATTTTCAGCAGTATCTTCATCTCCAAAACCTCCTTTATCTATCCTTCCTACCTCTATTTTATCATGCCTGCCCGGGGACATAAATGTTGCGAAAGATTAGTGAATCCTGTCCCAAACCTTCGGGCCATGATGGCCCGAAAACAGAAAAAGCAGGACACATTCATGTCCTGCCAAATTTCTGCTATTCTGTTTCCTGCTGCGGGCAATCGGGAACTGTCAGCAGCGAAGTGTCGATAACAATATCCTCTGCTGGTTTCAAGAGCTCTGTCAAATCGTGCTGCCGTCCCACGTTGGTCACATCAATTTTATTCACGCATATTCCAATCCACGGAAACTGTCTGCTTAATTCATCCATCAAGTCGTATATATCAGCAGTTGCCAGCTTATCATCCGATATGTAGCCGGAGCCTTGACGGTGAGAAAAACGATGCCGTTTGAAGAACCGGCGCAAGTCGTCATACGCCTGCCGGTAATTGGCTCCGGGGTAATGCTCTTTTAATTGATGGGTGTCCAGATCAAAATTTAAGGCTTTGAAATATTTTCTCTCCAAAACTCAAGCCCTCATTGCTGTTTTTTCCTGATAGTGGGTCAACAGATCTTCTTCATTGAAATCATCTGGACTGTCAGAATCGTCACTGTCACAAAGACGCCACACAGAAACATTATCCATGAACCATGTCTGCCGCTTCAAGGTATTGACGATCCGGCCGAACAGACTAAAATCCCTCGCTCTGCCGCAGTCACGGAATACCAAAGCGCCGGAACCATCCTCCATACGGGGAAGGCCCACGGTTTGGAATGTATGATTGATTGTGTTGTAAATGCCATCCAGCCGGTACTTATTTTCGGCTGTGATTTTATCATCATTCATGCGAATAACCATTTTCAGCATGGTATCAGCCTCCCTTCTTGAATTATTATATCATTATAGAGCTGGTTCTACAATCTTGAAAATCTGAATTTTTTATGACGGGCTTCGGGTCATGCTGGCCCGAAGTGGTAAAAAAAGAGCAGGGCGGCAAGCCCCACAACGGAAGCCTGCCGCCCTCGTCTTACTTTGCCACCAGCTCGGAAAGCTCCCGCAGCACTTTTGACACCTCGCCCCACAGCTTTTCATAGTCCCGCTTCAATCCGTCGATTTCCTCCGGGTACACGCCATAGGTGTGTGCGTGTACGGCGACCTGATTGAGATTGTTGGAACAGCGCCGTTGCAGAGAGATCAATTCTTTTACGGGCGCAAGGTCGATGTGCAGGATATACCCGTTCAGAGCCATTTTCCGTACATAGGCCCCGGCGTTGGAAATGCCCGCCTCGGCCATCCGTTCATGGATGGCTGCCAGCTCGTCCGGCGTTACCATGACGTGCAGATGGACATTCCGCTTGCGGTTCTCCATCATCGTTCCAGCTCCCGGCCTTTCCGGCGCTTTTTGGGTTCCTTTACCTTATCCAGCGGTTTTGCGTCCAGCTCCGGGGGCGTGGGTTGGATGGGCGTGTTGTTGGGTACGCCGTCAATCATGTTGCAGTTCTGCTCCGTGGAGAGCTCGGCGGTTTTCAGATAGTTGTCTTTTTCGTGCATGGCGATCCTCCTTTATCGTTCCTCATGGTTTTTATGGCTCCGCTTCTGGCCGGGCTCCTTCGGGGGTTCCTGCCCTCTGGTTCCTTCTTTGAGCCGGGCGGTAATGGATGAGCGCACCCGGTCAGGATTGCCCGGTGCTGGTTTCAGTTCATAATCCTCCATTTGCTTTTCGGTCAGCGGCTTTGTGTAGGTCAGTTCGCCCCATGCCATCAGCCTGCCGTCTGCCACAGGACGCCGCCTGTCATCGTCGTAGTTGACAATGGAAAGAGGCTGGTTATCCGGCGGCTTCGGGTAAGTTCCTATGTCCACGGGCCGCTGGGTGGAATAATAGCGGTAAACGCCTTCCGGTCCCAGCTCGGTATGCTTGACCGCCGCATGGTAAAGCTGCTGATAATCGTCCACCCGGCGGTCAAAATCCCGCTGCGCCCATGCCTGGCTGTTTCCATAGCGGCCCCAGTAGTAATCCCGATGGCCGTTTTCCCCCTCGGTAAACTGCCAGGTCACAAAGGGGCTCGGCGCTCCCGGATTATGCCCAAGCGCAAAGCCGTGTCCAGTTTCAAAGGTGGCAGCTTTCAAAATCACATATCCTTGTACTGTCTCCAAGAGATCCCTCCTTTCTGTGCCTCGGGCCAACATGACCCGAAGTGCTGGATGTTACGAAATAAGAGGGCAGACCGGGGAGGAATGTAATAAGATATTCCCACCCCGGAAACACCCTCAAAAAAGCCCGGAATGTCAAGCCTTTGGAGGCGGCAAATCGTAACAGCCGCCCGGCCTTTTCTCCCGCATTTTCCTCATGCGTTCCCGGCTTTTCCGGCGGTTCCCTTCGGCCTTGCAGGCGTCGGAACAGTAGGCTTGACGCCCCTCGGGCAAAAACGCCTTTCCGCAGACCGCACAGGCCCGCAGCTCCGGGGAGATGCCTTCCGTTGTCAGCGACGCTTGAAGCTCCGGGTTAAGAGGCAGGACAGCCTCACGGAAATAACGGCAGTACGCCCCTGTCCAGCACTTGTGCAGCATATAGCAGGCACAGTCAAGAGGAAGGCACAGGCCGCTTTCCCGGTCATAGTTGGCGCACATCCCCGTGACCAGAGTGCGGATTTTCTTCTTCTCGTCACGGGTCAGCTCCCGGGCGTCCATTTATGACTTCGGGCCACGATGGCCCGAAGGGCGGGGCTCCACGATCAGCGCCCGGAACTTCTTCCGGCACTGTTTTTTCTTTCCTTTGCACTCCTTGTAGTAACGGCATCCCTTACAAGGATCGTCATTGTCCCAGCCGGGGTGCGGTACTTCCTTCATCATTCGTTCAAAAGGGCTGCTTGTAAAATTCATTCTCATTCCTCCGTATCTTCCTCCCACGGCGGGGTATCTTCGTCCTCGGGTTCCTCTGCGATCTCCTCCAGCTCCCCGTCCTCATATTCGCAGTAATCATCCTCCAAATCCGGGGCCTCATGCTTCGGCTTGTAAATCTTGAAATAGTAACCAATCCCACCGCCGGCCAGCACCACCGCACCGATCAGGAGCAGAGAGAGAAGGGGGCTGTCCTTTTTCTCCGGCTCGGGTTCCGGTACTTCCTCCACAGGTTCGGTGGGCTTTGGCTCTGGCTCCGGGGTCACTTCTTGGGGCGGTTCCTTACCCTGTTCGGCAAGAGGCAGAAGGTCGTCTGTGGTAACGGTATTGAGGAAATAGACGTTCTCGCTGGTTTTCTGTTTGTCGATCACCAGATAAAACACGCTCTCGTCTGCGGTGGTGATGGTGTAGAACTCTTTACCGTCCTCGTCGGTGGCGTTGTCCACCACGGTTCCCGTCCCGTCCGGGGTAAAGGGGTTCTGGGTTTCCGGCTCCGCTTCGGTTTCCACCGGGGCGGGAGCTGTCTCCGGCTGCGGCTCGCTGCTCTGGGCGTAGGCCGGGACCGTAAAGATCAGGCAACACAAAAGGCTGGCAGCCATCGCCGCCAGCCTGCGGTATTTAGTTTTCTTCATGGGCTGTGTCCTCCTTTTCGGGTGCCTCCGGCTTCGGGTCAGTATGGCCCGAAGCGGTAAGGCTGTTTTTGGGGTCATTCAAAAAAGCCATAAGCTGGGCGGGGGTCAGTTTGAGCGAGCGCACCGCCTGCACGATCTGGCTGTTTTCTTCCTCCTGTTTCTGCTTTTCCAGCTCCCGGATTTTGGCCTGCCACTCGGCTGCCTTCTCCCGGGCTTTTTCCAGTTCCTTATCGAGCTTGTCGATCTTGTTCATGCAAGGACTCCTTTCCTCTGGCTCACAAACGCCCGAAGGCATAGAAATGTGTCTGCCAGTAGCTTGAATTGATGTTTGCGTATTGGATGGGCGAACCACAATGAAGCATCATCCCGTCGCCCACATAAATCCCCACATGGGACACAGGGCCGGGGCTGTCATAGGTTCCCGTGAAAAAGATAATGTCGCCGGGCTTTGCCTCGGAGGGAGAAATGATAGCGCACTGGTTGTAAATGCCCTGCGCCGTGGTACGGGGCAGGTTGTGGACGCCGCTGGCCGTGTACACCCAGCAGACAAAGCCCGAACAGTCAAAGGAGGTGGACGGGCTGGAGCCGCCCCACACATAGGGCCAGCCGATATACTTTGTGGCTTCTTCCATGAGCGCCGCAAAAGCCGGGTCATCCAGCGCCTCGCCGGGTATCTCATAGCTGGGGCCGGTATCTTCGCCGCCGTTGTAAATCCCTTCCCACAGATAGGGCTTGTTGCCTTTGAGCTGCTGCATAACGGTGTAGATTTCCCGCTGCTGTTCGTTAAGCCTCGGCAGGATCACGGCAGGCAGCGTCTTGTTTGTGAGGGTCACATTTAAGATGTAATACTCATAGGGGACTTCCTCGGTGGTGGTTTCCCCTGTCTCCGGGTCGGTGCTGGTTTCGGTGCGGTAGCGTATCTCGACTTCCTCCGTCAAGGTCAGTTCATACTGTGCCTCAAAGATCTCCCGCAGCTCGTCCTGCACCTGTTCCCGGAAATACACATGGTACTTTGCCGAGAGATAGGACGCCAGCTCATAGGGGTTATGGCCGATCTCGTCCACGGAATAGCGGTACTCGTCATAGCCGGGATGGGTGCTTTCGATGTTTGCCACCGTCTGCGCCAGCTCGTTTTCCAGCGCCGTGTAGTCCTCGTCTACGCCCAGCAGGTCCGTATCCTCCGAGGCGTAGGAGGTGCCGGATAACGCATTGGCAAGGCCGCTGCCAAGCGTGGGGAAGATGGAGCTTACCGCCGACACAAGAAAACAGAGCAGCAACAGCAGGAGCAGGACCAGCACCGCCACGGGATGACGGGTCACAAACTGCGCCGCCCGCCGGGTCGCAGTTCCCGAAGCGGCAGCGGTTTTCTTTGCGGCCTTTGCGCCCTGTTTTGCAGCCGCCTTTGCTTCTTTGGAATACCGGCGTTTCAGTTTCCATTTCTGCTGCACACGGGAAAGCGGATTGCTGGCAAGCTCCGGGTGCTCGGAGGCCATCTTCTGAAAATCCATATTGGCCCGGGCTTTTATGTCCTTCCGTTCCCACTTTGCCACCTTCCGGGCCGGGTGTTCCTGCCAGCGGCGTTTGGCATACCGGGTCAGTTTCCGGGCTCCGGCCTCGGCCACAAGTTCCGACTTATGGGCTCCTTCCACACCCACATTTTCATGCTCGACTTCGTGGATCTTGTTGTGGACATAGAACCATGCTTCTGTACGGGCTCCCCGGACTGCCTTTTTTGCAAGCCCCGGCGGTTTCTTCGCTGCCCGTTTTGCCTCGGTCTTGTCCAGTTTCTCCCGAGCCTTTCCCAGCTTTTTCCCGGCGTGTTCCGCTTTTGCCTGTGCTTTCTGGTACTTGTCCTTTTTGCTCCCGGCATTCTCTGCGGAGCCCTCCGGCTCCTGTGCCTTGCTGGTATCCTGCGGCCCGCCCGCTTCATCCTCCTGCCTCATGCGGTCAGAGGGACGGCTTTTGCGGCTGTCCTCTTGAAACTTGCCGCTTTTGGACTTCGGGCCATCGTGGCCCGAAGGGCTGTCCTGCCCGGTATCCTCGTCCTCAAACCGCAGGCGTCGGGATGGTGCAGGGGAAGGCCCTTCCCGTTCCGCCGGTCCGGGGCGATTGCCCCCGGTATCCTCCGTCGGCCCCGGCCTTTGAAAACTCCGTTTGTCCGGTTTCTTTCCGATGATGTATCCCTCCTTTCCAAACCTCGGGCCAGCATGGCCCGAAGTGTGTTATGCCCGGTTCATTTCCTGTTTTTTGTCCTCCGGGCGGGTGGTCATAATGGCGTACAGCTCGGTGTTCTGCGGGAAGCGGTCAACAAACGGGATGGTGGTGTTCCCGAAGAACAGCAGCCCTTCGCCGGAATTGGTATGGGTCACATAGGAAAGCTGGTGGGGGCTGATCCCAAGCTGTTTGGCTAAAATCTGCCGGTCCCCCTGTGCCTGCGAGAGCAGCACAAGGAAGTCCGAGTTTTCAAAGATGTTCTCGATCTCCGGGCTTGCCAGAAAATCCTTTACGTTCTGCGTTAAAGCACTCGGAACGCACCCTTTTTTCCGCAGCATTTTCCAGATCGCTACACAATAGCTTGCCGTCAGACGGTCACGGAGCAGCACATGAAATTCGTCAAAGTAGCACCATGTAGCGATACCGCGGAGGAAATTCATGGACACCTGCGAGTTTACCAAGTCCTGCATAATGAGCATGGCAATCGTCCGAAGCCCGGCTCCCAGCTTTTTTAAGTCAAGGCATACCAGACGGCGGTTTAAGTCCACGTTGGTTTCATGGTTGAACACGTTAAGGGAACCGGACACATAGATTTCAAGAGCCGTCGCCAGCCGCACCGCCTCGCCCTCCGGCTGGGAACAGAGCAGGTCATACAGGGTTTGGAGGGTCGGCATTTTGCTTGTTTCCGGGTCCTGCAAGTGTTCCCGGTACATCTGGCGCACACAGCGGTCAATGACGGTACGCTCCACCGGCTGCAAGCCGTCCTTGCCGCCAACGATCAGCTCCATCAGCGACAGGATAAAGTCGGCTTTCAGCGCCATCGGGTTTTCCTCGTCGAAGCTCAAATCAATGTCCATCGGATTGATGTGGTGGGGGCTGTCCGGGGCGATCTCGATGACCTGTCCGCCCAGCCGCCTGATAAGGGGCGAATATTCGCCCATCGGGTCCACCACGATAATGCGGTCTTTTGTGGCAAGGAACACATTCACAAGCTCCCGCTTTGCGGCAAAGGATTTGCCGGAGCCAGGCACGCCGAGGAACAGGCCGTTGGGGTTTTTGAGCTTTTTCCGGTTCGCCATGATGACGTTATGGGAAAGTGCGTTGAGCCCGTAATAGACGGCTTCGCCATCCATGCGGAGCTCCTGCGTCATAAAGGGAACGAAAATGGCCGTGGAGCTGGTCGTCATGCCGCGCTTGATCTCAATGCCGTTATGGCCCAGCGGAAGGCTGGAAAGAAAACCGTCCTCCTGCTGGAAGTCCAGCCGCTTCAAGGTGCAGTTGTATTTCTGGACGATACCGGACACCGTGAACAGGTCATTGTCCAGCTCCCGGCGGGTCGGAGCCATGTTTACCACAAGGAAGGTCAGCAGGAACATTCTTTCATTCCGGCTCTGTAAATCTTCCAGAAGGGTCTTTGCGTCGTTGCTGTATGTTACGAGGTCGGGCGGAAGTATGTCCATGTCGTACCCTGACCGGGCTGCCTTCTTTTGTTCCTCCACCTTCATCTTGTCAATGTCGGAGACTTTGGCCTTGATGGATTTTACGGCGGCGGCCTGATCAACGGTCTGGATATGGAGGGTGATGGTCATTTCCGCATCCATTTCCAAAAGCTCCGCCAGCAGCTTGTCCGAGAGCTCCGAGGCCAAAATCTGCAAGTAGGAGGCAGCGCCCCAAGTCGTCCCCACCCGGAACAGTCGGCTGAAACGAAAATCGAAACTGTCCGGGGCGATAAAGTCTTTGGTGGAAAGCCCGGTTTTGGGGATCATATCCCATGAAAACCGGAAGGGGGAGCCGCTGCCGGGGTGGAGCTGCCCGTGAAGAAGCTCCAGCCGTTCCAGCCCTGAAAGGGAGCGGCACTTGACGCCCAGCTTTTTGAAGTTCCCGCAAATGTCCGCCTCTACACGTTCCAGCCTTGCCCTGGCGGTGGAAAGGTCGTCCACGTTCACGCCGAAGGTCAGGAGCTTTGTGCGGACAATGCCGTTGTTGCTTTTGGCGATCTGGTTTTCCAGCATTTCCACATACTCACACCGGACGCTGTTGTAATCGTCATCCTGCATGGGGATGTTCACGCTGTACCGGCTGCCCGGGCGGCTTCGGTGGTTGAGGAAGGAAAGCTGGAACGGAAGGCTGCTGTCAAAGTAGTTGAGGCAGGCGCTCCACCCGTCAAAGATGGCCGCCTGATCTTCGGACTGTGCGAGCTGGTAGTTGATGTCCTCGTATTCAATGGTTTTGGTGTAATAGCGGTCCGTTACCCGGCACACCCCATCCCGGTACATTTCCCGGTAAGGGAGGGTCTGCTGGGCGGTGGTGGGAATGTTCTTTCCCTTTGTGAACAGGCCGGTAAGGCCCTGCTTTTCAGGCTTTCTGCCTGCGGGCTTTCCGGCCCTTCTGCTGTTTTGCAATCGGCTGCGCCTCCTTTCTGGCGCTAAGCAGCGCATAGAAGTTTTCGGTTTTGTAAGGCCGCACCCGGGGATAGAGGAACCGGGTGCGGATGATGTTTTTCAGCACTTTTTCCAATGGCAGGCCGTCCCGCTCATACATAGCCAGAAAGAAGAACGGGAGCATGAGGCCGATCATTAGGAACATGGCGGCGCTGTTCCCGATACTGTCACGGGAAAGCAGGTAGGCCGGGAGCCCCACCGCCGCTGCGCCGGAAAAACAAACAAGCTGGCGCTTCGTCAGATTGAAGGCCAGCTTTGTCTTAATTTTGGAAAGGTCTTTTGGTACTGGCACATAGGCCATTTGGGTACACCTCCTTTACTGCTTCGGGCCAGCATGGCCCGAGGTCATCTTGCGGCCTCTTTGGCCGGGGCTGTACTGCGGGCGGCTTCGGCGGCCTTACGTCCGCTCTGCCTTGCCCGCCAGTATTCGGGATTATACTGCCGGATGGACTGGTTGAGGTTTTCTTCAAACTGCCCTTTGTCCTTAATGCGGTCAGGTATGTTCCACAGCTTTTTGTCCAACAGTTCCCGGAGCACCACACTTTCCTGCGCGTCCTCCTCATAGCAGATATAGCCCTTATCCTTGAAGCCGCACTTTTTCGCTGCTGGGGAGAGGACGGCGGCTACCTCGTTTGCCACCATCGTTCCGCCGTGGCTGGCGGTAGATACCAGAAACACCCCTGGACAGAGGGTTTCACAGCTCTGCACATCACCCCACGGGGAACTTTTCGGCGCATGGAACATTCCGCCCGTCCGGCTCCGGTCCGCCTGCATGAGCGCCGCCTTTTCCAATATGGCGCGAAGTTCCGGGGAAAAGTAGGCGTATTCCCGCAGGACACGGGCGGCCTCCCCGCCGCAGGCGTTCATCAACAGGGTATAGGCATCGCTGTCCGCTTTGGTACAGCGGCCCAGCAGTTTTCCGTCGTAATAGCAGGCCGCGTCATAGCCCGTCCGTTTGCGTGGCATGGTTCCCGCCTCCTTTCTGCTTCGGGCCAGCATGGCCCGAGGTCAACGCTCTGCGCTGCGGCTGGGCTTTTCCTTCGGAGGCCGTTCTGCCTTTGCCTGTTCGGCAGCCGCTTTTCCGGCTTTGAGCTGGTCGCTGATGGATGCACGCCCCACAGAGCCACGCTCCGCCATCTGTTCCAGCTTTGCCTCATAGGCTTGCAGAACAGCGGTGTTGAGCTGTTCCCGGAACTCCTTTGTGACAGGGTAGGCCATATCCCGGTAGCCGCCTTTGCCGTCTGGCTGGCTGGGCATCCCAAGAAAGAGCCCCTTGCTGCCCTGTACGATTTTCAGATTTTCCACCACAAAGCAGTCATTGAATTTCACGCTGGCAAAGCCCATGAGGTTTTTCACAGGTTCGATGACCCGCACGCTTACATCCAGCTTTATAGGGGCAGCTGGTGTTCCGCCCGCATTTTTTTCCTGCATGGATTTCTCCTTTCCGCTTCGGGTCAGCATGACCCGAAGCTGTTACAAGTTTACAGTGCTTTCAACTTCGTTTCCCCACACGTCCCATCCGGGCTTTTTTTCTCTGGCGAACAATTCCACTCGTGGTATATCGCCCATCAGTTCTACAATTTTCCGCCTGGCCTCGTCCGGCTTTTTACTGTGGCGCTCTATCGGGGAAACAATAAGCTGGTGAACACCGGTAGACTTACGCTTCGGATGTCCTTTTACTGCTAAAAGACAAATTTCTGCATTGCCTCTGGTCCAATACCCCAGACCGTAAAACCATGAGTAGGAGCGCCGGTTCCTCTTTATCCATACAAAAGCCACAGAACGATAAGAAAAGCCCCATGCTTTAATGACCTTTAAGGCTTCCGGCAGTTGTGGGAATGTTGCCCACAGAAACAAAACGCTGTCTTTTGCAGCCAAGTCGGCCACTGGAAGGGAACAAATTTCTTCAATACTCATAGTGGGATAATGAAGCTCTGCTGATCCCTGCCTGTTTTTCTGCTCATACCGCCACGGTGGATCTGCATAGATTATCGAAAATTTTTCTTTCGGCATGATCCTCCTTTCCGCTTCGGGTCAGCATGGCCCGAAGTCTCTTAATGGCAGCCGAAGATGGATTTTGCAAGACTGCCTGTTTTGAATAAGGTAAAACACAGCAGCACCGTATATCCCACGCAGCCCCAGATCGCCCCGATGGGGTCGCCGTCGGTGGCGATACTCTGGATCAGCACCGCATAGATTGCGACACAGACTAAGATCAACAGACCTTGAAAGCCCACCGCAAAGAGGGAGCGGAAATAGTTCTGCCCCATGTGTCCGGTTTCCCTGTTGGGGACTGTGGCAAACGGGATAGGCGCTAAACTTGTGAGTAAATAGATTTCAGTCATACGGCCATATACGATGACGAAGATCACGATATTTAAGGCAATCATGGTAAGCTGGATCAGGAAGGATTGTAGCCAGAGTCCGAACAGAGGACCCAACTCCATCGCTTCAAGTTCTGTCCGTAGACTGTCCAGCACATCCGGCGTGATCTCTGTCCCGTTCTGGATAATGCCCGCTGACTGCTGTATCACATGCTGGCTCACATCAAAGACCGCCAGCACGATATTGAAGGTATTCGTCAGGATCATCACAGCCACAAAGGTTTTGAACACCCACTTAAAAAACATCCATGTGTCAACTTCATGGAGGTTGTTGCGTTCTATGAGCATCTGTATCAGCTCATAGGTCATTACAAAAGTGAGGATGACCCCGGCGATTGGCAGGATGGCAGTTTCAGAGATCTGTCGTATCATGGAAAAGACCCCGGCGTTCCAGTCCGCCGGGGTCGTGCCGACCTGTGTGGCGATCTCGCCAACGCTCTGATTGACGTTATCGAAAAGGCCGTCCAGATTTCCCATGATACCATCGACGAGCAGACCTTTCAGCCATTCAACGATTGCGTCGATGATAAAGTCCATACATCAGCTCCTTCTGGAAAAAGGGACAACGGGTGACACTTAGCTGAACAGACCGGACAGCAGAGGGATAAGCTGAAGGCCGATCAGAACGACACCGCCGCCAGCCATGAGCTGTTTCATCCCCAATTAGGTGTAAAAACTCTGCTCGATGGCGGGCGGCGGCGTACAAAAAATCTATATGGTGTTGTTAAGAGAACCGTCCCGGCGGGACAGGTCAGGCAGTGACCTGTTCCACCTCCGGGATGGGTTTGAGATTAAAATGAATTTCGATAGAAATGTGTCTTGTTTTATCTTCGTCAATGCGCTCATGCACAACGATTTCTTTGATTAAGCGGTTGAGGGTGGCTGCGTCCAGCTCTGTGATGTTGGCGTATTCCTGAATGGCTTCCACCCATTGTTTTGCATCATTGGCAAGCTGGACTTCATCGGACAGCCGCTTTCTGCCCTCGGACACTTTTGTTTTAAGCTCCGTCTGCTCGGTCTGTGTCTTTTCCAGCATGGTGTTGAAATTCTGCTCACTGATACGCCCTGCAATCATATCCTCATAAAGCCGCATGACCATTTTGTCCAGAACCTCAATCCGTTCCTCGTCCCTTGTAAGGGAGCGTTCCATTGCTTCCCGCTGTTCCCGCTGCTCGGCTTCACAGGTATTGGTCAGGCGGTCGGCAACCGCTTCCCCGTCCATCAGGGCAGCTCTGGCACATTCCCGGATTTTCCGCAGCACATGGCTGTAAAGGGTGTCATAATCAATCCGGTGCTGGGTGCAGTGGTTCTTTCCAAAGGCATTGTAGGTCTTGCAGGAGTAAATCCGCTGGGGATGTTTAGCGTTTGTGTAGCGTACCGTCAGCGACTTCCCACACTCGCCGCATTTTAACAGTCCGGCAAACAGGCTGATTTCATTGGTCTGCCCCGGACGCTGGCGGGATTTCAGCTTGTTCTGCACAATGTCAAAGCTCATGCTGTCAATCAGCGGTTCATGCTGTCCCTCCACCACAATCCAGTCCTCCGGCTTCTTTTCCCCAATCGTGCCGATTTTGAAGCGGTAGTCCTTTTTCTGGGAAGCAATCGCCCCGGTGTAGACGGGATTCATCAAAAGGTCTTTGATAACGGAGAAGTCCCACATATACCGCCCGTTTTCTGGGTCTTTCTTTTCCCATTTGGTGCGGGTATTGCGAAGCCCCCGTTCCCGGTTCCACCATGTAGGGCAGGGGATTTTTTCTTTCTCCAGCCGTCTGCGGATATAGTTCGGACCATGACCGTTCAGGGCATATCCGAAAATCAGCCGCACAATCGGGGCGGTTTCCTCGTCAATGAGCAGATGGTTTTTGTCCTCCGGGTCTTTCCGATACCCAAACGGGGCAAGACACCCGGTAAACTGTCCTTTCTGCGCTTTCAGAAGATAAGAGGAATGGACTTTCTTGGAAATATCCTTGCTGTACATCTCGTTCAGGATATTCTTGAACGGGGCAATGTCGTTGTTATCCCGCAGGGTGTCGATGCCGTCATTCATGGCGATATAGCGGACACCGTTTCTTGGGAAAAAGTCCTCAATCAAATGCCCGGTTTGCAGATAATTACGCCCCAGTCGGCTGAGGTCTTTCGTGATGACAAGGTTGATCTGCCTGCGCTCAATGGCTCTCAACATTCTCTGTAGGTCAGGACGCTCCATGTTAAGACCTGTGAAGCCATCGTCCTGATAGACTGCCACAACCTCCCATCCCTGCTTTTCGCAGTATTTTTCCAGCATATCACGCTGGTTTGCGATACTGGCACTTTCGCCTTGCAGGTCATCGTCCTTTGACAGCCTGCAATAGACCGCCGCACGATAACCCCCGGCAAGTGCCGAACCGATTGTTCTGTATTCCATTTCGTTCATCATAGCCATTTACCCACACAATCCAGACGGTATCTGGCTCTTTTGAACCTCATCTTCATTATAGCCTATATCTTTCTTTTTAGCAAGATATTCTTTTGCATTTGTCTTTCCGTATTTCTGGGAAATCAGGCTGACGAACACATCAGTGGCGTCAAGCTCCCCGTCAAATACAGTGGTCACATGAATCTCTGTTTTGTTTTTTGCCATAGGCAGTTATCCTCCATACATGAAAATAGCCAGACAGAGGGTGTCGGCAACGAAGTCCGGCAACGGACTTCAAAAGACCTTGCAAACAATCTCAATCTGGCGATGGTTACTATTTATACTTTTCTTTTATTTTTTTGTTGTTTTGGTTGTTATAAGGGAGAAAAGCCCGGAAATAAGGGGTTTTTCCCGGCAACCGGCTCGGCAACGGGATAACAACAGGGGGTGCAACGGGCTGTCCTTTTCAGAATGGAAGCTCCATCTGTTCTGTGACCTCCACAAAACCGTCCATCGTTTTTTCAGACGGGTTGCCGGAGTCCGTTGCCGGGTTTTCACGCTCCCAGCCCTTTTGTCTGCCATATTCGGAAAACATTCTTGGGTTTGGGAAGTACCGCCAGCTGGAAATGCACTGGTTCATAATCTCGTTGATTTCCCGGATTTCCCATTGCTTCGGCTCGTCAAAAGCATGGTTCAAGGCTTCCTTATAGAGCTGCTTGGAGCAGACCATGCTCCCGGTGTATTTATCAAGATACGCCTGTATCATCCCGGCTTTGGTGTCCTCCGGCATAAAATCCCGCTGGTGTTCTTTGAGATACCGCTGCATGGCGGGGCTGAAAGCCAGCTTGAACCTGCCGCTTTTATAAATCTCCATCGCTTCCGCCCACATCTGCCCGATATAGGCTCTGGAAGCGGCTTCATCCTCCAAAATGTGAACTTCCGCCTGCTCCGGGTACACCATGACCGGGATAAAGCGGCGGTTGCCGGAACGGTCAAGGGGCAGGAAGTCAAGGGCATTGGAAGTGCCGCCAAACACGCACTGACGGGGGCGGTCTGCCGGGTGGGTTTCATAAGGTATCTTGTAGACCTCTTTCTGCCGGCTTAAAAATGACTTGATTTCCTCAATGCTCTTGGCGTTGGCGGTTGCCATCATTTCCGACATTTCAATAATCCAGTGACCTTGCAGCTTGCGGTACACATTGTCATCGTCCAGCTTCCGCAAATCATCGGAGAACCACTCGTCCCGGACTGCCAGCAGCCGGAAGAAGGTGGACTTTCCAGCCCCCTGACCGCCTACCAGACAGAGCATGATTTCAAACTTGCACCCCGGCTGAAAGGCTCGTGAGATTGCACCCAGCAGGAACAGCTTCAACGCTTCATAGGTGTAATCGTCTGCGTCAGCCCCCAGAAAGTGCCGCAGACAGAAACGGATTCGTTCTGTCCCGTCCCACACAAGGGCACTTAGGTAGTCCCGGATGGGATGGTACTTGTTTTCATTCGCCACAATCCCGATGGCGTTATCAATCTTTTTCTCATTGGTAAGCCCGTAGGTTTCTTCCAGATAGAGAAGCAGATACTTCATGTCCGTATCGTTCAGGGCGGTGCTTTCTCTGTGGAAGCCGATGGGCTTTATGATGTCCTTTCGGTCAGTTAGGATGTTGTATGCGATAGCCCCGGAAAGCAGCGGGTCACGCTGGAATACGGTCAGACAGTTCCGTATGCTCTGACGGACACCGCCTTTCTCGGTGGTTTCCAGCCCCGCCTTGATTTCAGGGGCGCTCTGGGGCGGCTGCATGGCATTCATGGTGTTTTTTAGTTCTTGTTGCGTCTGTAGCTGCAAGCTCTGCCATTCGCTGTTCAAGCTGTATCACATCCTTTCCGTAGTCCGTAATCAAAGCTGCTTTTTCCTCTGTTTCCCCGAACAGCAGCACATCCAGCAGATATTCCACTTGGGCTTGCTTCTGCAAGGCTTCCACAAACCGGGGATGAAAGGCTTCCTCCGGGGAGTGCGGTACATATTCCTTTCTCCATGCCCGAAGCAGGTGGAGATAATCGGCAAGGATACGGAAGCAGCGGTTTTTTGCTTCCTGAAACTGTTCCTCCGGGGATTTCTGCCGGGGCTTGGGCTTTTTTGCCTTTCCCGGCGGTTTCCAGTCCTCATAGGAAAGCCCGAAGTCCTGTGCCAGTTGTACGGCGGCTTCTTTCTTTCCCAGCCCATACAGGGCGGCGGCAAAATCAATCACATCCCCATCCGCACCGCAGCCGAAGCAGTGGTAACGCCGATCCAGCTTCATGCTTGGGGTTTTATCGTGATGGAACGGGCAGCAAGCCATCCCGTTCCGCCCTGCATGGATTCCATAATGCTCCGCAGCCTGTCTGGTTGTGACGGACTGCTTCACAGCTTCAAATACATTCAAATCTATCCCTCCTTAAAAAGAAAAAAGCACCTGACATTCTCTGATTGAAAATGGCAAGTGCCTGTTAAAGTTCCATATCCTGTTGTCTGTGTTTCGCCTGTGCCGGGGCGTTTCTTTGTTCTTTTTTCTCGTCTGCCTTATCCTGCAAGACTTCTTTGATGGGCTGTTTCTTGGGCGGCTCTTTGCTTTCTTCTGTGCCGGGTGTTGCTTTCCGTACCCAGTAGCGGATGTCCCGCAGTTTCCTCAAATCAGCCTGCACCTCGGTCAGCGGTGTTTTCAGGGCTGCGATTTCTTCCAGAAGCGTTTCCTGCTCCTGTTGCAGCTTCTTTTGGGTGCGGTCCTTATCGTCTGGGTGCTTGGCAAGGTAGGCAGTGGCTTTCTCATACCGGGCAACCTCCGGGTGTTCCTGCTTGAATTTCTCCTTTGTTTTCTTAAAAAATATTTTCTGGTACTTTTCATAAACAGGCTTACATTCCTTGCAGGCTGTCCGGCTGGCAAGAATCCCGTCAATCACTTTGCTGCGGGCTTCCTTTGGCTTCATCTGATTGCGGTAACCTGCGGCTGATTTCCCGGATGCTTCCAGAAATGCTTCTAAGTCCTTCACAGTGGAAAGCTCCTTTTGCCGGAGATAGGACAAGGCTTCGCTGACTGCTTTTAAGTCCTGTGAAGTCCCCCGGTTCTGTCCAGCCCTCGTCCAGTCCTTCCGTTCTTCCTTTCGTATCTCCATGTACTTCATCAGCAGATTGGGAAGAAGTGTCGCTTCCTCCGCCTCTTTTTGTGCAAGCAGTTCTTTCCGTTTTTCGCCCAGCTCGGTAATCCAGCCTTTGAGGTTTTGGATAAGCTGCCGGATGGACTTCATCAGGCGGTTGGCGGCTCTGATTTCCCGGTTCAGGTTGCCGATATTCGTCTGGATACCACGCTTTTCCATCTGCCGGACAGCAGCACCCTCATGGACAGTGGGGATAATATCAAGCCCCTGTCTGGCATAGGAACGCAAGTCCACACGCTCCGGGCGGTCATTGGCTTCCAGATAGCGGTTCTGGATGACCTCCCATTCATGCCGCCAAATTTCACAATACTTCTGGTCGTTCCAGTCAACCGTATCCTCCTTGTGGCTTTTCCACCTGCCGGACGAAAGTTTCATCCGTTCCCCATTTTCATCAAGGTCATAAACCTTGCGGCTCTTGGGAAGCCATTTTCCATGTTCGTCCATTGCCCTCATAGTGAGCAGGACATGGGCGTGGGGGTTGTGTCCCGGTGGATGGGGGTCATGGATGGCAAAGTCAGCAATCATGCCTTTGGAAACAAACTGCTGTTCACAAAACTCCCTGACAAGGACAGCGTACTGGTCGGGTGGTATCTCTCTTGGGATGGTAAGCACCCACCTCCTTGCAAGCTGGGAGTTCCATTGCTTTTCCATCGCTTCGGCGGCGTTCCATAGGGTATTGCGGTCTGCATACGACCGTGGGGCATTTGCCGGGAGCAGGATTTCATTGTGGACGATGCCACGCTTTTCCGGGTAGTGCTTCACTTGCTGGTCGTATTCACAGAACAGCTTTTCGCCACTCTGGTAAGCAGCGGCGGCAACCGCAGACTGTCGCTGGCTGCGCTGCACAATCGTGATTTCATTGTGTGGACAGGGCATTTCGTGTCCCTCCTTTCTACGCTTGGTGGATGGGGTGGCGTTTTACCACCTCATTTTGGGCAGAAAAAAAGCAGGAGACCTTTTTCAGATTTCCTGCTCGGTGTGCCGCTGTGAGGGCGGCGGATATTTAGTTGTAAAAGTTCGGGACAAGTTGACCCGATGGGTAGATGGTACACTTAAAAATTATGGTTCTCTTGTCATTAGCTCATTAGCATAATGATTAAGAGCTTCACAAGGTTCATATTTGCATTTATAACCAATACCGTCAATTATAATAAATGGATTGTATGCTATAATCTCCACTTGAGAACCATCTGCCAAAGACAGAGTGAAAATAACTGCTTGTCCGGCATATTCTGTATATGAGTTGTCCTTATTGTAAATAACTACCTCATTGAGATATGATACTAATTCCTCTGTTTCTACTATCTGAATTGTTGTATCAGGTGGCGATAACCGAACACTTGCCGAAGTAATATCTGCTGCCTCTAAATCTTTGAATGGTCTATGAGCAGAAAACAAAAGAAAGCTAATACCTATACCGATTAAACATATCAGTGCAATTAACAAAAACTTTTTATGCTTCATTTGATTCTCCTTTACACACTACTATGAAATTTCTTTTTCATCATCTCTTGGTAGTCGGACATAACACACCATTTCTTTTTCACAAGCTCCAAATGTTGAGAAATTTAATTTTGCTTCTTTTAGTGTTATTCCATGATTAGAGTCGCTTGGTTCGTTATCAGAAGCAATGAACGGGTCATTCTCCCAAAAACAAACGGGACAGATATACCCACAATCTTCATTTGCCGGAACATTATAGGTAAAATATCCGCAGCAAGGACATTGATATTTCATCATTTCGTATTTTTAGCTCCCCATTATAATTTCATATTTGAATAACAGCAAATTATCAAAAATATCATTCCTAAAATCGCAAGACTTTCGCATATAGAAACTATTTTGAAATTCCTCAAACTCATTTTTCCTTTTTTATATTCGTCATAACACAAATAAATTGTAATCGCTGCAAATACAATCGTTATAATCTCGATAACCGGCATCTATATCCCTCCTAAAATTGATTTGTCGCTCGTCATGCAATCTGAAAGTTATTATTTCAAAATAAAGGGTAGTATTATCATAACAATTCCTGATAGAGCAAATAAAATACCGCCAATTTTTGTGGTTTTCAGATATAACTCAGATGGCTCATCTGCACGATAAGATTTCCATGCTTCTGTTAATTTCCACACTAAATCTGGCTTTAAAAAAATAAACACACCTAAAACAAAAATTATAACTCCACCACTAATAGACCATAACATAGGCGTCCCTCCCGTTATTCAAGTCCAGTTTGTTATTGATTTCATTATACTTTATTACCTATCGAAAAGATAGCGTATTTTATGAAACTTGTCAGATGGGAACAGCTTGCAGCGCAAGGTGTCCCCAGATGGCAAGTCCACAAAAGGGTAGCTGGCGGCAGCCAGCGCAGGGGAAGCGTAGCGTCCCCTGTTTGATTTGGAGCAGACCATGACTGCGGAAAATCACAGCCCTCCGGCGAGGAGCCTTCGGAGAACGCAATGCACCAACCTTTGGGTGGTGTATAATTGCGCCCTTAGTAAACTAAGGGGTTTCCGGCTTCTCACGTTCCAGCAGTTTCTTCAATAGTTCCTGCGTGTCCTGCCTGTGAAAAATGAGTGTCAACAACAGCATGACATCATCATCTGTCAGGCGTTCCGGCTCTTGCAGAAAACTTTCCAGCATACCGCCACGAGTACAGAGCCGGTGCGTCCGTTCCTTTCGGGTAAGCTGCTTTAACTGGTGCTGCAATGCCTTTTCATCATTGATGGCTTTCCGCAGTTTCTTTTCGCTTTTCTCCAGCTCCCGGTTGAGCTTTTCCAGCTTTGAGGTATCAGGCAAGGGCAGCGTCCTCCTTTCCCGGTATCAACACATAAATCCTGTTTGGTTCTCCAACGCCCTGACGCACCCGCATGATAAGTCCGGCGTTTTCCAGTTCATTCAAAGAACGCTTGACCGTCATAGAGCTGCGGGACAGGACTGCGGCAATGGCTGTGACAGGGAAGCAGACAAACAGGATTCCGTTCTCGTCCTCCTGCCCATTGGAGAGCATAGCGTCCAACATCCGGCAGTACATGACCTTTGCGGTGCTGCTGACTGGAAACCCTGTCAACGCTCTTGGAAAAGCCATACAGGGCGGCAATGGTGTGTCTATCGTCATAAATTCAAAATTCATTCGGTGTGTTCCTCCTTTTTCTTTGCTCGTTTGGATAAATAACGGGGGCAGTCAATCACAACCGCCCGGAAGCTCTGCTTGCACCCATGCTGGCATTTCCGGCATAATTCGTTGTAAGTGACACGCCCCCGGTCATTGAGGTAAAAAGAAAGCTCATGCTTCCTCTTTTTGCTCATTCTCGGCATATTGCGCTTCCTTCCGTTTTCGTGTATGGTTTCGGGGCGATTTTCGGCAAAATTACAGCCATAGAGCCGCCTAAAATCTCCCGAAGTATCAGCGATAGGGTAGACTATCCCCCTATCAGATTGTCGTGTTTCGGTATCATTTCGGTGTCAGTTCGCCAGTTCTCCCCGGTGTCGTTCCTCCCCTGAATCTCACAGCGGCGTATCGCTCCCTTTGGTATGCTCGTTTCGGTCAGGGTTCCTCCACATCCCTGCCAAAAGTCATGGCACTACATCGCCGGGGAAGCATATCCCACACAGGCTGGTCATTCGATTGGAATAATCCATCGATGAACTACCTGTATCATAGAACATTTTTGTGCCCTATGCCGTATGTCCACAAAGTAGGAATTAGGGGTAAAAATCAGAAATTTCCACGATTGCGGAATTGATATGGTATAATCAATTCAACGGTTATAAATGTTGTCAGAAGGGGGAACTGCTTCAATGAACGGAGCTACTACAATACAGGAACGGCTAAAAGATTTACGATTAAACAAAGGATTAAAACTGGAAGAACTGGCAGAGCAAACGGGTATTTCAAAATCGGCTCTTGGCAGTTATGAAAAAGATGACTATAAGGAAATCAATCATGGCAACCTTATCCTGCTGGCAGATTTTTATGAGGTGTCCCTCGATTATCTCTTTTGCCGGACAGAGAACCGGGCGGAGATCAACACGCCATTAAGGGAGCTGCATTTGAGTGATGAGATGGTAGCACTTCTGAAAAGCGGTCGGATTAACAACCGTCTGCTGTGTGAACTTGCCACACATAAGGATTTTATCAAGTTTCTTGCAGACATTGAGATTTATGTGGACGGGATTGCCACCATGCAGATTCAAAACCTCAATGCACTTGTTGATACCGTCCGGCATGAAATCATTGAACGGTATCGCCCCGGCGAAGATGACCCCCATTTGAAAGTGCTGCAAGCCGCCCATATCAGTGATGATGAATATTTCAGTCACATGGTACGGGATGACCTCAATCTCATTATCCGGGATATTCGAGAAGCCCATAAAAAGGACAGTGAGAGTGCACCCCAGACCACCGTTGCCAATGAACTGAAAGAAAATCTGGAAGCGGTCGAAAACTTCAAGGGTAGCCGGGATGAAAAGCTCGTTGTCCTTTACTGCAAACAGCTTGGTATCAACTATAAAAATCTGTCAGATGAAGAATTTCGCTGGCTAATTCGGATTCTCAAAAAGTCAAAGAAAATGGGAACGCCTATCAGCCAGAGGAAAAAACGATAAAGAAAAACCGCTGTTGCATGGTTTGTTGGCTTCCATGTAGCAGCGGTTTGTGCTGGGGTTATTCAGTTAAGTTTTCAGAGTGGAAAACTGGAAGTTACAGCACCATTTTCCATAACAATGATGAAATAAATGGTTGAAGGAAGAACATAATAAGTGCTACCGATACACATATTATGTAAAAGTCACCCATTTTTGAATTTGAAAAGATTCGCTTCGTAAAATTATCAGTTATCCTATGTACAATAAAATATCCAATTATAGTACCAACAGTATTTGTAATAATATCGTTTATATCACTCGTTCTAAAAGTAAAAATCTGTGATATTTCAATTAAACTTGTAACTATAAATCCCATTAAGGCAATATTTTTAATGTTTCTAAATTTATCCCACAATATCGGCAAAAAGAAACCAAATGGAACAAATAAAAGTATATTCAAACAAGCATTAATGAAATCCGAAACCATATCCAAAAACGGGATAATGTTCACTGCAAAATCAATTTTCAGAGATGCTATATTAGGAAAGCCTACAAGTGCTAAGACTGCAGTAAAATAAAACCCAAATACCATATAAATAATAGTTCGTTTCCAGCTATGAAAACATAACTTGTTATATATGCACCAAATAGGAATTATAAAAACAGCTGCCGCAACAATTTCGATAAGTGCACTATATATTCTATACACGTTTTTCTACCTCCAAAACTTCTAATTTGTCATAATCATTCTACGCGTGTTTTCCCAATAACAATGTAAAACAACGGTATCATTATAATCATTGCTGCTATGATATGTACATATATGAAACTTTGTGTTCCTGTAACAAGAAACAAACTTGTTATTGTATAATTCCATAACCAATGAAATCCTGTGGGCATCCAAATACTCTTTGTAGTGTAAAACATTTCATTAGCAAATATTCCATATAGAAAAGGAAAAATAAACATTACCAGAACAGAAATATTATCGGTATTAAAAATATGTGGTAGTGTAAAAATAAGTGCAGCTATTACGCAACTCAAATACTTATTTTTACATTTTTGCAGCAACAGCCCAAAAATAATTCCTCTAAAAATAACTTCTTCAATAAAGGACACGAAAAAGTAAAATATGAATTTCCCTTTATGATTCATCAACAGTGATAAAAAATCAGTGTCTTGAAGAATTATATTTGATTTGACTGATGAATAAACTATAAACAATACAATGATTGGCATTATAGCTCCAACTGCAAAATTCAGAAAGTCTATTTTTCTAAAATATAACCCTATGCTTTTTAACATAACGCACCTTTTAACCTCTGATTTGTCATAATCCTGACACCATACTATTATGAATAAATTATCTCATGCAAAACAATTTCTTCTGCCCGATTGTGGATATTATTGCACCGCCGCACCCATTCCATTTGACGGGTACACTTTAATTCCTCGGTTACGCCCTCGGCAATTTTCATCTGCTCCATGATGGTGTCTAACCGTTCCTGTGCCTGTTCGTTCAGGTCTGAAAGATATGTCCATAACTCCCCAGTCAAGGTCAATGTGTTCAATCGGGCTGGATGGATTTCCCTTAAATATTCCCGGTGCAGCCGTCCATACTTTCCAATGGGGCGGTGTTCTTCCGGCAGTTTCAGGTCTGGGATGTAGTAATCTCCAACAAAGATATAATCAATTCCGTTTTCCGTTATTCTTGGTTTCAATTCGCTCATGTTTTAATCTCCTCATTCTGGCTCATTTTTTTGCAAGTCTGGCTCTCCAGAAATATTGGTAAATCTTTGGTAAATTTGAGACTGAAGCACAAAAAACGCTTAAAAACGGGGCTTATGAGACGATTTGAGACTTTTCATCATGCCCGGTAAATCCTGCCGTGGCAGATGAATAATACTTTTATCATTGTTTTATTTCTCCTTGATTTTCCCCGGAATGCCCTGTTTTGCAAGGGATTCCGGGGATTTGTAGAATGTGTGTTTGGGATGGCATCTTGGCAAAATAGGGCAAGATGGAGCAAGTTGTTGCGGGCTGTTAGTAGTAAAATTAGTAGTAAAACGAGGTAGGCTTACTACTAAGGATTTTAAATACACATATCAAACTCTGTAATGGTCTTAACAAATTCTTGTAACTCTGTTAGCGTTGAAAATTCTCTAAATGACTTTTCTTCACTTCTTGGTTGTTGCTGAAGAATCGCATCAAACAAGGCTTCCAAACTCACTCTAGGATTTTTCCACAGCATTGTTTCTTCAAATTTATTACAATACAGAAACATTTTTACATCATAAAATTCAGACCATTTTTTTCTCTGCTCACCTTCATTTTTTGCCAAATTTATAATTGTAAATGGAGCAATATCTTTCATCTGGCTTAAATGATTGGCTGATTTCATCAATTCCACCGCTTCAACATCCGTAACAGGAGCACCATAACCATATACTGTAATCCCCGCCGCCCTAGACAACACAGATTTCGCCAAATTCCATTCATTAACAATTATCGGCTTGCTATTATAGTCTTTCTTTCCTATAGGATATAGCAATGGCATTTGCTCAAGTTCTTTAAAACATTTCGGACAAAGACAATTTGCATACCCTTTTATTTTGCACTCATAGCACAAACCGACTCCAGCATTACCATGCGGAAATATTAACTCAGGTAAATTCCCAACACATATATTTCTTTTATATGCTTGCATCAAAAATGGATCCCAGTTAAATGATATTATTGCATCTTTTTCAGTCAACGACAAAATCAAATAATCATATAATGTTGGTTCATCTGGAATCTGCAATTTGCTAAAATAATCGCACACTTCATATTCTAATTTTTTCTGTAAATCTCTATACTCAGTTTTTCCATTTATATCAGAAAATAATTTTTCAAAATCCTCCATCTGTTCATCCGAAAAATTATATTTTTTCAATTCATCCGTAAGGCCAAGAATGTTGTGTATATTTTTTAATAATGGAACTTTCTTTCCATTTTTATCTATCTCACAAGCAGCAATAGATGCACCTGCACCTACAATGACCACATGCGGATCTATCAAACGCTTTCCTACATGATTCGGTAATCTATATGGTAAAATATCTTGAAGTGACATTTGATAACCTCCTATCTGCAGCCATTATAAATGAGCTAACTAATGCTGCTTAATTTCCCAACATATTAGCCTTTGAATATAATGTTTTAATGGTTTCCATAACTTCATCTGAACTGAGGATTTTCTTCAATGCATCTTTAAATTCATCTATATTTTTACATTCATACTGCGGGCAAAAAAAATCCATATCCTCAGAGAAAGATTTCCCTACTGAAATCGCAACTGGATAATTCTGTTCAAAATTAGAATACATAATTAGCACTGTCTTACTATAGTCATCCAATGCCGGAACTATTACATTAAATATTGTTGCTGCACCATATTCAACTTCATGATTTGTCACTTTCATATAAATAGGTTTTCCATAAAGCACAAATCCCGTTTTATCTCCTAATGCAGATATCTGCTCTTTTAAGATTGTTTCTGGAAAGTCGCTAGTATTTTTTTCCAAATCTTTTACATTTTTAAATCCCCATAAATCTATAGCCATATTTTCATCCTCCTATAATTTCAAATTTTATTGGCAAATGATCAGAATATTTTTCTTTATCAATTGTTGTATTGGGAACAAAGTTGTGATTCTCTGTCTTTTCTATTATTTCAAAGTAGTCCCAGTTAAACTTATCAATATAACATGGTCTTAATAATACTGAATCAAATGAATACCAGTATATTGCATGGTCATCTTTGTCTCCTGAATTATAGTAAGAACCTTGAACTAATTTATTTGCACCCATTAAAGCCCAGATAGGATTAAAATAAAGATATGTTGTTCTCCCATCAATTTTTCTAGTTTTCTTAGCCGCATGACTAGCTGACATTGTTGCATTAAAACCATAACCGCTACATATTCCAGCCTCATATGGTTGCATATTAAAATCCCCTACTATAATTGTCCGTTTTTCATTATTTTCAAAAAATTCTTGTTCATATTTATTCAATTCCCTAGCTATGTCATTCGCACGGTTATATTGTGCCTCATTAGATTTTGTCTTTTTACTCAAAAGATGAACAACTACTAATAGACAATCAACTTTATCATATTTTTTTATCTTATAAATGGAATAATGCCCATCTTCTTTATATGGAATAATCTTAATTTCTTTCTTTGCCAACACTCTAATATCATTTTGCGGGCTAATCTGAATATCGTTCCATTCATTACCACTTAATTTGAGATGATTCAATATTGCAGTTATATCCAAATTTTCAGCTTCAGCCAAAGAAACTATATCTAATTGATTTTCCTTTATCATATCAATTAGTGGACTAATTAGATTTTTATTATATATGTTCCAAAATAGAATTTTGATTATTCTCACCTCTTTTTCATATAAACTTCCAATTATATTATACCAATAGATTATTTGCAACGGTGTACAAAGGGAACATAATAAAAAACTTAATAATGGACTGCCAATCTTACACAAAGTACCGCCCAAACGAGACTACGGGCGGTATTTTTGTATCATGGCGGAGAAAGGAGGAACTTCCCACGGGGGCTTGACTGAAAAGTTGAGCCCCTTTTTTCATGCCAAAAAACAGGAGGTAAATGCTTATGGCAGATGATAAAACCACAAAAACGCCGGAACAGCCGGTAACGGATAGCGGGCCGGGCAAGGAAACACCGCCTAATCCCCCAAAAGAGTCGGAGAAGGTTTCCGTTTCCCCGGAGCCGGAAAAAAAGACGGAACCAGAGGTAAAGACCCCACAGGTTTCTGTCTATAACTTCGCTGAAATTATGAAGGAAAAGAAAGCCGAGGAACGAGCGGCAGCTCCCGGCGTGGAAAAGCCTGACCCGGCAAAAGCGGAGAAACCGGAAAAGCAGCCGGAGGCTCCGAAAAAAGCAGAGGAAAAACCCAAAGAGCCGGAACAGCCGAAGCGCCGGGGCCGTCCCCCGAAAGCAGATAAGGACAAGGACGCAGCCTCGAAATCCAAAGCTCCCGCACAGAAAACGGAAAAGGCGGTCAAAAAGGAACCGGAGAAAAAAACGGCTCCAACGGTACAGGCCGCTCCCGCTCCGAAGGAACCCGAAAAACCGAAGGATGCTCCACGCCGGGGCAAGGAGCAGATCGTCTATATCAAGCTGAACGAACTCCACGCCTTCAAGAACCATCCCTTTGAAGTCCGGGACGATGAAGAAATGCGGGCTATGGTGTCCAGCGTTAAGGACAAGGGCGTGACCCAGCCCGCTATCGTCCGTCCCCGTGAGGATGGCGGCTATGAGATCGTGTCCGGCCACCGCCGCCAGAAAGCCAGCGAGCTTGCCGGATATGCGGATATGCCCTGTATCGTCCGAAACCTGACAGACGATGAAGCCATCACGCAGATGGTCGAGGATAATCTCAACCAGCGTGAAGAAATCCTCCCCAGTGAGCGGGCCAAAGCCTTGAAAATGCAGCTTGAGGCTATCAAGCACCAGGGCTCCCGCACTTCGGGCCAGATTGACCCGAAGGACGCAGGAAAACGCTCCAACGAAATTGTGGCCGAGCGTAATAAGATGGCGGTCAAACAGGTGCAGCGGTATATCCGGCTCAATGAGCTGGTTCCCGACTTGATGAAGCTGATGGATGAAAAAAAACTGGGCTTTACTACGGCGGTGGAGCTTTCCTATATCGGCAAGAAGAACCAGAACTATATCGCCGTTGCCATTGACAGCCAGCAGTCCTCGCCTTCACAGGCGCAGGCAAAGCGTATGCGGGAACTGGACGAAAAGAAGCTGCTCAACGGGGATGTGATCGACGGCATTATGATGGAGGACAAAAAGGAGGTAGACAAAGTGATTTTGACAGGTGCGGAACTGAGCAAGTATTTCGGCAAGGAAACTACGCCGAGGGAAATGAAGGACCAGATCATCAAGCTGCTGGACGACTGGAAGGGTCAGCAGAAGGAACACGAAAAACCGGAGAAGAAAACCGAACAGGAAAAGTAAGCTAAAACTTCGGGTCAGCATGGCCCGAGGATTGCGGGGCTCTGCCCCGCGCCCCGAAGCTCTGGAGATATAAATGATTCCCCGTCGCCAGTTATTCCGTAGCATAGCCGGGAAAATCAGTCAAGGGCAGCGCCGCCGCAGGCGGTGCCAGAGGCACCCTTGACGGATTTCTCCCGGTTATGCTTTTTCCCGGTCAAGCGACGGGGATATAAATTCTCCAGAGCCGTTCCCCTTCCCGGGGGAAGGGGCGGAGGGATTGGGCGAACTCTTGCTTTTCCCTAAACCAAAACAGAAATGGAGGCTCAACCAATGAAACGACCTTTAGCGTACCTGACCGCCGCATGGAGCGGCGAGCCGGATGTTGATATGGAGCTGGCGGCTCACTACTGCCGCCTTGCTTATGAGGCGGGCTTTTCCCCGATCTGCCCGCTCTTGTACCTGCCGCTGTTTTTGAATGACAGCGTTCCCGAGGAACATAAGGCCGGGATTGATATGCGCCGGGATATGCTGCGGCGTTCTCATACCCTGATCGTCTGCGGCAGCGTTGTGGACGAGGATGTGAAAAACGATATTGCGGTTGCCGGACGGCTGGGCATTGCGGCGACAACGCTGGAAGGGGTGCTTGCCGTGAAGGGACACGGCACCCCGGGCCATGCCGGACATTAAGCTGGGGAGCCTTTTCGACGGGATCGGCGTGTTCCCTCTGGCTGCTTCCCGGTGCGGTATCCGTCCGGTCTGGGCCAGCGAGATTGAAAAAGCGCCCATCTCCATAACCAAAAGGCACTTTCCCGATATGGCGCATTTGGGAGATATTACGAAGGTGGACGGCGGGAAAATCCCGCCGGTCCATGTGATAACCTTCGGTTCCCCCTGTCAGAACCTTTCTCTGATCGGCAACCGCTCCGGCCTTGCCGGGGCAAAATCAAGCCTGTTCTATCAGGCGTTTCGTATCATACAGGAAATGAGGGATGCTACTGATAACCTATATCCAGCTATCGCTGTTTGGGAAAACGTCATGGGAGCGTTTTCTACAAATGACCGGATGGACTTTAGAGCCGTCCTATCCGCCTTCTCGGACACCGAAGTTCCAATGCCTCCTTCGGGAAGATGGGGAAATGCCGGAATGGTGCGAGGGGGAACGCCTGATGTGTGCTGGCGGCTCATGGACGCCCAGTATTGGGCAGGCACCCGAAGGCTGGCACGAAGGCAGCGGATTTTCGTCGTGGCGGATTTTGGAGGCAGACGTGCCGCAGACATACTATTTAAGCCCCGTCCAATGCTCCCACTTCCTCCGCCTTGCGGAGAGGGCGGGCGGGCCGCCGCCGAAGGAGATCGAACAGCTTCTTTTGAAACAGGGCGGCAGATACCAGTCATCCACCCCTTTCAGTGCTTCCGTATGCGGGGAGCGGCAAAAAGGCAGGAAGAAACGGCCTTCCGAAACAGCTTCGGATTACCAACTGACCCTTTTCCCACTCTTTTAGCCAGTGACGTGACGCCCTTCGCCTTCTGGTATGAGGGCGACCCGGAGGGCGGCTGTATCCGTTTTCTGACGGAAACGGAAAGCGAACGGCTGATGGGGCTGCCAGAGGGCTGGACAAAGTACGGGGCGGACGGCGTGGAGATCCGGCCTCTGCAACGCTACAAGGCGCTGGGGAACGCGATTGCCCTCCCTTGCGCCGATTACATTATGGCCGGGATCTATGAGGTGCTGGCTGATCGGGCCGGAAAGGAGGAATGAGCCCATGTTTGAAGCCTATATAACCAACACCGCCCTGTACCCCTTGATGGGGATTGAGGTAGGGACAACGGTACATTTCCCCACGACGACACAGGAGTTGCAGGCCGCCCTTGCCAAAATCGGGATAGACGGGAAACGGTACAGCGAAGTGTTCTTTACCAGCTTTGACAGCGATGTGCTGGGGCTCTACGATCATCTCTACGAATGTGAGAACATCGACGAGCTGAACGAGCTGGGCCACGCCCTGCTGGAAGTACGGGATAAGGGCGGACTGGAAAC
The DNA here is from genome assembly GCF_003477745.1 of Clostridium sp. AF35-15. Lineage (NCBI taxonomy): Bacteria > Bacillati > Bacillota > Clostridia > Eubacteriales > Clostridiaceae > Clostridium > Clostridium sp. AF35-15. The sequence continues at coordinate 21,697 of NZ_QUDY01000015.1, read as the reverse complement.
CTTTGAAGCCGCTCTTGTCTTGGGAAACCACACACGGAGCGTGAAGGATTTGATAAACCTGACGCAGAACCTTGACCTTTACCGCTTTTACCCGGATATTTCCGATGATGAAGGGCTGGGCCGCCTTTACGCCGACGAGCTTGGGACCATCGACATACCGGAGCACATTCAGAACTACTTCGATTATGAAGCATACGGGCGGGATGTGCGTATCAACGAGGGCGGCGTATTCGCTCCCGGTGGATATGTGTCGGCAGTCCCGGAGGGCTTCAAGGAGTATTACCACGGGCCGCAGGACATTCCGCCGGAACACCGGATATTTGCCTATCCTGAAAAGGCCGAACCTGTCCACTCCATTCTCGTTGCACTCAAACGGTTTCAAGAAGCCCCGCCCGCTCCGAAAAAGGACAAGGCGGGGCCTTCCCATGAAGAACGGTAGGACTTCGGGCCAGCATGGCCCGAAGCATGAAGGAGGTGCATACCATCAACTATTACCCTATCAATGAAGGAGCCGCCCGCCGGGCAAAGGAAATGAACAGCTTTTCCGACTACAAGGAAGGGAGCGCAACGGCGGAATACCGGGCAATGGTGGACAAGGCCGCCGCCATAGCGGAAAAGCAGAAATCCCGGGTGGCCCCCATGTACCATGAGAAGATCGACCATTTGTTAGACACCTATGCCCGAAAGCTGGCTGAAAACATGAACCAGGGCTTTGCCATTGACGCAAGGGTTCCCTCTGTGATGATCGCCGGACCTGCCAATTTCCCGGTGGGGAAGAAGGAAAAACAGAACCGGGCCCGGGACAGCAACATGGAGGAATGGCAGTATATTCAAGGGCTGCTGGATAAGATACGCAGTACCGGCATGGGCGGGATCAGCGCCGATGACCCGGCAGCGATTGAAAAGCTCCAGAAGAAGCTGGACGGGCTGGAACGCTCCCAGCTCATTATGAAGGAGGTCAACGCCTATTACCGCAAGCATGGCAAACTGGATGGCTGTGCGCTGCTGTCGCCGGACCAGATCGAAAAGCTGAAAGCAAGCATGGCGTCAAGCTGGCGGAGCGACCCGAGGCCCTTTGAAAGCTACCAGCTTACCAACAACAACGCGGAGATCCGCCGGGTAAAGGCCCGTATCGAACAGCTTTCCAAACAGGCACAGCAGGAATTTTCCGGCTGGGAGTTCGATGGGGGTCGTGTGGAAATGAACCGGGAGGACAACCGCTTGCAGGTGTTCTTTGACGGAAAGCCTGACGCGGACACCCGGGCCGAGCTGAAAAGCAGCGGCTTTCGTTGGGCTCCCAGCGTGGGTGCATGGCAGAGGCAGCTCACGGACAACGCCATCCGGGCGGCTGACCGGCTGGAATGTATCAAGCCGCTGTCCGGCGAAAAGCCCTCCCAGCTTCAAAAGAAGCCCTCTATCTTGCAGACCATGCGGGAACAGGGCGAAAAAGTCCAGACGGAGCCGGAAAAGAAAGCTCCGTCCGGCAGGGATGCCGAGCGGTAAGCCTCGGGCCACATTGGCCCGAGGCTTTCTGTTCGCCGAGATTGTACGGGGGCCTCCCGGATAGCGGGAACCCCGACGGAAAGGAGGTTTTATGCAGGAAGAAGTAAACCAAAAAACGGTTGCCCTTTCGATCAGGACAACGAAGCTCACGGGAAAAGTGCTGGCTGCCGCTCTTGGGAAGGTGGTGCGGACGCTGCAAAAGCACCACCGGAAGGCGCTGACCCCACAGGGACGCCAGAGTGTGAAAAAGCTGATGAACCACTATGGCGGCAAAAGCGCCATGCCCTATGTGGGAGCCCCGAAGGATTTTGACCGGATCGCGAAGGAGTTCCATGTGGACTACGCTTTCCATAAAGTGAGCCCCGGCCATTACCTGCTGTTTTTCAAAGCCAATCAGGCGGACGCTATCACGGCGGCCTTCCAGAAGTACAGTGCAAAGGTGCTGGACAAAGAGCAGGACAAGCCTTCTATCCTCGGCCAGCTTCGGAAATTCACGGAGCAGATCAGGACGCAGGCAAAGGAGAAGCAGCGGACCAGAGAGGCGGTGAAGGACGGACGTTGAGTGACAAGATCAGAAAATATGTGCTCCCCAACCTGCCGTACCTCTTTGTGTTCTGGTTTTTTTCCAAAATCGGGACGGCCTACCGGACTGCACCCGGCACAGACTTCGGGACAAAGCTCATGGGGATGCTCGACACCTTCCCGAAAGCCTTTGAAACCTACTGGCCGGGGCTGGGCGGTATTGACCTGCTGGTGGGCCTTGCCGGTGCGGCTGGGATGTATCTGCTGATACAGTCAAAGATCAGGAAGGCAAAAAAATTCCGGCGGGATGCGGAGTACGGCACCGCCCGCTTTGGAACAAAGGAGGATATAAAGCCGTTTGTAGACCCTAAATTTCAGAACAATGTCATTTTAACCGGGACGGAGTTCCTTACCATGAACACCCGTCCGAAGGTACCTGCCAATGCCCGGAACCTAAACGCCTGTGTCATCGGCTCGTCCGGCTCGGGAAAGACAAGGTTCTGGCTGACCCCGCAGCTCCTTCAAGCCCATTCCTCGTATGTGGTGGTAGACCCGAAGGGCGGCACCCTCGACCAGTGCGGGCGGTTCCTGCAAAGGGAAAAATACAGGGTGCGGGTGTTCAACAGTATCGACTTCTCCAAATCCATGCACTACAATCCGCTGGCCTATATCAAGACGGAAAGCGATGTTTTGAAATTCGTTACCGCCCTGATTGCCAATACCAAAGGCGATGGCAAGGAGGGCGACGAGTTCTGGACAAAAGCCGAAACCCTTTTGTACTGCGCCCTTGTGGCCTATATCGTCTTTGAGGGGCCGGAGGAAGAACGCAACATGAATACGCTGGTGGAAATGATAAACAGCATGGAAGTCCGGGAAGATGACGAAACCTTCAAAAATGCGGTTGACTATATGTTCGATGGGCTGGAACGCCGCAGTCCCCAGCACTTCGCTGTGAGACAGTATAAGAAATACAAGCTGGCCAGCGGCAAGACAGCTAAAAGCATACTGATTAGCTGCGGAGCCAGACTTGCCCCCTTTGACATTCCCCAGCTTCGGGAGATCATGTCCTATGACGAACTGGAGCTTGATAAGCTGGGGGATGAAAAATCAGCGCTGTTCTTCCTTATCAGCGACACGGACACCACCTACAACTTTTTGGTTGCCCTCGCTTTTTCGCAGATGTTCAACCTTCTGTGTGAACGGGCTGACAATACCTATGGCGGGCGTCTGCCCTACCATGTGCGGGTGCTGTGGGACGAGGCTGCCAACACCGGGCAGGTGCCGGGGCTGGAGAAAATTGTGGCTGTCATCCGTTCCCGTGAGATCAGCCTGACACTCTTTTATCAGGCTATGAGCCAGTGCAAGGCATTGTACAAGGACCATTCTGAAACCATCATGGGCAACATGGACAGTATCGTGTTCCTCGGAGGCCGGGAGGCTTCCACCCTAAAGGATATTTCGGAAAACTGGCTGGGCAAGGCCACCATCTCCATGCAGACCGAAGGCCGGAGCCGGGGGCAGTCTGAAAGTTACAGCCAGAATATGCAGCGGCTTGGCCGGGAGCTGATGACTACCAGCGAGATCACCACCATGCCCGGGGATAAATGTATCTTGCAGCTTCGGGGGCTCCCGCCCTTCCTGTCCCCGAAGTATGACTTGAAAAAGCACCCGAATTACAAGTACACAGCCGAATTTGATAAAAAGAAAAACGCCTTCCGCTTGGAAAGCCTGTTCCGCCACCGGCCATTGAGACTAAAGCCGGAGGACGAATACACGGTGTACGAAGTGGACGGCTCCGACACGGACGAAGAAGCTGACCTGTTGAACTTCGATGATCTGGACAGCGACGAGTTCGTGTAACTTCGGGCCATGATGACCCGAAGCGCCGCCGATGTGGGCGGCTTTTTTTGTACCCAAAACCATCAAACAAACAAAATGGAGGAACGTATATGGAATTTTTCAATCAGGCAATCGACATTCTTAAAATTCTGGTCATGGCTCTTGGCGCCGGTCTGGCGGTGTGGGGTGTCATCAACCTTCTGGAAGGTTACGGGTCGGACAACCCTGCGGCAAATGCTTATGTGTCATAAAGTAGCATATAAAAATTGATATGCAGCCCTACTATTCCAAACAAACATTGTTAAAAATGACGAAATCTTTTGAGGTTTTACATATCATATCGTGAATAACGCTTGATTTATCGGCATTTTCATGGTAACATTATCCTAAGATATAGTGTAGAAATGTATACAAGGATACTTAGTTGAAAGGAGGGAAATTTGGTGGACTATTTATGGGTGTTGGTATTATTGATTTTGGGAGTTTGTATGGTCTGTTATCCTAAAATATTATGGAAAATAGAAAATTTATTCACAGTAAAAAATGGTGAACCAACCGAACTATATTTAGTATTAATGCGGATTGGTGGTGTATTTTTTATTATTTGTTCAGTTGGTATGATTATATATCTAATTATAAAATGAAACACCCTTATAGTTCTTAAATTGTATCCTATTATTCGAATTCAATAATTTCAAGAAAGGAGTGAACTGTATGAATAAGATATTTAAAAAGGTTATATCATTGGCACTTATAGGAACGCTATGTATAGGTGCAAGTACGACGACTTTTGCAAGTGAGTTATCGCCGGAAGCAAAGGCAGAAGCGACACAAACTAATGAAAGTGAGCGGAAAGTAAATTGGTGGCAAGTTGGTTGGAAAGTTTTATCCGACTATTTTGAAAAACTTATCGATCTTGATGGACAGAGCGTAAAAGATAGTAATTGGGCATATCTTGTGTCTCCGAGTATTGAATTTAATACTGGCGAGATGGGAAATGAAGTATACTTTAAACCAGAAGTAAATAATTCAGTTGGTTCAATGCGTATGCATGGACATCGAGTGATTTTTGTTGATATTTAATGGAAAAAATAGAAAGCATTGAGAATATTTCATAATTTCTTGAAAGTACTCTCAGTGCTTTCTTTGATAATATGAAAGGAGAAATAAATGCAAAAAAAACAACTTTCTGTATTAGTACTAATTATTTTATGCTTTTTATTAGGATGTAACAGAGAAACACCAAAAGATGAATCTCAACAAAATTATGAAGATGAATCTAATATTTCTAAAACAAATGGAGAAGAACTTGTAAATATAAACAGTGAATTGTTAGGTTCGACTCCTTTTGATATCCAAATCGATAAAACAGCATTGCAGACTAGAAAAGAAACAGAAACAGAAGTTACAATAAAGACAAATTTAACAGACTGGGGTTATACTGTTTCTTCTGAAAAAGGGAAAATATCTGATATAAATAAAAATTCATTCATATATATAGCACCTAAAGATGAGAGGGATGATACTATAAAAATACAATTATCGGACTATGAAAATGGCATATCATATGAATATACAATTCCACTTATTTTTGCGGGAAACAATGAACATTCTTTAGATAAATTCAAGGAAAATCTTTCAAGATTACCTAATAGTTAGTAAAGAGTCGATAGACTAAAGTACCACCATCCTCTTTTATTTCAACTGAATATCCATCCCGCCGCACCGCAGCGGCACATGAAGCAGTAAATCCGAAAAAGATTTGCTGCTTTTTTTGCGTCCATTTTTGGCAAATTTCCAAAAGTTCCGTATTAGACAGTGAAACCAAAAAAGGCTGCCATTTTTTTCAGACAGCGGGCAAAACGCAGCTTCCGAAACGCCTTATTGTCGGGAAAGACCGAGCCGCCGGAAAAGTTCTTGCCGGAAAGTCCGTCCATTCTGCTCTTTTGTGGTTTGTAGGGAGTAAGGGAAAAACGCCAGCCCGCAGCCTTTTATAAAAAAAGCTGGTTATAGATTTTCTGAAAAAGTGGCAGTAGCAAGTGAACGGCAGGTCGGCAGTTTCTTAGAGCAAGATTCTACCACAGTACCAAAATTCGCTTTTCGCTCATTTTGCCCCTGCGGGAATCTTGTTGGGGAGTGCCTTCCCCAAACCCTGCTTATGCGGCTTGCGCCGCTTAAAAATCCCTCAAAATATTTTTTCGGATTTTTCAAAAACAGTTCCGCTTCACACCCCGTTTTTCTCCTATTAGTGAGAGGACACCACGCATAGAAAGGAGGTCAACCACCTATGAAACGATACAACACGCCGCACCGCAGCCGGGTAGTCAAGACACGCATGACCGAGGAAGAATACGCCGAGTTTGCGGAAAGGCTTTCTGCCTGCAACATGAGCCAAGCCGAGTTTATCCGGCAAGTCATAACCGGGGCAGCCATACGCCCCATCATAACCGTTTCCCCCGTCAACGACGAGCTGCTTGCCGCTGTCGGGAAGCTGACCGCCGAATACGGCAGGATCGGCGGCAACTTAAACCAGATAGCCCGGACACTGAACGAGTGGCACAGCCCCTACCCGCAGCTTGCCGGGGAGGTACGGGCGGCGGTTTCCGACCTTGCCGCCCTAAAGTTTGAAGTCTTGCAGAAAGTGGGTGACGCTGTTGGCAACATTCAAACATATCAGCTCTAAAAATGCGGACTATGGCGCAGCGGAAGCCTACCTCACATTTGAGCATGACGAGTTTACCATGAAGCCCACCCTTGATGAAAACGGGCGGCTGATACCGAGGGAGAATTACCGCATTTCTTCCCTCAACTGCGGGGGAGAGGATTTCGCTGTCGCCTGTATGCGAGCCAATCTCCGCTATGAGAAAAACAAAAAACGGGAAGATGTGAAAAGCCACCACTATATCATCAGCTTTGACCCACGGGACGGGACAGACAACGGCTTGACCGTAGACCGGGCGCAGGAGCTGGGCGAGCAGTTCTGTAAAGAGCATTTTCCCGGACACCAAGCCCTAATCTGCACCCACCCGGACGGGCATAACCACAGCGGCAATATCCATGTGCATATCGTCATCAACTCCCTGCGGATTTATGAAGTCCCGCTTCTGCCCTACATGGACAGACCAGCCGATACACGGGAGGGCTGCAAGCACCGCTGCACCAATGCCGCTATGGAATATTTCAAGAGTGAAGTCATGGAGATGTGCCACCGGGAGGAGCTTTACCAAATCGACCTCTTGAACGGCAGCAAGGAACGGATAACCGAACGGGAATACTGGGCGGCAAAGAAAGGGCAGCTTGCCCTTGATAAAGAGAACGCCGCCAGAGAAGCCGCCGGACAGCCGACCAAGCCCACCAAGTTTGAAACGGACAAGGCGAAGCTGCGCCGGACGATACGGCAGGCACTTTCCCAAGCTACCAGCTTTGACGAGTTTTCTTCCCTTTTGCTGCGGGAGGGTGTGACCGTCAAGGAGAGCCGGGGGCGGCTTTCCTACCTCACGCCGGACAGGACAAAGCCTATCACAGCCCGGAAGCTGGGGGACGATTTTGACAAGGCTGCTGTCCTTGCCCTGCTCACACAGAACGCCCACAGAGCCGCCGAACAGACCACAGCCATACCCGAATACCCCCACACACAAAAGGGACGCTTGCGGGAGGAAAAAACCACAAAAACCACCCCGGCAGACACCACCTTGCAGCGCATGGTTGACCGGGAAGCCAAGCGAGCCGAGGGCAAGGGCGTGGGCTATGACCGCTGGGCGGCAAAGCACAACCTAAAGCAAATGGCGGCTACCGTTACCGCCTACCAGCAGTACGGCTTTTCTTCCCCGGAGGAACTGGACGAAGCCTGTTCTGCCGCCTATGCCGCCATGCAGGAAAGCCTTACAGAGCTGAAGCAGGTGGAAAAGACGCTGAACGGGAAAAAGGAGCTGCAACGGCAGGTACTTGCCTATTCCAAGACCCGCCCTGTCCGGGACGGGCTGAAACAGCAGAAAAACGCCAAAGCAAAAGCAGCCTACCGACAGAAGCACGAAAGCGACTTTATCATAGCAGACGCAGCCGCCCGCTATTTCAAAGAAAACGGCATTTCCAAGCTGCCGGGCTATAAAGCCCTGCAAGCAGAGATTGAAGCCCTTATCAAAGAGAAAAACAGCGGCTACAACGATTACCGGGCAAAACGGGAGGAATACCGCCGCTTGCAGACTGTCAAGGGCAATATCGACCAGATTTTACGCCGGAGCGAGCCGCAACGCAGAAAGGAGCAGAGCCATGAACGGTAATATCCCCCGCATGGACTACCGCCAGTACCGGGCAGCCCGCCGCCTTGTGCATGAGTGTTGCAACTATGACAGCGGGAATTGTCTGCTGTTGGAGGACGGCGAGCCTTGCGTGTGTGTGCAGAGTATCAGCTATTCGCTGCTCTGCCGCTGGTTTACTGCCGCTGTCCTGCCCCTTGATGAAGCACTGGAAGCCGCCCTCATGCGCCGGGAAAGCCGGAAACGCTGCGCTGTCTGCGGGGCGTTCTTTGTCCCCAAATCCAACCGGGGGAAATACTGCCCGGACTGCGCCGGACGCATGAAGCGGATAAACGCCGCCAAACGGAAGCGGAAACAAAGGGAGAAATGTCACGCTTTAGGGCATTTCAAACCCGCATAAATCAAGGCTTTTTGGAAGGGTGTCAAAGGGTGCGTGATACATTTATCCTTTTCCCCCGAAAACGCCCCCTAAAAGCGTAACAGAACCCATAGACAGACACCACAAGGAGGTGAACCCTATCGCTGATTATATGACCGCAGAAACGGAGCTGCCCGCTTACCTGCCTTACCCCCGTTTCCTGCTGAAAATGGACATATCCCACACCGCCAAGCTGCTGTATGCGCTGCTGTTAGACCGTTCCACCCTTTCGCAGAAGAATGGCTGGCAGGACAGCGAGGGGCGGACATACATTGTCTACCCCATAGCAGAGATAGCGGAAATGCTGGATAAAGGCTGTACCACCATAAAGGGCGCACTGAACGAACTGGACGCTGCCGGACTGCTGGAACGCAGACGGGCAGGCTTTTCTTGTGCCAACCGCCTGTATGTAAAAGTGCCTGCCCCAGTGGTACAGTTTCCCGACCAACTGACGGACGGAAAACCGACCCTCATAGGGGCAGAAAACCGCCCCACTGACAGCCGGAAAACTGACCTTATGACGGTCGGAAAACCGTCCCCTAACCAAACTAATATAAACAACTTAATAGAGAGCCAAACAAAAAGAGCGAGTGAGGGGCAGCCCCCCGCCGCTTATGGCAGATATAAAAATGTATTCCTTTCTGACGCAGAACTTTTGGAACTGGAACAGGACTTCCCCGGCAAATGGGAGTATTACCTTGACCGGCTTTCCTGCCATATCGCTTCCACCGGGAAGCGGTACAAAAGCCATGCAGCCACCATTTACAAGTGGGCGCAGAAGGACGCTGCCAAAGAGAAGCCAAAGAAAGGCATACCGGACTATTCATTCAAGGAGGGAGAAAGCCTATGACCGATACAATCCATAACACCATACTGCCTATGACCGAAACCACAGCCGAGCCGGAGGATTACACCGGGGAGGACGGGCTGTTATACTGCGGCAAATGCCGGAAACCCAAAGAAGCCTATTTCCCGGAGGGCAAGACCTTTTTCGGGCGTGACCGCCACCCGTCAGAGTGCGACTGCCAGCGGGCAGCCCGTAAGGAACGGGAAGCAGCCGAGAAGCAGCGCAGCCACCTTGAAACGGTGGAACGGCTGAAACGGCAGGGATTTACAGACAAGACCATGCAGGACTGGACATTTGCCAACGATAACGGAAGCTGCCCGCAGATGAAGAACGCCGCCGGATATGTGGCACGCTGGGAGCAGATAAAGGACGGGAACTACGGGTTGCTCTTGTGGGGAAAGGTAGGCACTGGAAAAAGCTATTTTGCCGGGTGTATTGCAAACGCCCTCATGGAGCAGGAAGTCCCGGTGTGCATGACAAACTTTGCAACGATACTTAATGACCTTGCCGCCAGCTTTGCGGGCAGGAATGAATATATTTCCCGGCTTTGCAGCTTCCCCCTGCTCATCATTGACGATTTTGGAATGGAGCGTGGCACAGAATACGGACTGGAACAGGTCTACAACGTGATTGACAGCCGCTACCGGAGCAGGAAGCCGCTGATTGTGACGACCAACCTCACGCTGGAGGAATTGCAGCACCCGGAGGACACCGCCCACGCCCGGATTTATGACCGGCTGCTTGAAATGTGTTCCCCCCTCTGCTTTACCGGGGAGAATTTGAGGAAAGCCGCCGCACAGGGGAAAATGGAACGATTGAAACGCCTGCTTGCCGGAAAGGAGATTTGCCTATGACCGACACCCAGAGAAACAAACGCCCTGCCCGCCGCCCGGACTGCGTGACCGAAACGAGGATAGGCAACACAATCCTTGTGGTGTCCGGCTTTTTCAAGGAGGGGGCGACCGACACCGCTGCTGACAAGATGATGAAAGTGCTGAAAGCAGAAGCTGCCGCCGGATATTTGAGCTGCGAGAAGCCTAATTGAAAAACCGTCATTTTTACTGACCGTAAAGAAGCAGATTTGACGCTTTTGCCGCTATACAGACAGCCGCCCCATGTGGTACAATCAAGGTACGGAATAGTGGGGCTGGCTGTCGGAAACGGAGGAATTTATGTTAAGACAGACCACCCAGCAACTCATTACCGCCCTTTATCCAAGACTGTCCCATGAGGACGAACTGCAAGGCGAAAGCAATTCCATTTCCAACCAAAAGAGGATTTTGGAAACCTATGCCAAACAGAATGGATTTTCCAATCTGCGCTGGTACACGGACGACGGTTATTCTGGTGCGAACTTTCAAAGACCCGGTTTTCAAGCCATGCTTGCGGACATTGAAGCCGGAAAAGTCGGGACAGTTATCGTCAAGGATATGTCGAGGTTAGGGCGAAACTACTTACAGGTGGGAATTTACACCGAAATGATTTTCCCACAGAAAAACGTCCGTTTTATTGCTATCAATGACGGCGTTGACAGCGCACAGGGGGAAAATGACTTTGCCCCTCTGCGGAACATCTTTAACGAATGGCTGGTGAGAGATACGAGCAAGAAAATCAAGGCAGTAAAACGCTCTAAGGGCATGAGCGGCAAGCCCATCACAAGCAAGCCCGTCTATGGCTACCTCATGGACGAGGACGAAAACTTTATCATTGACGAGGAAGCCGCCCCGGTGGTACGGCAGATTTACAGCCTTTGCCTTGCCGGGAACGGTCCGACCAAGATAGCCCGTATGCTGACCGAGCAGCAAATCCCCACGCCAGGGACACTGGAATACCGCAGGACGGGAAGCACCCGCCGCTACCACCCCGGCTATGAGTGCAAGTGGGCGACAAATACAGTGGTTCATCTGCTGGAAAACCGGGAATATACGGGCTGTCTGGTAAACTTTAAGACCGAGAAACCGTCCTACAAGCTGAAACACAGCATTGAAAATCCCCCGGAAAAGCAGGCAGTTTTTGAGAACCACCATGAGCCTATCATTGACCGGGAAACGTGGGAACGGGTGCAGGAGTTACGCAAGCAGCGCAAACGCCCCAACCGTTATGACGAAGTGGGCTTGTTCTCCGGCATACTCTTTTGTGCCGACTGCGGCAGCGTCATGTACCAGCAGCGATACCAGACGGACAAGCGCAAGCAGGACTGTTATATCTGCGGCAGCTACAAGAAGCGCACCGCCGACTGCACAGCGCACTTTATCCGCACTGACCTCTTGACTGCCGGTGTACTCTCCAATCTGCGGAAAGTTACCAGCTATGCGGCAAAGCATGAAGCCCGGTTTATGAAGCTCTTGATTGAGCAGAACGAGGACGGGGACAGACGCAGGAACGCCGCCAAAAAAAAGGAACTGGAAACGGCTGAAAAGCGTATCAGCGAACTTTCTGCTATCTTCAAACGGCTGTATGAGGACAGCGTGACCGGGCGTATATCGGACGAGCGTTTCACAGAGCTGTCGTCAGACTATGAAGCCGAGCAGAAAGAACTGAAAGAACGTGCCGCCAGACTGCGGGAAGAACTTTCCAAAGCGCAGGAAGCCACCGAAAACGCTGAAAAGTTTATGAACGTGGTACGCAGGCACACCACCATTGAAGAACTTACCCCTACTCTGCTGCGGGAGTTTGTGGAGAAAATCGTTGTCCATGAAAGCGTTGCCCTTGACGGAAAACGCCGGGGCAAGTTACGCAGACAGGAAATCGAAATCTATTATTCTTTTGTCGGCAAGGTAGAACTGCCCGACACCTAACCGCCCGACCTATCCGACATACCTCATGTGCCGGATAGGAACGGCAAAATTTTTTACACTTCTATTACTTCTTTATCACACATGAGTAAAATCACAGGGCATTAAGCAGTTCATGGCTAATTAAAGGGAACAAAAAGAAAGGAAAAGCCAATCCAGACGGTATCAGCGGCAGGCTACAAGAATAAATTGTGATTTCACAAGATTGGTGCTATAATAAGAGAAAAGTTCCTGCCGGGGCAGCCGCTCCGGTGGTATGGATAGAAAGGCAGGAAAACAATATGCACATCAGCTATAAACCACTCTGGCACACACTGTTAGAGCGTGATATGAGAAAAGAGGATTTAAGGCTTGCCGCTGGTATGACAACAAATATGATTGCCAACATGAGCAAAGAGGGAAAGCACATCAGCATGGATACATTAGCCCGTATCTGCGAAACGCTGAATTGTGAGATTACCGATGTGATTGAGTTAGTACCAGACGAGCCTGCTTCCACAGGAGGTAAGGAACATGAGCGAATTGAAACCAAGAATAAAAGAAAACGGAATTGATTATATCCTTGTTGGAGATTACTACATCCCGGACTTGAAGTTGCCGGAGGAACACCGCCCCATCGGAAAGTACGGACGGATGCACCGGGAATATTTAAGAGAAGTCTGCCCAGCCAGATTACACACATTGACCCTGACCGGGGAATTGTGGACATATCTTGCAGACCTGAACGAACAGGCACAGAAACGGTTAGACACCATCATGGAGCAGATGAAAGCTGCCGAGGGCGTGACCGAGGAATTGAAGCGTACCCGTCAAATGGAATGGGTGCAGCGTTGCAATAACATTCACAACCGGGCAGAAGAAATTGTTTTACATGAGATGATTTATTCATAACGGTATGGTAGAATGATTATTACAAATTAGAAGTTGTAAAGGAGACTTTGTATGGGTAGAAAAGAAATAACAACAAAAGAAGATTTAATGAAAGTAATAGAATTATTCGAAAATACTGGAATTACATACTGGTTGGATGGCGGATGGGGTGTAGATATTTTAGCTGGTAAACAAACAAGAATTCATAGAGATATAGATATAAATTTTGATGCTCAACATACGGAAAAATTGTTAAATGTGCTTTTGAATCTGGGCTATAAAATTGATACAGACTGGAAACCGGTTAGAATAGAGTTATATAGTGATGAACTTGGTTACTTAGACATTCACCCGTTCGTTTTAAGTGAGGACGGAACTTCAAAACAAGCTGATTTAGAGGGTGGCTGGTATGAGTTTGAAAAAGATTACTTTGGTAGTGCTTTTTTTGAAGGAAAAACAATTCCTTGTATATCCTTAAAAGGCCAAAGAGTTTTCCATTCAGGTTATGAATTAAGAGATAAAGATAAGCATGATATTTCAATTCTTGAAAGTTTATCAAAATAACATTGCTGTAATTTCTAAGATAAATTCCACTTTATCGCTTTGAAATTTTAACTGAATAAGTATAGCACCAACCGCTGCTACATGGAAGCAAACACAACCATGCAACAGCGGTTTTTCTTTACCGTTTTTTCCTTTGACTGATAGGAGTTCCTGTTTTCTTTGATTTTTGTAGAATCCGAATGAGCCAGCGAAATTCTTCGTCTGACAGATTTTTATAGTTGATGCCGAGCTGCTTGCAGTAAAGGACAACCAGCTTTTCATCCCGACTGCCCTTGAAATTTTCAACCGCTTCCAAATTTTCTTTCAATTCATCGGCAACGGTGGTCTGGGGCGCACTCTCGCTGTCCTTTTTGTGGGCTTCCCGAATATCCCGGATAATGAGATTGAGGTCATCAAGAACCATGTGGCTGAAATATTCATCATCGCTGATATGGGCGGCTTGCAGCACTTTCAAATGCGGGTCGTCTTCGCCGGGGCGATACCGTTCAATGATTTCATGCCGGACAGTATCGACAAGGGCGTTGAGGTTTTGAATCTGCATGGTGGCAATCCCATCTACATAAATCTCAATGTCCGCAAGAAACTTGATAAAGTCCTTATGAGTGGCAAGCTCACAGAGCAGACGGTTGTTAATCCGACCGCCTTTCAGAAGTGCCACCATCTCATCATTCAAATGCAGCTCTGTTAGTGGCGTGTTGATCTGCTCCCGGTTCTCTGTCCGGCACAGCAGATAATCAACGGAAACCCCATAGAAGTCTGCCAGCGTGATAAGGTTGCCATGATTGATTTCCTTATAATCCTCTTTTTCATAACTGCCAAGAGCTGATTTGGAAATGCCCGTCAGCTCTGATAATTCTTCCAGATTTAAGCCTTTGTCCTTGCGGAGTTCCCAAAGGCGTTCCTGTATGCTTGTCGCTCCTTTCATGGGCGCACGCTCCTTTCCGGCGGTTTCATTACTGCCGCTTAACTGGATTATATCATACTTTCCGCAATCGTGGAAATTTCTGATTTTTACCCTTAATTCCTACTTTGTGGACATACGGCACAGGGCACAAAAATGTTCTATGATACAGGTAGTTCATCGATGGATTATTCCAATCGAATGACCAGCCTGTGTGGGATATGCTTCCCCGGCGATGTAGCGCCATGACTTTTGGCAGGGATATGGAGGAACCCTGACCGAAACGAGCGTACCAAAGGGAGCAATACGCCGCTGTGAGATTCAGGGGAGGAACGACACCGGGGAGAACTGGCGAACTGATACCGAAATGATACCGAAACACGACAATCTGATAGGGGGATAGTCTACCCTATTGCTGATACTTCTGGAGATTTTAGACGGCTCTATGACCGTAATTTTGCCGAAAATCGCCCCGAAACTATACACTAAAACGGGAGGAAACGCAATATGCCGAGAATGAGCAAAAAGAGGAAGCATGAGCTTTCTTTTTACCTCAATGACCGGGGGCGTGTCACTTACAACGAATTATGCCGGAAATGCAAGCATGGGTGCAAGCAGAGCTTCCGGGCGGTTGTGGTTGACTGCCCCCGTTATTTATCCAAAAGAGCAAAGAAAAAGGAGGAACACACCGAATGAATTTTGAATTTATGACGATAGGCACACCGTTGCCGCCCTGTATGCCCTTTCCCAGAGCGTTGACAGGATTTCCAGTCAGCAGCACCGCAAAGGTCATGTACTGCCGGATGTTGGACGCTATGCTATCCAACGGACAGGAGGACGAGAACGGAATCCTGTTTATCTGCTTCCCTGTCACAGCCATTGCCGCAGTCCTGTCCCGCAGCCCCATGACGGTCAAGCGTTCTCTGAATGAACTGGAAACCGCCGGACTGATCATGCGAGTGCGTCAGGGCGTTGGAGAACCAAACAGGATTTATGTGCTGATACCGGGAAAGGAGGACGCTGCCCTTGCCTGATACCTCAAAGCTGGAAAAGCTCAACCGAGAGTTGGAAAAGAGTGAAAAGAAACTGCGGAAAGCCATCAATGATGAAAAGGCATTGCAGCACCAGCTAAAGCAGCTTACCCGAAAAGAACGGACACACCGGCTCTGTACTCGTGGCGGTATGCTGGAAAGTTTTCTGCAAGAGCCGGAACGCCTGACAGATGATGATGTCATGCTGTTGTTGACACTCATTTTTCACAGGCAGGACACGCAGGAACTATTGAAGAAACTGCTGGAACGTGAGAAGCCGGAAACCCCTTAGTTTACTAAGGGCGCAATTATACACCACCCAAAGGTTGGTGCATTGCGTTCTCCGAAGGCTCCTTGCCGGAGGGCTGTGATTTTTCGCAGTCATGGTCTGCTCCAAATCATACAGGGGACGCTACGCTTCCCCTGCGCTGGCTACCGCCAGCTACCCTTTTGTGGACTTGTCATCTGGGGACACCTTGCGTTGCAAGCTGTTCCCAGCCGACAAGTTTCATAAAATATGCTATCTTTTCGATAGGCAATAAAGTATAATAAAGTCAGCAATAAATCGGAATTTTACGGTCAGTAAGGAATGCGTAAAGTTATATGATTGTATTATAAGCGATTTGTTAAATTTTTATAACCACTTGTATTTGCCTGCGATTTATGGTATAATATTTTGAAATTTAGAAAGAGGTGGGAAGATGATTAACTTTTCTTGCAAATAAAATCAAAATATGCGGTAGTGCTATACTTTGGCATTATTGTGTCTATTGCAAGAAAGTTATATGTCTATCTTACTCAATATAGTGCTGTTGCCACTTTTGCTTAGTGGTGTTATTTTATGCTATGACGAGCTGCAAGGATAAACTTTCTTGTGGCTCTTATTTTGTTTTGGAGGTGCTTTATGAATAGTGCAGAACAGATAGTTACACATGATTCACTCCGTATAGTGTCGGTTCCTTTTGGTGAAATCTATACGTAGTAAACATTCACCGAACCGACTTTGTATCGTATGACATGCAAAGGAGGATAATATTTATGTCAATGATTAAAATTGAAAACCTTACGTTTTCATATCCGACAAGTTATGATAATGTTTTTGAAAATGTCAGTTTCCAGGTTGATACCGATTGGAAGCTTGGTTTTGTGGGCAGAAACGGACGAGGTAAAACAACCTTTCTGAATCTTCTGCTTGGGAAATATGAGTATAGTGGAAAAATCCTATCATCCGTACAGTTTGATTATTTTCCTTATCCCGTTTCAGATAAGAATCGTATTACAGAGGATATATTGCAGGAGATTTGCCCACTTGCGGAAGAATGGGAACTTATGCGAGAACTTTCTTATCTTGATGTTGATGTCGATGTGCTTTGGCGACCTTTTGAAACACTTTCCAACGGAGAGCAGACAAAGGTTTTGATTGCCGCTCTTTTTCTTAATGAAGGGCATTTCCTACTGATTGATGAACCTACCAACCATTTGGATGCCAAAGCGAGAAAAAGTGTGGCGGCATATCTGAAAAAGAAAAAGGGATTCATCTTAGTTTCTCACGATCGTCGCTTTCTTGACGATTGTGTTGACTATATTCTATCGATTAACCGAGCGAATATCGAAGTGCAAAGAGGAAACTTTTCATCATGGATGTCAAATTTTGAGCGACAGCAAGAATTTGAACTGGCTCAGAACGAACGTTTGCAAAAGGACATCAGACGATTACAGCAGTCGGCAAAACGCGCTGCAGTATGGTCTGAACGTGTAGAAGCTTCCAAAATTGGGGCAGCAGATAAAGGTTATGTCGGTCATAAAGCCGCCAAAATGATGAAGCGTTCAAAATCTATAGAAGCGAGACAACAACAGACAATCGAACAAAAATCAGCATTGCTGAAAAATATGGAAACCGCAGAAGCCCTCAAGATACAACCGCTTAATTACCATACAGATTTGCTTGCATCATTATCGAATGTAGTAGTTTATTATGATGGCATTTCAGTTTGTGAACCCGTTTCGTTTGAAATAAGACAGGGAGAACGCATTGTGCTTGATGGAAAGAACGGCAGTGGCAAAAGTAGCCTGTTAAAGTTGGTAGTCGGGCAGTCCATAGATTATACGGGTACAGTAACACTTGGCTCTGGGCTTGTAATTTCTTATGTGCCACAGGATACATCGTATTTATGTGGAACCCTTTCCGAGTTTGCAGAAGAAAACAACCTTGATGAAAGTTTGTTCAAGGCAATTCTTAGGAAAATGGACTTTGAGCGTGTACAGTTTGAAAAGGATATTAAAGACTTTTCTGGCGGGCAAAAGAAGAAAGTCCTAATTGCGAAAAGCCTTTGTGAAAAGGCACACTTGTATGTATGGGATGAACCGCTCAACTTTATTGATGTGTACTCACGTATGCAGATTGAACAACTCATAACGGAGTTTGCCCCGACCATGCTCCTGGTAGAACATGACAGTGTTTTTCGAGATACTGTGGCAAGTAAAATTGTGAATATCTAAATTGGTTCTTCCGCAATTTTACGTTTTTCGCTTTAATAAAAATGGAGAATGCTGATTTACACTGGCATTCCAGTATTGAAAAATTACAAAATACGGATAATTGCGTAAGAACCTCTAAATTAAAATAATTGTATGGGTTAATTCCAGCTTTACAGAGACTCAAATTCCAGTTTGTAGAATTAAGAAAATCGTAATTTGTGGAGGTAAAATATAGATGAATCAAGGTAGAATTATTGTAATCACAGGTGCGCCGGGGACAGGAAAAACTACAACGGCATCTGCTGTTGCAAAAGAATCAGATTTGGAAAAGTCTGTGCATATGCACACAGATGACTTTTATCATTATTTGAGTAAAGGGGCAATACCACCGCATTTGCCAGAATCAAATGAGCAAAATTTGATTGTCATTGAAGCGTTTTTAGAAGCTGCGAAGCGATATGCTCGTGGTGGATATGATGTAATTGTTGACGGTATTATCGGACCGTGGTTTTTAAAGCCGTGGCAAAGTCTTGTTCGGGAACATTATGAGGTGCATTATATTATTTTAAGGGCAAGTAAGGAAGAAACCTTGAAGCGAGCTGTTGAACGCTCAAAGTTAGACCGAAAGACAAATATCGAATTGGTAGAAACCATGTGGGAGCAATTTTGCAATCTGGGAATATATGAATCGAATGTTATAGATACGACCACTTATTCCATTCAAGAAACTGTTTCCGCAGTACAAGAAAAAATCGCAAGTAGGGCAGCGTTGTTGTCTTAGATTGTTTTGGTGCAATTCCAGTTTGTTAGCTTTACATCGGGTCAACTTGTCCCGAACTTTTACAACTAAATACCCGCCGCTCACACAGTGGCACACCGAGCAGGAAATCTGAAAAAGGTCTCCTGCTTTTTTTCTGCCCAAAATGAGGTGGTAAAACGCCACCCCATCCACCAATTAGCGAAAGGAGGGACACGAAATGCCTTGTCCACACAACGAAATCACGATTGTTCAGCGCAGCCAGCGGCAGTCTGCGGTTGCCGCCGCTGCTTACCAAAGCGGCGAAAAGCTGTTCTGTGAATACGACCAGCAAGTAAAGCACTACCCGGAAAAGCGTGGTATCGTCCACAATGAAATCCTGCTCCCGGCAAATGCTCCACAGGAATATGCAGACCGCAATACTTTATGGAATGCCGCCGAAGCGGTGGAAAAGCAATGGAACTCCCAGCTTGCAAGGCGGTGGGTGCTTACCATTCCCAGAGAGATACCGCCCGACCAGTACGCTGTCCTTGTACGGGAGTTTTGTGAACAGCAGTTTGTTTCCAAAGGCATGATTGCTGATTTTGCCATCCATGACCCCCATCCGCCGGGACACAATCCCCACGCCCATGTCCTGCTGACCATGCGGGCAATGGATGAACATGGAAAATGGCTTCCCAAGAGCCGCAAGGTTTATGACCTTGACGAGAATGGGGAACGGATAAAGCTGCCGTCCGGCAGGTGGAAAAGCCACAAGGAGGATACGGTGGACTGGAACGACCAGAAGTATTGTGAAATCTGGCGGCATGAATGGGAGGTTATCCAGAACCGCTATCTGGACGCCAATGACCGCCCGGAGCGTGTGGACTTGCGTTCCTATGCCAGACAGGGGCTTGATATAGTCCCCACTGTCCATGAGGGGACTGCTGTCCGGCAGATGGAAAAGCGAGGTATCCAGACGAATATCGGCAACCTGAACCGGGAAATCAGAGCCGCCAACCGCCTGATGAAGTCCATCCGGCAGCTTATCCAAAACCTCAAAGGCTGGATTACCGAGCTGGGAGAAAAACGGAAGGAGCTGCTTGCACAAAAGGCGGCGGAGGAAGCGACACTTCTTCCCAATCTGCTGATGAAGTATATGGAGATACGAAAGGAAGAACGGAAGGACTGGACAAGGGCTGGACAGAACCGGGGAACTTCACAGGACTTAAAGGCAGTCAGCGAAGCCCTGTCCTATCTCCGGCAAAAGGGGCTTTCCACTGTGGAGGACTTAGAAGCGTTTCTGGAATCTTCCGGGAAATCAGCCGCAGATTACCGCAATCAGATGAAGCCAAAGGAAGCCCGGAGCAAAGTGATTGACGGGATTCTTGCCAGCCGGACAGACTGCAAGGAATGTAAGGCTGTCTATGAGAAGTACCAGAAGATATTTTTTAAGAAAATAAAGGGGAAATTCAAACAGGAACACCCGGAGGTTGCCCGGTATGAGAAAGCCGCTGACTACCTTGCCAAGCACCCGGACGATAAGGATAAAACGAAAAATGAGTTGCAACAGGAGCAGGAAACGCTTCTCAGCGAAATCGCAGAGCTGAAAGTACCACTGACCGAGGTACAGGAGGATTTGAAGAAGCTGCGGGACATCCGCTACTGGGTACGGAAAGCCACACCCGGCACAGAGGAAAGCAAAGAGCCGCCCAAGAAGCAGCCCATCAAAGAAGTCTTGCAGGATAAGACTGACGAGAAAAAAGCACAAAGAACCGCCCCGGCACAGGAGAAACACAGACAACAGGATATGGAACTTTAACAGGCACTTGCCATTTTCAATTAGAGAATGTCAGGTGCTTTTCTTATTTTCAAGGAGGGATAGATTTGAATGTATTCGAAGCTGTGAAGCAGTCCGTCACAACAAGACAGGCTGCGGAGTATTATGGAATCCATGTAGGTCGGAACGGGATGGCTTGCTGCCCGTTCCATAACGATAAAACCCCAAGCATGAAGCTGGATCGGCGTTACCATTGCTTCGGCTGCGGTGCGGATGGGGATGTGATTGATTTTGCCGCCGCCCTGTATGGGCTGGGAAAGAAAGAAGCCGCCGTACAGCTGGCACAGGACTTCGGGCTTTCCTATGAGGACTGGAAACCGCCGGGAAAGGTAAAAAAGCCCAAGACCCGGCAGAAATCCCCGGAGGAACAGTTTCAGGAAGCAAAGAATCGCTGCTTCCGTATTCTTGCCGATTATCTCCATCTGCTGATGGCATGGAGAACGGACTACGCCCCGCACTCCCCGGAGGAAGCCTTTCATCCCCGGTTTGTGGAAGCCTTACAGAAGCAAGCCCAAGTGGAATATCTGCTGGATGTGCTGCTGTTCGGGGAAACAGAGGAAAAAGCGGATTTGATTACGGACTACGGAAAGGATGTGATACAGCTTGAACAGCGAATGGCAGAACTTGCAGCCGCAGACGCAGCAAGAACTAAAAAACACTATGAACGCCATGCAGCCGCCCCAGAGCGTTGAGGAAATCAAGGCGGGGCTGGAAACCACCGAGAAAGGCGGTGTCCGTCAGAGCATACGGAACTGCCTGACCGTATTCCAACGTGACCCTCTGCTTTCAGGGGCTATCGCATACAACATCCTGACTGACCGCAAGGACATCATAAAGCCCATCGGTTTTCACAGAGAAAGCACCGCCCTGAACGATACGGACATGAAGTATCTGCTTCTTTATCTGGAAGAAACCTACGGGCTTACCAATGAGAAAAAGATTGATAACGCCATCGGGATTGTGGCGAATGAAAACAAGTACCATCCCATCCGGGACTATCTCAATACCCTTGTGTGGGACGGGACAGAGCGAATCCGCTTCTGCCTGCGGCACTTTCTGGGGGCTGACGCAGACGATTACACCTATGAAGCGTTGAA
>NZ_QUDY01000014.1:0-73701 GCF_003477745.1 Clostridium sp. AF35-15 | reverse complement strand
AACGCTGAAGGCATCTAAGCGTGAAGCCCCCCTCAAGATGAGATATCCCATACGCAAGTAGTAAGACCCCTTGAAGACGACGAGGTAGATAGGGCAGAGGTGGAAGCGTAGTAATACGTGAAGCTGACTGTTACTAATCGGTCGAGGGCTTAACCAAAAGGTTATGGTTAAGGATAGGTAAGAGGAAGTTATTTCCTAAAAGGATGAAAGATAGAAAGTAGAAGAAATTCAATGTGCAGTTTTGAAGGTATATACCTTTTGGCCCGGTGGCTCAGCTGGTTAGAGCGCCGCCCTGTCACGGCGGAGGTCGTGGGTTCGAACCCCATCCGGGTCGTTTAGATACGACTATTTCAATTCTTTGAAAAATGAATATGGACTGGTGCAGTATCGTAGATGGGGTCTTAGCTCAGCTGGGAGAGCATCTGCCTTACAAGCAGAGGGTCACAGGTTCGAGCCCTGTAGGCCCCATTGTTACCAATGTTTTATGCCGATGTGGCTCAATTGGCAGAGCAGCTGATTTGTAATCAGCAGGTTATCGGTTCGAGTCCGATCATCGGCTTTTTAAAATGGATGGGTTCCCGAGTGGCCAAAGGGGGCAGACTGTAAATCTGTTGCGTCTCGCTTCGGTGGTTCGAATCCACCTCCATCCATTATTATTTTTACAATAATGGTTGTATTTTTCCAGAAATTGTATATAATAATAGAGTAAGAATTAGCGCGGGGTGGAGCAGTCTGGAAGCTCGTCGGGCTCATAACCCGAAGGTCGCAGGTTCAAATCCTGCCCCCGCAATTTTTTTATGCAATGAGAAGTGCACAGATAAAAATATAGAAGTTAAAAACATGCTTGCATGTTTTTTAACAGATATATTTTTAGATGTATACGGCGAATGCCGTAAGCGAAAAAACGAAGTTTTTGAGCTGAGCACTTCGGACTAAAAAAAGCGACAAGCAAATTTTTAATCCGCATAAAATCAAATAACCATTACGCCCAGATAGCTCAGTTGGTAGAGCAGAGGACTGAAAATCCTCGTGTCACTGGTTCGATTCCGGTTCTGGGCATATGGTGTATTAGCTCAGTCGGTAGAGCACTTGACTTTTAATCAAGTTGTCCGGGGTTCGAATCCCCGATGCCTCATGAAGATGAGAAGCCGTCACACTGGAGACAGTGTGGCGGTTTTTTGTGTAATAGGAAATTCCTTGGAATTCCCTATTACACAAAAAGGCACTAACGTGTCAATGATGCGCACTCG
Organism: Clostridium sp. AF35-15; assembly: GCF_003477745.1. NCBI lineage: Bacteria > Bacillati > Bacillota > Clostridia > Eubacteriales > Clostridiaceae > Clostridium > Clostridium sp. AF35-15. Next base: position 72,451 of record NZ_QUDY01000014.1, on the reverse strand, counting down.
CGCGAAGAAGAAATAGGAAACTTCGTTTAACATTCATGTTAAGTAAAAAAGCCATTCAGACAGGAGTCTTTCTTGAATATATAATTTCTTGTTTTCGGATATGGCAGCTGTTATAATTGATTGAAAACAGAAGCAAATAGAAAACCAAAATGGAAGTAAGAATAGAAATAGGCAAATGCAGAAATTTTAAAATGGAGAAGAAAAATGGAGCAAAACAAGATGAAACAGAAACGCCGGAAATATTTATATGCAGCGGCGGCGCTTGGCATGACGTTCCTTTTGAACTTGAGCGGATGCAGCCGCCGGTTCACGAACTATCCGGAGATAGCCGGAACGGTAGCAATCGTGGACAGTACAGAGCGGGAGGCTGTCCGAAATGAAAATGGAGAAAATCCAGATCAGCCGATTGATTTAGATAACCTGGGGGAACAGCAGTCGGCGGCAGAAATGGAAGCGTTAGCTGCGGCGGAGGCGGCGGAGCCGGGTGTGGAGGAGCCGTATCTGGACGGGGGAGAGCTTCGGCTTTTAGCGTGTGCGGATATCTGGCAGAACCTCTCCTGCGTCATGAAGACGAAGGAAGGCGCGGTGATCGTGGTAGACGGCGGTCGTGATGTCGATGCACCGCATTTGATTGAGGTTATTCAGGAGTTGGGCGGTCATGTGGATGCATGGCTTTTAACCCATCCGCACAGCGATCATGTGGGGGCGATCACGGAGATTTTAAACATGGATCCGATGCCGATCTCGATCGGTAAGGTGTATTATTCATTTCTGAATAAAGAATTTTTAGGTCAGGAGCAGGTTTCAAGACGGGATTCAGATTTGGAGTGTTATGATCGGATCACGGAAGCGATTGCGAAACTGCCGGAAGCAGAAAAATGCGGGACGCTTACGAAAGGGCAGAAGATTTCAGTGGCGGGCGCGGAGATCACAGTGATGAACGAGCCATTTGCCTGCACGGAAAATAGTTTTAATAACAGCTCGGTCGCGTACCGCGTGGAGATGGGCGGAAAACGGATCCTGTTTTTGGGTGATATGGGCTGGCAGGCAGGGGAAGATTTTCTTGCCAATCATACGCAGGAGGAACTGAAATCGGATGTGCTACAGATGGCGCACCATGGGCAGAGAGGCGTGGAAGAGGAGCTCTACCAGGAGATTTCACCGGAGGTCTGCTTATGGCCGACGCCGGACTGGCTCTGGGATAATGTGCAGGATGGCGTCGCGGGCGCTGGTTCGTATAAGACGCCGATTGTCCGTGGATGGATGGTAACATTAGGTGTGAAGAAAAATCTTTGTGTCAAGGATGGCGATCAGATACTGCGGTAGTTTTTTATAAAAGATAGAAATAAAATTTTAAAAAGTTGTTTTCAGGGAAATGAAATGCTTCTGGGATGCGGTGCAGCGGATAGAAATAAGATATGAACGAAAAAAGAGAGAAACAGAAGGAAGAAGAAAAAGTGAATAAAGACAGGAAAATGCGGTCGGAAACAATCATCCTACGTCCGGAAGTGCCGCTTTTAGAACGTTTATCCACCTATGCGGCGTCGGATGTCTACCCGTTCCACATGCCGGGCCACAAACGCCAGGTGAAAATGGGGATAACTTCCGCCCCGAATCCATTTTCGGTGGATATCACGGAGATTGATGGATTTGACAACCTGCATCATGCGGAAGATATTTTGAAAGAGTCGATGAATTCGGCGGCTGCGGTGTACGGAGCAGACCGGAGCTGGTATCTGGTGAATGGCAGTACGTGCGGGATTCTGGCGGCGATCGCGGCGGCAGTGAAGCCGGGGGAAAAAATCCTCATGGCTCGAAATTCCCACAAATCGGCGTATCACGCGGTGATTTTAAACCAGCTGGAACCGGTATATTTATATCCGGAGGAGGTGCCGGAGTTTCAGATTCCGGGAGGGATCGAGCCAGAGCAGGTGGAACGAGCACTTTTGGAGCATCCGGAGATCCGGGCGGTGTTTGTGACTTCCCCGACCTATGAGGGGATCGTGTCGGATATCCAGGGGATTGCAGCGACGGCGCACCGGCATGGAGCGGCGCTGATTGTGGACGAGGCGCACGGCGCGCATCTGCCATTTGGGGATGGGAGCTATTTCCCGGATGGGGCGTTACAGGAGGGGGCAGACCTGGTGATCCAGAGTCTTCACAAGACGCTTCCATCCCTGACACAGACGGCGATTCTGCATCTGAAAAGCCAGATTCTGGATGCGAAGAAGGTGGAACAGTATTTATCGGTTTACCAGAGTTCCAGCCCGTCGTATATTCTGATTGCGTCGATGGAGAACTGCGTCCGGTATATGGCAGAAAAAGGAGCCGGGGAGATGGCGCGGTATGGCGCACGATTGCGGGAACTCCGGGAAAAATTGGCGAAGCTAAAACATTTCCGGCTTCTGAAAGAGGAAATCTGTGGTGCGGCAGGTGTGTATGGATATGATCCGTCAAAACTGGTGCTATTTCCAGATTTTATGACGGGAACCAGACTGGCAGAGGTTTTGCGGACAGAGTATCATCTGGAGGCGGAGATGTCGAGCGGGCGGTATGTGCTTCTGATGACTTCGTTTATGGATACGGAGGAAGGATTTTCGCGTCTGGAGCGGGCACTTTTGGAGCTGGATGCGCGGGTGGAAAAGCTGGAGGCGGAAAGTGTTGGGCTGAAAGATGCAAAACAAGGCAGGCAGGAACCGTTTTCGGGAGCACAATCGAATCAGAAACTGAACCAAGAAAATGATTCAGAAAACTATCCGCAGCAGATGTGTCTCCCCTGGCAGGCATGGCATGGGGATGGCATGCTGGTGCCGCTTGAGGAGGCGGAAGGAAGGGCGGCGCGGATCTGCGTTACCATTTATCCGCCGGGGGTGCCGATGCTGATGCCGGGAGAGCGGATTGGAACAAGGGAGATCGCGCGGATCCGTGAGGATTGGAAGCTGGGACTTACGGTGGAAGGAATTTGTGAAAAATCAGACAAATTGAATTTGTGGATAGAGGTTGTTATTTAGAAAATATCAGGTATTGATTTACCAGGTTCGCACATTTACTGTGCGAACCGTACGAAAACCTTGGCTTACAAGGCAAAAATCCTTTGTCGAAGACAAATTCACACATTTGCCATAAGAAACAGAGAAAAATCGGATTTATATATACGATGGAATGCGTGTGAAAATACTGGCTGGAAAGGCATAATAGGAAGATGGGACATATATTTTACGTGATGGGAAAGAGCGCGTCCGGGAAGGACACGATCTATAAGATATTGAGAGAGCGGCTGCCGCAGATCCGGACGGTGGTGCCGTATACGACCAGACCGATCCGGGCAGGCGAGCGGGACGGTGTGGAGTATTATTTTGTGACCGGAAAAAGGCTTGCGGATTTGGAGAAACAGGGAAAGATCATTGAAAAGAGAACCTACCAGACTATTTATGGACCGTGGAGTTATGCAACGGTGGACGATGGGCAGATCGATCTGGGATCGCATGATTATTTCATGATCGGGACGCTGGAATCGTATGAGGGGACGCGGAATTATTTCGGCGCGGATGTGCTGGTGCCGCTTTACATTGAGGTGGAGGACGGTGAACGCCTTCAGCGTGCGCTTGACCGGGAACGGCAGCAGACAGAGCCAAAGTATGCGGAGCTGTGCCGCCGTTTCCTGGCGGATGAGGCAGATTTCAGTGCCGAAAATATGGAAAAATGTGGGATCCGGGCGGAAAACCGGTTTGAAAACCGCGAGCTGGAAGCGTGTGTGGATACGTTGGTAAGGGAAATTCGGGCTCACGGATTGGCACTTTTGGAACCGAAAGTGCCGTAAGAAAACGTGGTGGCAGCAGGAATTTGCCGTATTAAAATGCGAAGCCACGGCAAATTCCGTTACTGGGCACGTATGCGTGAACAGTAACAAATTCGGAATTTCATCGCACTAGGCAGAGGTTAAATCTTGTGTTATACTAAGATGATAGAGATTTACAAATAATAAAAGAAGGGCATGATAGAAGGGATCCCAACCGATCCATACGATTGAAACGATTTTAGAATTAAAATCCAGAGTCCAGCCCTGAAAGGAGCATCAAGATGGCAGGTTTTCACGATATTATTGGACATGAGAAGATAAAAGAGCACCTTCAGAAGGCGATCGGGTATCAGAGAGTTTCACATGCCTACATATTGTCGGGCGAGGAAGGAATGGGACGCAAGACGATCGCGAAGGCATTTGCCATGACGCTTTTGTGCGAGAAACATGGGACAGAGCCGTGCATGGAATGCCATTCCTGTAAGCAGTTTTTGTCGGGCAATCATCCGGATGTGATCTGGGTGACACATGAGAAACCGGCGAGCATTGGTGTCGATGATGTCCGAATTCAGATCAATGATACGGTTTCGATCCGCCCGTACAGCAGTCCATATAAGATATATCTGGTCGATGAGGCGGAGAAAATGACGGTGCAGGCGCAGAACGCTCTTTTAAAGACGATTGAGGAGCCGCCGGCCTATGCGGTGCTGGTGCTTATCACGACGAACCCGGAGGTATTTCTGCCGACGATCCTGTCCCGCTGTATCCAGTTGAAACTTCGTCCGCTCAAGGATTCGGTGGTAAGCGATTACCTGACGGAGAAAATGGGCGTTTCGGATGGTCAGGCGGATATTTATGCGGCGTTTGCGAGAGGAAATTTAGGAAAAGCGATTTATCTCGCCTCTTCGGAGGAGTTTGCACTTTTGTACCGAGAGGTGCTGACGCTGCTTAAAAATATCAAGGACATGGATATTCCGATGCTTCTGGATTATATCCGCAAGCTGCAGGAGGACAATCTGGATCTGTATGAGTGCCTGGATTTCATGCAGCTCTGGTACAGGGATATTTTGATGTTTAAGGTTACAAAGGACATGAATTCGCTGATCTTTAAGGAGGAGTATTCAGCGGTCAGCAGTTGCTGCCAGAAGAGTTCCTATGAGGGGCTGGAAGAGATATTGAGTGCGATTGAAAAGGCAAAAGTCCGGCTGAATGCTAACGTCAACACCGATTTGGCGCTGGAGCTGATGCTTTTGACGATGAAGGAGAATTAAATTTATGATAAAGGTAATCGGAGTCCGGTTCCGCAAGGCCGGAAAGGTATATTACTTCGATCCGGCGCAGATGGAAATCAAGATGGGCGACCATGTGATCGTGGAGACCGCCCGCGGAATCGAGTTCGGAGAGGTGGTTCTTGGCGTCCGCGAGGTGGATGAGAAGAAGGTGATCCAGCCGCTGAAATCGGTCATTCGTATGGCGACGAAGAATGACGAGGAGCTGGAACGGAAGAATAAAGAAAAAGAGCATGAGGCATTCCAGATCTGTCAGGAAAAGATCCGCAAGCATGAATTGCAGATGAAGCTGATCGATGCAGAATACACCTTTGATAACAATAAGCTGCTGTTTTATTTTACGGCGGATGGAAGAATCGATTTCCGTGAGCTTGTCAAGGATCTGGCGGCGGTCTTTAAGACGCGGATCGAGCTGCGCCAGATTGGCGTCCGGGATGAGACGAAGATTTTGGGTGGCGTCGGTATCTGTGGTCGTCCGCTCTGTTGTCATTCATATTTATCGGAGTTTATTCCGGTTTCAATTAAGATGGCAAAAGAGCAGAACCTGTCCTTAAATCCGACGAAGATTTCGGGTGTGTGCGGTCGTCTGATGTGCTGCCTGAAATACGAGGAAGAGACGTATGAGGATCTGAACAGCCATCTGCCGAGTGTCGGCGATTACGTCACAACGGATGACGGGCTGAAAGGCGAGGTTCACAGTGTCAGCGTCCTGCGCCAGCAGGTAAAGGTGGTTGTGACGGTAGGACGGGATGAGAAGGAGATCCGTGATTACCGTGTGGATCAGCTCAAGTTTAAGCCGAAGCGCCGCCGTGACAGGGGAAATGTCAACGATGCGGAGCTGAAAGCGCTGGAGGCACTGGAGAAAAAGGAAGGAAAGTCGAAGCTGGATGATAATTAAAGAGGGCGAGCGGATCGATGAACTGCAGCGGAACGGATACCGGATCATCCAGAAGACGAACGGGTTCTGTTTTGGCATGGACGCGGTGCTTTTGTCCGGGTTTGCATCGGTGAAGCCGGGCGAGAAAGCGCTTGATCTGGGAACGGGAACTGGTATTATCCCGATTCTTCTGGAGGCAAAGACGGAAGGAAGCCATTTTACAGGTCTGGAGATCCAGGCGGAGATGGCGGAGATGGCATCCCGGAGTGTGGCGCTCAACAGGCTGGAAGAGAAGGTTTCGATCGTGCAGGGCGATATCAAGGAGGTTCCGACGCTGTTTGAGAAGGCATCCTTTGATGTGGTAACGACGAACCCGCCGTACATGAACGACAGCCACGGGCTGAAAAATCCCGATCTTCCAAAGGCGATTGCCCGCCATGAGGTTCTCTGCAATCTGGAGGATGTCGTGCGCGCGGCGGCTTCGGCACTTCGTCCCGGCGGACGACTCTATATGGTGCACCGTCCGAGACGGCTCATTGAGATTCTGATGGCGATGAAAAGTCAGAAATTGGAGCCGAAGCGGATGAAATTTGTCCATCCGTTTGCAGATAAAGAGGCAAATATGGTTCTCATCGAGGCGGTGCGCGGCGGCGGCGCGCTGATGACAGTGGAAAAGCCGATCATTGTGTACAAAGAGCCGGGCGTGTATACGGATGAGATTTATGATATTTACGGGTATTAATGGAATAGGAGAACGATGGAAGGAACATTATATTTGTGTGCCACGCCGATCGGCAACCTGGATGACATCACATTCCGGGTACTGGAGACGTTAAAGCAGGTAGATCTGATTGCGGCGGAGGACACGCGGCACAGTATTAAGCTTCTGAATCATTTTGATATTCATACACCGATGACGAGCTACCATGAGTACAATAAGGTCGAGAAGGCGCGTGTGCTGGTGGAGAAGCTGAAATCGGGCATGAATATTGCCTGCATCACGGACGCCGGGACGCCGGGTATTTCGGATCCGGGCGAGGAGCTGGTGCGCCAGTGCTGCGAGGCGGGAATTAAAGTAACCGCGCTTCCGGGAGCGGTGGCGTGTGTTACGGCGCTGATTATTTCGGGACTTCCGACGAGAAGGTTCTGTTTTGAGGCATTTCTTCCGACGGACAAGAAGGAGCACCAGCGGGTGCTTGCAGAGCTTCAGAATGAGACGCGCACGATTGTGCTTTACGAGGCGCCGCACCACCTTCTGCGGACGCTCACGGAGCTTTACGAGGCGCTGGGGGATAGAAAGGCGTCTATCTGCCGGGAGCTGACGAAGAAATACGAGACGGCGTTCCGGACGACGCTTTCGCAGGCGGTGGCGTATTATACGGAAAATGAGCCGAAGGGTGAGTGCGTGATCGTCATCGAGGGCAAATCCGTCCAGGAGATCGAGGCGGAGGATCAGGCGCGCTGGCAGCAGATGTCCCTGGAAGAGCATATGGAACATTATGAATCACAGGGAAACAGCCGCAAGGAAGCGATGAAGCTGGTGGCGAAGGACCGCGGGATTTCGAAGCGGGATGTGTACCAGGCGCTGCTGGAGGCGGAAGAGGCGTAGACACAAACGGAAAGCTGAAAAATGGGTAAGTGGAGTGGCATTGGTGGAATGCCGGGGCGCTCCGGTTTGTGCAGATAAAAGAAAAATAGAATAAGATTTGAGAAAAGAACAAACTGTACTGATTAAAATATTTAAAAGTGTATATTTTAATCAGTACAGTTTTTGCTATAATTCCTACTAAGTTGATGCGGAAATGAATGTAAAAATACAGAATGTCAGTGAATTGTTTTTCGCAAGGCAGAATAGAAAGGCAGAAGAGGCGCTTGCCTGTGAATGATTCAGTGGATTCGGGTATTGATTGCAAGGATCGTAAGGACGCTTGGCTTACAAAGAAAAATCATATTCAACTACGGGAGGAATAAAAATGGCAGAGAATCGTTATGAACTGAATAAACAGCTGGCACAGATGTTAAAGGGCGGCGTTATCATGGATGTCACAACCCCGGAGCAGGCGAAGATCGCGGAGGCGGCAGGTGCGTGTGCGGTTATGGCGCTGGAGCGGATTCCGGCGGATATCCGGGCAGCGGGCGGTGTGTCCCGTATGAGTGACCCGAAGATGATTCGCGGCATTCAGGAGGCAGTTTCGATTCCGGTTATGGCAAAGTGCCGGATCGGTCATTTTGTGGAAGCGCAGATTCTGGAAGCGATCGAGATTGATTATATCGATGAGAGCGAGGTATTATCTCCGGCGGATGATGTGTACCGTATTGACAAGACACAGTTCAAGGTTCCGTTTGTCTGCGGTGCGAGAGACCTGGGAGAGGCGCTGCGCCGGATCGAGGAAGGTGCTTCGATGATCCGTACCAAGGGAGAGCCGGGAACGGGCGATGTCGTACAGGCAGTCCGCCATATGCGTGCGATGAATTCGGAGATCCGCCGGGTTCAGAACCTGCGTGAGGATGAGCTTTACGAGGCAGCAAAACAGTTAAAAGTTCCGGTTCATCTGCTCCGCTATGTACATGACAATGGACGTCTCCCGGTTGTCAATTTCGCGGCAGGCGGCGTGGCTACCCCGGCGGATGCGGCTCTGATGATGCAGCTGGGCGCAGAGGGAGTCTTTGTTGGATCTGGTATCTTCAAGTCAGGCAATCCGGAGAAACGTGCGTCGGCGATCGTGCAGGCAGTAACGAATTACAAGGATGCAAAATTACTTGCTGCGATTTCTGAGGATCTGGGCGAGGCGATGGTTGGTATCAATGAGAATGAGATTGCGATTTTGATGGCAGAGCGGGGACAGTAAGATGGAGAAAAAACAGATAGGCGTGCTGGCGGTGCAGGGCGCGTTTGCCGAACACATTGCCATGGTACGGAGACTGGGCGCAGAGGCGTTTGAGATCCGGCAGCTTCCGGATCTGGAGCGGCCGATGGACGGACTGATTCTGCCGGGCGGCGAGAGTACCGCGATGCGTAAGCTCCTGGATGAGCTGGGGCTTTATGAGCCGCTTCGGGCAAAGATTGCGGCAGGGCTTCCGGTGTATGGAACGTGCGCGGGGCTTTTGCTTCTGGCCAAGGAGATCGAGGGCGGAACGCCGTGCTTTGCGACGATGGATGTGTCGGCGGTGCGGAATGCCTACGGGCGTCAGCTCGGAAGTTTTTACACGGAGGCTGAATTTGCCGGTCTGGGGACGATTCCGATGACTTTTATCCGCGCGCCGTACATCGCTTCGGTTCAGAAAAATGTTAAGGTGCTGGCGACAGTGGACGAAAAGATAGTCGCAGCCAGACAGGGAAACCAGTTTGCGACGGCATTTCATCCGGAATTGAATGAGGATGTGACGGTGCACCGGTATTTTCTAGAAGAAGTCTGCAAAGGAAATTAAGAGTGTAATTTGGTAAAAATTAGTGTGTGGTTGATGAAAAGTGAAACCTACTGGTAAGGGGAGCGAGAACTGCAGCCATTTAAAGCGGTCAGAATGGATGATATATTTCTGAAATGTGGGAAGATGTCATTGATTCTGACCGTTTTTTTATCTCAGTCGAGAAGACTCCCACCTCTTCAGGTGGTGAGTAATAGCAAATTTGTCTCAGTGGGAGTCCATTCTCCGACTGAGATAAACGCTCCGCGAGGATGCGCAGTGATTCTGTAAAGAATATGTCAGCTTCGCTGACCAGAATCACGCGCCAAGTCTCACGGACGTTCGACTTGAATTGTTTGGAAGGTGCGTTCTGTGAAAAAACAAAAAATGTACCTTGATAGGTTTTTGCGCTGAGAAAGGAAAACGCCCGGGAAAATGGTGGACTGCATGGAATTCCTATTGACAAAGTAGGAATTCTGCATTACAATCACTGATAAACCAATTAAAATAATATGAAATAAGAAAATTATATAAAAAACAAATTTGCTGATATAGCAAATAGACACAGGAGGATGACATCGTGGCTTATCAGATAGAGACAACTTGTATTTGCGGAGATCCGGAAACTTCTAAAAACCATTCTTTTGGCGCTGTTTCAGTACCGATTTACCAGACGGCGACTTTTGCCCACCCGGGTATTGGGGAATCGACCGGTCATAATTATACGCGTGAGAGCAACCCGACCAGAGACGAGCTGGAAAAGACTGTTTCGGCGCTGGAAGGAGCGGTTGATACCGTTGCCTGCACATCCGGTATGGCGGCGATCTCGCTGATGATGGAGCTGTTTGACAGTGGCAGCCATTTTGTATGTACCGAGGATCTGTATGGTGGTTCCGTCCGTATTTTTGAGACACTGGAAAAGAAGCGCGGTTTTTCATTTTCCTATATAAATACAGCCGATGTGGAGGCGGTTGAGAAGGCGATCACGGATCAGACGAAGGCACTCTACATCGAGACACCGAGCAACCCGACGATGCAGGTGACCGATCTGGCGGAAATGAGCCGTCTGGCGACGAAGCACGGACTGCTTCTGATCGTGGACAATACCTTCCTGTCCCCGTATCTGCAGAATCCGATCGCGCAGGGCGCGGATCTGGTTGTCCACAGCGGCACGAAGTTTTTAGGTGGTCACAATGATACGCTGGCTGGATTTTTATGTACGCCGATCAAGGCGCTGGCAGAGCAGATCCGGTATCTGTTCAAGACGATCGGAAGCGGACTTTCTCCGTTTGATTCTTTCTTAGTCCTGCGCGGCATCAAGACTCTGTCAGTGCGTGTGGAACGGCAGCAGGAGAATGCGATGAAGATCGCGAGCTGGCTGAAAGAGCAGAAAAAAGTAACGGATGTCTACTATGTAGGACTTCCGGAGCATCCGGGTTATGAGATCAACCAAAAACAGAGCCGCGGCGCGGGCAGCATGATTTCGTTCCGCACTGATACAGAGGAGACGGCGAGAAAGGTGCTGGAGCGCGTGAAGCTTATTTCCTATGCGGAGAGTCTGGGCGGCGTGGAGTCCCTGATTACCTATCCGATGCTGCAGACACATGGCGATGTGCCGGTTGAGATCCGGGAACGTCTTGGAATTACAGAGACATTTTTACGTCTGTCTGTCGGTATTGAAAATGTGGATGATCTGATTGCGGATCTGGAGCAGGCGTTAGCGTAAAAAGAGGGTAACTGTTCAGTAGGTCTGCGCATTTATTGCGCTGACCGTACGAAAACATGGGCCAGCAGGCAAAAATCCCATTGCCGTAGGCAATTTTTAATGGATTTTTGCGCGTGACTGTGAAGGTACTGAACAGTTACAAAAGAGGATAGATATTTGGTATCGGTTTTGCATGGGCAGTGGGATATGGGCATGGATGACAGGATGCCAGAGTGAAAACCGTTCATTGACAGGAACGATGGATTGGGAGGAAAATGCATGAAATACGATTTTGACAAAGTGGTGGACCGGCATGGTACCAACTGTTTAAAATATGATTTTGCCATCGAGCGAGGAAAACCAGCGGATATTTTACCGCTTTGGGTGGCTGATATGGATTTTCAGACGGCTCCGGCGATTTTAGAGCGGCTGGAAGAGACAGTAAAACATGGTATTTTCGGCTACAGTGATGGAAAAGAGGGCTATTTTGCGGCAGTCCAGAACTGGTACCGGGAGCGCTTTGGCTGGGAGACGAAACCGGAGTGGCTGGTGAAGACACCGGGCGTTGTATTCGCGCTGGCGGCGGCTGTCCGGGCGTATACAAAGGAAGGTGACGGCGTACTGCTTCAGCAGCCGGTGTACTATCCGTTTTCGGAAGTAATTACGGACAATGGGCGTAAGATTGTCAACAGCCCGCTGAAAATCACGGATGGCTATTACACGATGGATCTGGATGCTCTGGAAACGAAGATCGTGGAAAATAAGGTTAAATTGTTCCTGCTTTGCAGTCCGCACAACCCGGTCGGACGTGTCTGGAGCGAGGAAGAACTGCGCCGGGTTGGCGAGATTTGCCTGCGTCACGGTGTGCTCGTGGTCAGCGATGAGATCCACAGTGATTTTACCCGCGAGGGACATCCGCACACAGTATTTGCGAAGCTGGGTGCAGAGTTTGAGCAGAACTGCCTGATCTGCACGGCACCGTCCAAGACGTTCAATCTGGCGGGACTGCAGATTTCCAATATCTTTGTGCCGAACCCAGAGCTTCGGAAGAAACTCTTAAAGGAGATTGCGGCGGCAGGCTACAGCCAGGTCGGTCTGATGGGACTGGTAGCATGCCAGGCGGCGTATGAAGAGGGAGCGGAGTGGCTTGCACAGCTAAAAGCGTATCTGGAGGAGAACCGGAAGTTTGTGAAGGCGTATCTGGAAGAGCATCTGCCGGAAATCCGTCTGATCGAGCCGGAGGGAACCTACCTTCTGTGGCTGGATTTTAAGGCGCTTCATTTGAATGAAAAAGAGCTGGAACATCTGATCGTGGACAAGGCACATCTGTGGCTGGACAGCGGTGCGATGTTCGGACCGGACGGCGAGGGCTTCGAGCGGATCAATATCGCATGCCCGCGGGCGACGGTGGAGAAAGCGCTGAAGCAGCTGGAAGCGGCGATCCGCGGATAAAATTGATTGGGTCACGAATCAGAACCCGTATAAATAAAACCTGCCGCAGGCAGACTGTATCCCCCCATATAAACAGTCTGTCTGCGGCAGTTTTTTTGAATTCATAGGAACATTATTTTATGAGAACCGGAACACCGCTGTTCCATACGCCGGAAGCGGGTACGCGAAGGAGTATGGCTGTCCGTCACATTCGCTCTTGATGGAGCGGTAATGGCTGATCTTATCGCCGCGCTTGTAGTAGCCGTGTTCCTGGTCAAGCAGCAGCGTGTAGGTGCCGCGTTTCGGAACACCGACGCGGTAATCGTCGCGGTCTACCGGGGTGAAGTTGCAGATGAAGAGAAGATTCTTTTTCTGTGTTTCATCGCGGCGGATAAAGCTGAAAATACTGCGGTCTCCGTCGTTGGCGTTGATCCACTGGAAGCCGTCATACTCCTCGTCCAGGCGGTAGAGCGCCGGATATTTGTGGTAGAGCGTCAAAAGCCCTTTCACATAATTCTGGAGGTCGGCATGGAACGGCTCTTTCGTAAGGTACCAGTCGAGGGAGACTTTTTCATCCCATTCATGGAACTGACCGAAATCCTGTCCCATGAAGAGAAGTTTCTTGCCCGGATGTCCGAGCATGAAAGTGTAGCCGACTTTCAGGTTGGCAAATTTATCCTCGTATTCGCCCGGCATTTTGTTGATCATCGAGCATTTGAGGTGGACGACCTCGTCGTGCGAGAGCACCAGAATGAAGTTTTCGCTGGTGCAGTAGGTGATGCCGAAGGTCATTTTGTTGTGGTTAAATTTACGGAAATACGGGTCGAGCTTCATGTATTCGAGGAAGTCATGCATCCAGCCCATATTCCATTTGAAGGTAAATCCAAGACCGTCCTCTTCCGGGCTCTTGGTAACGTTCGGCCAGGCGGTGGATTCCTCGGCAATGATGATGGCGCCGTCCTTCCGGCCGCGGATCACGCTGTTTAAATGTTTGAAAAACTCGATGGCTTCGAGGTTTTTGTTGTCGCCATATTTATTTGGTACCCACTGTCCGTCCTGGCGCCCATAGTCTAAGTAAAGCATGGAAGCGACGGCGTCCACGCGCAGACCATCGATGTGGTATTCATCGAGCCAGTAGAGCGCGTTGGCGATCAGAAAATTGGATACCTCGTTTTTGGCATAATCAAAGACCTTGGTACCCCAGTCCGGGTGCTCGCCTTTGCGCGGGTCGGCGTACTCATAGAGCGCCTGTCCGTCGAAATCGGCAAGTCCGTGTGCATCCTTCGGAAAATGCGCCGGAACCCAGTCTAGGATGACACCGATGCCTTTTTTATGTAAGTAATTGACGAAATACATAAATTCCGCCGGGGTTCCGTAGCGGGAGGTCGGGGCAAAATAGCCGGTTACCTGATAGCCCCAGGAGCCGTCATACGGATGTTCGGCGATTCCCATGAGCTCTACATGGGTGTAGCCCATTTCCAGGACATAGTCAGCCAGCTCATGCGCGGCTTCCATGTAAGTGTAGTAACCGTCCTTTTCCGGGCGGTTTTTCTTTTTCCAGGATCCTAAGTGAACTTCGTAGATAGAGATTGGCGCCTTGACCGGATCGGTGCCCGCGCGCGATTCCATCCATTTGGAATCGTTCCATTTGAAGCCGCGGATATCGGCGGTCACGGAAGCGGTTCCCGGACGGTATTCTGCCGAAAATGCATATGGATCTGCCTTAAATAAAATCGTTCCCGTGTGCGTGGTGATGGCGAATTTGTAGAGCTGTCCCACGCCAAGTCCCGGTACGAAGAGCTCGTAAATGCCGCTGTCTGCGACCGGCTTCATCGGGGTTGCATCCGGATTCCAGGCGTTGAAGTCGCCGACCAGGCTGACGGCGGCTGCGTGCGGCGCCCAGACCGCGAAATAGTAGCCGTCCTGTCCGCGATATGTATAAGGGTGTGCGCCCAGCTTGTGGTAGAGCTGGTAGTGGCGGCCTTCTCCGAAGAGATACCGGTCAAGCTCGCCGATCACGCCGAGTCCCTCTGTCTTTTGTTTTTTCGATGTGGTTCGTTTAGTAGTGGAAGCTGCTTTTTTCATAAGGTTACCCCTCCGTGATTCCGAGAATAACAGCGCTGTTACCCTCTAATTCTATCTGAATTTTGTTTGTATTCTTATCGATCAAAAACGATTTTCCGGTAATCAGATCCGTAGCTTGTTCCGTTGTCGTGTGGAATGGAAGCGGAACTTGTAAATAAGCGGCGTTGTCATCGTTGTTGGCAGCGGTAAGGATCGCCTGGTGGTCACCGTGTCTGGCAAATGCGTACTGCCGGTTTGTCAGCAGAAGTTCCTGATAACGCCCACCGTGAAGCGCCGGTTCGGCGGCGTGGATGGCGGCGAGTTTCTGGATCAGAAGTGTAAGCGGTGTCACGGTGCCTGCGCTGGTATCTGTGTTTGAGTCTGTGGTGCTTGAAGTGGTCTGGCAGCAGGTGTTTGCGCCTGCGTGTATGTTTGGGCCTGTGGCGCTCGAAAAGCTCTGGCAGTTGCCATCTGTGCGGATGCCGGTGTTTTGTCCGTCGCTGGTCTGCATTTCTTCTGCAAGCGGTCTCGGCGGCAGGATTCTCGGACGGAGTTCCGTATCAGAGTTGTGTCCGCGGCGTCCCTGAATGCCCCATTCACTTCCATAATAGATGGACGGAATGCCCGGAAGAGTGAACAGCAGCGTGTAAAGCGGCGCAAGATGTGCCGGATTTAACAGTTTGCTTGCGATCCGGTCTTCGTCGTGGTTGTCCACAAAGGTGTAGAGATCCCGCCCCACTGCTTCGAGGCGGCGGACATTGTGTGCCAGTTCGAAATAATTGTGGTCGTTGTGCGCGGAATAGATACTTTTGTGCATCTCGTAGTTGGTGACGGAATGAAGCATCTGCGGATTGACCCAGCGGGCGTATTCGCCGTGGATGACTTCGCCCATCAGCCAGAATTCCGGCTTGATTTCATTTGCCAGCCGGCGCAGTTCCTGCATAAATTCAAAGGAAAGATCGCCCGCGCAGTCGAGGCGGATACCGTCGATGTCAAATTCCTGCACCCAGAAACGGACAGTGTCAAGCAGATAGTTCCGCACTTCCGGGTTTCGGTGGTTTAAGCAGGGAAGCTCCCAGATGCCGTGCCAGGATTCATAGCCGAAGGAATCGCCCGGCGGGCTGCCCCAGCCGAAATTGACGTTCCTGTACCATCCGGCGTAAGGGGACTGGTCACGGTGCGCCTGCAGGTCGCGGAAGGCGAAAAATTCGCGACCGGTGTGGTTGAACACGCCGTCCACGACGACGCGGATGCCATGCTCATGGCAGCAGTCCACGAAAGATCGGAACGAAACGTTGGTTCCCAGCCGCCGGTCGATGAGCCGGAAATCGCGGGTATCATAGCCGTGCGTGGATGATTCAAACAGCGGTCCGATGTAAATCGCGGAAATATGCAGGCTCTCTAAATAGGGAATCCACTGCATCAGTTCGTCCATGCGGGAATCGGAGGAAACGTCCCTGGTGCCATCCGCTGTCCCATCGGAGACAGGATAGGGATTGGCAAACGGTGCTCCGGTCATTCCCAGAGGATACATATGGTAAAAGATAGCTTTGTCGTACCAGGCTGTCATGAGAAAGGTCCTCCTTGTGTCGGTTAAATGGTATTTTCCTGTTGTTTAATATGTCGTAAAAGGAACTGATACCGGAGGTGTGCGGCTTTCAGTTCGTAGATATAGCAGTCAATCAGAGTCGGATCGACGACCTCTTCAAAATGGTTGAAAACGGTGTTGATCGTGCTCATGGTCTGTCGCAGTTCTGTCAGCAGCTCCGGGTCAGGGTGGGCGGAAAAAATGTCCGTGCTGGTGCTCCCGGAGCAGTGGGTGCGGTTGTGCTTCATGGTTTGATGCTCTCTTTCTGAATCCTATAAATTGGTACAACGATCAGTATATTCAGAAAATGGAAAGATATGCATCCTGGTTCAGGCGTTCATGGAAAGCACGGATTCCAGCAGATGTCCGAGCTGCATCAATTTCCGGGTGCTGTCTTCGATCGAGAGGTAATAATAATTGCAGGTTCCCTCCCGGTGGACGTCGATCAGCCCGGCTGTCTTTAAGATCTTCAAATGGTGGGAAACTGCCGGGCGCGACAGGCTGGTCCGTTCGGTGATTTCCCGGACATTTAAGCCGTGCGGACGGGGCTGGGTGGGCAGGCTGATTGGACGGTCATCGTTTTTATCCGGCTGATTTGTGTTCATAGGGGTGTTTTTTGTGCGTCCCGTGAGGGCTTCGTCCGTCAGTGCTTCGATGATCGTCAGCCGTATTTCATCACCCAGTGCGATAAAAAGAGGCATACAGGTATGAAAATGCTGTTTAAGTTCTATTCCTTTTTTCATCGCGGCTCCTCCTTCTATAATGGTTTAAAAATTTAAACTAATAGTATTTTACCATTTTTTGTTTCGTCAGTCAATGGAAAGGAAAATGCTGGAATGGGTATTTATAGATAAAAAATAAAGAGATATTTTGGCAATTATTTTCAAATAACGAAATTGTCTAGCTAAAATAATGGGTTCAGATGCACAAAGTTTTTGAGATGTTTTTGGCGCATATTTCGGGTGTTTTGGGATTGACTTTTGATCAAAAACTGTTCATAATGGAGGAACATTCATGGATGGGTTCTTCCATCTGTCACGGGAATCCGGATTTCCCGTTGATCTATTATTAAGATTCTAAAAGTTAAGTTCAGAGAAATGTTCGATAATTTTTCAGGAATGTTTGAAGTGCATACAGGAAATGAATGGAAAAAGGTGGCGGTAAAAGCTGGCGCAGGACTGGCAGCTATCGTTTGCGGCAGGAGTTTTGAAAAGAGGACATACTGTGCAGAAATTGTTCGTTTCATGTATGCGAAAGAGAAGGAGGGGATGGATTGACCTTTTTGCTGCTGTTGTTTACTGGCGGCTGTGCGTTTTGGGATTTGAAAAAACGCCGTATTCCCAATGGGATGCTTCTGCTTGGCGGCCTGTTGTTTCTTTTGATTCGGTTTGGTCTGGGGATGAAGATGGGATATACGGCCGGATGGGACGGGCGGCTGCCGGGATATGGGGCGGCGCTTATGATGGGGATTGGCGAGACTTGTGGATATTTGATTCGTAGCGGGAGTTTATTGATTGTCCTGTTCCCTCTGTATCTGTTTCGCATGATAGGTGCGGGGGACATCAAAATGGCAGCCGTCCTGTTTGGTGCCGCCGGGCTGCGGCAGGGCGGGCGGATTTTCCTGTGCGGGCTGGCAGCTGCCGGAATATGGTCGCTCGTATTACTTATCCGGCGTGGGATTGCCAGGCAGCGGCTTACATATCTTGTGTTTTATTTGTACCGGTCTGCGCTTGGGGGAAGCGTCGAGCCGTACTATCTGGAAGCGCGGGATGGAAAAGAGGCATCTTTTTGTCTGGCACCGTGCCTGTTTTTGGGAGTGATTGGGGCGGAGCTGATTCGGTATCTGTAAGGAAAATGGCTTGTGATTAGGGAGGTGGCGGTGCGATGAAGCATATTCTGGCTGTGTATGACGTGGATCCAGTCTATGCGGCGCGGTTTGCAGAGGTAGTTAACCAGAAGGAAAAAATACCGTTTGAGGTGGTGGCGTTCAGCTCGATCGAGCGGCTGCGGGCATTTGCGGCGGAACATCCGGTAAAGCTTCTGTTGTTGGGCGAGCATGTTCCGGCGGAAGAAAAGGAGTCTATCCGGGCGGAAAAGGTCATTCTTTTATCGGATAATGGGGGAAAGCCGGTTAGTCCGTCAGTTCCCTGTGTCTACAAATACCAGTCCAGTGATGCGATTGTGCGCGACGTGATGACCTGGTATGGGGAAAGCCCGGGGGATCTGCCGGAGGTGTCTGGACGGGGGCTGGCGAAGGTCTTGGGAGTGTATTCGCCGGTTGGACGGTGTTTAAAGACCTCGTTTGCCCTGACAATAGGAAAACTTCTGGCACAGGAGGAGCGGGTGCTGTATCTGAACCTGGAGGAATTTTCCGGTCTGTCGGTTTTGATGAAAGAAGAATACAAGAGTGATTTGTCGGATCTGTTGTATTTTTACAACGGTGGAAGCTATAATTCGCTTCGTTTAAGCAGCGTTGTCCACACGATGGGGGAGTTGGACTATATTCCTCCGGTGCGCTATCCGGAGGATCTGGATCAGGCAGGAGAGGAGGCGATCGCGGGGCTTATACGGGCAATTGCCGGGGAGAGTGCGTATGATACGCTGGTAGTGGATATAGGAAGCGGGCGCAGGACGGCGCTTTCGGTAATGAAGCTGTGCCGGGTAATCTATATGCCGATCCGGGAAGATCCGGTGTCTTTGGCAAAGCTTAAGGAGCTGGAGCAGTATTTTTCACAGACAGGAAATGGCATGCTAAGGGAACGTATTAAACGCCTGAAGCTTCCGTATCACGGCAGTTTTGGACGGGGCGATTATATTGACCAGCTCTTATGGGGAGAACTGGGTGATTATGTACGACAGCTGCTGCGGGGAAGCAGTGTGGGCGGATAATGTTCATTGTGGGTTAAATTAGAAGGGGCAAAGTCTTTTGACAGGGATAAATGGAGCGGGATTTTGCCAGTCATTCTAAAGAGTAAACGGTTGTGAGAGAAACAACTGGCAGGGGGAAGTATGCAGGAGCAGAAAATGGTTTTGAGGCAGCGTCTGATGGAGCAGATGGAGAGCCGTATGCAGGTGGAGGATGAGGAACTGCGCGACCTGATCGACATGGCGATTCTGGAAGCAGCAGAAGGGGCGTATCTGCCGTTAAAAGAGCGGCTTTCTTTGAGAAAAGAGCTGTTTGATTCATTCAGACGGCTGGATATTTTGCAGGAGCTGGTCGATGATCCGACGATCACGGAGATCATGGTAAATGGCGCGGAGCACATTTTTGTCGAGCGGCAGGGGCGTGTGGAAGAATTAGAAAAGCACTTTGATTCGGTAGGGCAGCTAGAGGATCTGATTCAGCAGATTGTAAGCCGTGTCAACCGGACGGTCAATCTGGCGTCTCCGATTGCGGATGCGAGACTGGAAGATGGTTCGCGTGTTCACGTGGTGCTGGCACCGGTGGCGTTAAATGGTCCGATTTTAACGATCCGGAAGTTCCCGGAACCGATCACGATGGAACGTCTGATTGAGTTAAAAAGTATCAGCCGGGAGGCAGCGGCATTTTTGCAGAAAGCGGTCGAGCAGGGGCTCAATATCTTCATCAGCGGAGGAACCGGATCGGGAAAAACGACGATCTTAAACGCCATGTCCGGCTATATTCCACAGGAGGAACGCATCATCACGATCGAGGATTCGGCAGAGCTTCAAATCCGCCATATAAAGAATCTTGTCAGCCTGGAAACAAGGGTGGAGAACCGGGATGGTTCGCAGGAGATTTCCATGCGCGATCTGATCCGGGCGAGTCTCCGAATGCGTCCGGACCGCATCATCGTTGGGGAGGTCCGGGGCGGCGAGGCGCTGGAAATGCTGCAGGCGATGAATACGGGGCACGATGGCTCGCTCTCAACTGGACATGCAAACAGCGCAAAAGACATGCTCTCAAGACTGGAGACAATGGTTCTGATGGCGGCAGAGTTGCCGCTTGCGGCGGTCCGGAGCCAGATCGGTTCAGCGCTCGATCTGATGGTCCATGTCGGGCGGATGCGGGACCGGAGCCGGAAGGTACTGGAGATCACGGAGGTGATAGGCTATGAAAATGGGGAAATCCGCCTTTCTCCCATCTATCAGTTTCAGGAAAGCGGGGAGGCTGATTCCGGACAGGTGGAAGGAGCACTTATCCAGGTTGGCAGATTTGAAGGGCGGCGCAGATTCGCGGGAGGAAGTGCTTTCTGATTACCGGGTTTACCACCTGACGGGGCAGGAGTGGATACGTTACCTTCTGGAGGGAACAGCGGTGTGCGCCGTGACGGCGTATGTATTCTACCGTTCATTTCTGGCGTTCGTTCTGATGCTTCCGGCGGGGATGCTGCGGCCGTTTTTTAAGAGGCGGGAGCTCTGCCGCCGGAGAAAAGAGGAACTGCGGCTCCAGTTTAAGGAAGCGATTCAGATTGTGGCTTCGGCGCTGGCTGCAGGCTATTCGGTGGAAAATGCGTTTATCGCGAGCGTGCGCGATCTGGAAGAACAATACGGAAAAGAGGGGATGATTACCCGTGAGTTTTCATACCTGGCAAGTCAGCTTAAAATGAACCGGACCGTGGAGGTGCTGCTTTCTTCCTTTGCAAAGAGGAGTGGTCTGGATGAGGTGGAAAATTTCTCTGTTATTTTTACTGTATCCAAACGGAGCCGGGGTGAGCTGGCAAGCGTGGTTCACCATGTCGTTCACGTGATTTCGGATCGCATACAGGTGCGGGAGGAAATTCTCACGATGACGGCAGAAAAGCAGTTTGAACAGAGAATTATGAACCTGATGCCGTACCTGATTGTGCTCTACGTGGATTTGTCATCGCCGGGGTTTTTCTCACAGATGTATGAGACAGCGGTGGGGCGGGTGGTGATGACCGGGTGTCTGGTGGTCTATCTGCTGGCATGGAGGGTATCGGGGAAAATTCTTCAGATTGAGGTGTGAAACATAATGGGGAAAATGGGGAAAAAGCAGGTTTTATGCATTCTTTTGGGGATAATTCTGGCAGTTGTGGGATATCTGGTGGAAAAAAGGGATGGGGCGCTGGAAGAGGGGAACCGGCTGAACCGCTATGCATACGGAGAAGGGGAACGGCAGCAGGAAGTGTGGGTGCGCGGACTGTGGGAGAAGGAGATTCCGGTGGAGATTGCGCTCGGAGAGCGGGAATATGCGGAAGAGGATGCAAAAAAAGCATTGCTGGAGGCGGGAGGTAAACTGGCGGATTTAATTCGGGGAAACAATCCGTCCCTGCAGGAGGTAAGGGAAGATCTACATCTCGTTGGCTGGATGGAAGAAGAGGGCATCCGGGTCCGCTGGACACCGGAGTATGCGGAATGGATTCAGACAGATGGGACAGTTTTAAATGAAGAATGCCCGGAGAAGGGGATTCAGACAGAACTGACCGCATCCCTGCAGGCGGGGGCATTCAGCCGGGAGTACCGGTTTCCGGTCACGCTATATCCGCCGCTTCGGACGAAGCAGCAGGAAAAAGAGGCAGGTTTTAAGCAGCTGTTAAAGCAGATGGATGAGGCGCAGAGAACGGAAGGTCAGCTGGTTTTGCCAAAGATGTATGAGGGGAAGAATTTATCTTACCGGGTGCGCGGAGACAGGGAATATCTGCTGTTTCCGGTGCTGGGGATTGCGGCGGCAATTCTGCTTCCTCTTTATGAAAAACAGAAGGAGAGTGAGGAGAAAAAGAAGAAAAAGCGGGAACTGATGGAAGACTACCCGGAGATTGTGTCAAAGCTGACCGTATTTTCCGGGGCGGGGCTTCCGGTCCGCCGGGCATGGGAACGGATTGTGCTGGAATACGAGGCGGCATGCCGGGCGGGAACACAGACGGAGCGGGCGGCATACCGGGAAATGGCAGCGGCATATCACCGGATGCAGCGCGGTGTCCCGGAACTGCAGGCATATGCGGAATTTGGTGCGGGCTGCCGTCTGAGACCGTACCGGAAGCTTTCCGGGCTTTTGGAGCAGAATGTCAGAAATGGGGCAGAAGGACTTCGAAAGGCGCTGGAGACAGAGATGGAGTCGGCGTTTGAAGAAGAGAAAGCACTGGCAAGACGCCGGGGGGAAGAGGCGTCCACAAAGCTGATGCTTCCATTGTTTCTGATGTTGATGATTATTATGGTGATGGTTTCAGTCCCGGCGTTTCTGGCGTTTGGGATCTGAAAAATGGGGAGAAAGGAGAAAAAGTATATGGATAAAGCGTATCTGGTAAGAGAAGTAAAATCGTTTCTGATGGACGAGGATGGCGTGGGGGTCATTGAATTAGTGCTGATTCTGGTGGTGCTGATAGGTCTGGTCATTGTCTTTAAAAAGCAGATTAATACGCTTCTTACAAATATCTTTAAACAGATCAACAGCAAGTCGAAGGAGGTATATTGATCCGGGCAGAACGGCACGTTGAAGCAGAAATGGACGTTTGCGGGGGTATCACAGTTTTCCTGAGTTTGATTCTGACCTGTATCTGTGCGCTGATGGGCGGGCTGTTTGAGTCCGCCCGGGCAGCCGGAAGCGGCTGGTATATGCAGATGGCGCTCAATTCCTCCCTGGATTCGCTGATGAGCTGTTATCACCGGGAGATTTGGGATAAATACCGGATTTTTGTGCTGGAATGTGCGGATAAAGAGCGCCTGGCGGCGGAGATGGAGCCGCAGATGGAAACATATCTGGCGGCAGCGCCCTTTTATCCGGTCAGCGGCGGCAAGGTACAGATCGAAGCGATGGATGCGATCACCGGGCATAATGGGGATTTCTTTGCGAAGGAAGTTACCGATTATATGAAAGTGGGTGTCTGGACGCTGGAAAGTGAGGAGTCTGAACTGCCTGAGATGGAAAAACGGATGACGGAAGCAAGGGCGGTTCATGGGATTGCGGAAGGATATCAGGAAAATGGCAGAAAAGTGCTGCGTCTGGAAGAGTCGATCGAGGCGATCGGAGCCTGCCTGCAAAAACAGGAGAAACATCTGGAGGAGATGGAGGCAGCGGTTCGCCAGGCGGATGGAAGCTCGTTCTTTCAATCGGCGGAAAGCTTAGAGAAAGAATTAAAGCAGATTCCGGGGCTGGTTGCGGCGTATGAAAAACAGGCGGACCGGCTTGCGAAAGAACTGCAGGGATCGGAGCAGGAGGCGCAGGAAGCCCAGCCGGATCTGGAAGAAGGCTCCTGGGGCATGGTACAGGAGGAGATGCGGGGGTATCGTTCGTATTTGGATGCGGATGGAGCGCGCCGCCAGGAGGTAAAAAAGACAGAAGAGACGGCTCACGGAAATGAAGAGGTGGTTGCAGAAGCAGTCCGGAAAGGAAAGGAGATACAGGATTATATCGATGATTGGGAGCCTGACGATGAGGACGATGAGCTGGACGAGGAAGCGCTGTGGGCGCCGGTTCTGACGATCACAGCGGGTTTTCAGAAGGATGGACGTTTCCGGGTTCCGGCAGTCCGAGACAAGAAAAAAATGAATGTGCTGGAAGCAGTCAGCCGCCTGTCGGGGACGGATCTGCTGAGTCTTTGTGTGCCGGCGGGAACTGTGATTTCAGAAAACTGGATTTCGACCGCGGCATTTCCGTCGGCATTGTATGCAGGCGGAGAGAGCGGAAAGCGGGGGACAGCTGGGGATGTCTGGACGGCGGGGCTTGAACGGGCTCTTTTAGATGCGTATGCGGCGCATTTTTTTACCCGGTTCGGGCAGGAAAAGACGGGAAGTGTCCATTATGAGCAGGAATATCTCTTACAGGGAAATGCGTCGGAGCGGGAAAATTTAAAACGCACCGTCAATGAACTTCTGGCTGTGCGCGAGGCGGTGAATCTGGCAGCTTTATATGCGGATTCTGAAAAACGGTCGGAGGCGGAAGCATTGGCGCTGGCAATCACGGGGCTGGCGGGAATCACACCGATCACGGCGGCGGCATCCTTCTTTATCATGACAGTCTGGGCGTTTGCAGAGTCGGTGGCAGATGTGAAGGTTCTGCTGGCGGGCGGAAAAATTCCTTTTTTCAAACAGCCGGGGGAGTGGCAGATTTCGCTTTCTGCTCTGACGGAAAAGGGCGCGTCCATCTTTCTGGAAACGGGGACGGATCCTTCATTGAAAAACGGGACAGACGACAGAGGGCTGGACTACCAGGACTGGCTGAAACTCTTTTTCCTGATACAGGGAAAGAGCCGTTTCTGTTACCGGATGATGGATATGATTCAGAACCGCATTTCAGAAAAAGAGCCGGGATTTCGGATGGATCAGTGCCAGTATGGGGTAAGTGTGTCCTATGCGGCACAGGGAACGTTGATACCGCTTCGTAGAACGTCCCAGAAGGAATATTAAACACAATTACAGGGGAGTGGAGGACAGTGTCCTTTTTCAGGAGATGATGCAAGTGAATGTGCCTCTCCAAGTACATAAAGAAAGCCAGTAAAAAAGATGATGACAACTAACCTAACAAAACGAATAAATGAAAGTATCTGTGCGGTCGGGATACCCGTCCTTCGGCGGCATAGAGCCCAAGTAACAAAACGACCCTGGAAAAGGGCATTGTCCTCTGCTTCCCTGTGTGCGAGCCTGACGATTGAGGCGGCGCTTAGTCTGACATTGTTTATGTTTACGGTGATTCTCCTGTCAGTTCCGATGGAAATACTGGATACTCAGAGAAAGGTGCAGACGGTGCTGGAAGTGACGGGGCGGGAACTGGGATGGCAGGTGTATCGGACATCCCATACGGTGCATCCGGCAGAAATGGAGGCGGGAAAAGCGGCAGAGGCAGAAGAAAAGGGAACGGGGGGCTGGTCAGAACTTCCGTCCGGGCTTATCCTGCAGGGATATTTAAAGGAGAAGATTCAGACAGCGGGCGGGAACAAAGTGTCCAATATCCAGTGTGGTGCCAGCCGCGTATCGGAAGATGGAGAATGGATTGACCTGCGCGCCTCCTATCAGGTGCGGCTGCCGTTCTCGGTATTTGCGCTTGACCATGTGACGCTTACTTCCCGGAGCCGGAAGCGGGGATGGATTGGGGCGGAAGGCGGGTATTTCTCAGAGAAAAACGCTTCAGAACCGGAGGAAAAATGGGTCTATGTGGGGCGGGACAGTACGCGCTACCATCTCTCACCTTCGTGCCATTATATATCGAATCAGATCACCGCGGCTGCGTATGCAGATGTAATTTCGGGGGTGCTTAGAAACAGCGGGGGATGCCGTTATAAGGCTTGCAGATACTGTGGAAAGACGGTGTCGGCGGGAGGTCTGGTGTATATTCTTCCGTCCGGCGAGGTTTACCATGGAAAGCAGGACTGTTCGTCATTGGCATATTATGTGCAGAAGGTGCGGCGATCAGAGGTGGAATATATGGGGGTGTGTTCATACTGTGGAAGTGGATAGGTGCGGATGGCGGAAAGAATCAAGGAGGGGTGAGAGGGCGGAGTGATGGAAAACAGTGCAGAGATAAGTTTCATGGGATTTACGCGGATGGATTTGGAAAGTGCAGTATGTTTCCTCTGTGCGGTTGTTTTTTCACTTTTTCTGATGGTCTTTTCCTGGCAGGATTTTCATAGAAAACGGATACGCGTAAGCTGGCTATATGGATTTGGAACGGCAGGAATGGCGCTTACGATGATACGGTGTGTGCTGTCGGTTATAAAAGATGGATGGGATTGGAAAAAAAGTGTGTTGCAGATAACGGTATGGCTTTTGGGAATGCTGCCGGGGATTTTTTTGTTCTGGATGGAGCGGCAGACGAAAGGTGCGGTCGGACTGGGAGATGGCTGCTTTTTTCTGATCACTGGGTGCTATCTGGGGGGATGGCGGACGCTTGAACTTTTGATGGGAGCTGTATTTGTGAGCAGTCTGGCAGGAGGTGTCTGGATGCTTACGGCACTGCTTGGCGGAAAGGGGAATGGTCTATGGGAGAAAATGCGGAAAAAGAAGTTGCCATTTCTGCCGTGTGTGCTTCCGGTGTGGATTTGGATGCTGATAGCATCTCTTGGATGAAGCGGGAGGTTTCTGCCAGTTATACGGTGGAAGCCTCGTTTGTGATGGCGGTTGCATTCTTTTTTATCGCGGCACTGTTAAATGGAGTGTTTGAGGTGCATGGCAGGATTACGGGGCGTTTTGTCCTGCAGGAGGCGATGGAATGGTGCCTGTATCGGGAGGAAAAAACGTTGCGGGGAGATGGAATGACTGTGGGGGAGATAAGCAGCAGAGCTGGACAGCGCCTGCATGGATTCTTCCGGTGCGGAGATGCAGTTTTGACGATCCGGGAAGATGGGGGAGACTTGGACGGAAGGGTAAAGAGCAGTACAGAGACGGAGATATCCCTGCGCGGACAGGAGCCGGAGCGGGCGATCCGTTTGCTGACAGTGTTGGAAAATGCAGAGTGATGGAGGATACGGGATGGAGATTCGGTACAGCCGGGAAATGAATCATAATTATATGATAATCGAAGCGCCGGAGGAAGAAACGGGCTATGCGGTACAGATGCTGTCGGCGAATGCCATCGAAGGGCTTTTGAAGTTCCGGGTCCGCCAGACGGAGGAGGCGAGAGAATATTATTATGAGATAACGTCGAGACAGCCACTTAGACGGGTGTTGGAAAAGCGGACCTTGTCGGGACAAGAACTCCGGTCGATTCTGCTTGGTGTGTTGGCGGTTCTGAAGCGGGTGGAAGAGTACCTGTTAAAAGAGGAACAGCTTTTGCTGGATCCGGAATATCTGTATCTGGAACCCGATCATTTTACTGTGGAATTATGTCTGGTTCCGGGGCATCGGGAAGAGGCGCCGCAGGCGCTCTCAAAACTGCTGGGGTATCTTCTGGAACGTGCGGATCATCAGGATCGGGAGGCTGTTGTATTAGCTTATAATCTGTACCAGATTAGTCTGCGGGAGAATTACGGAACGGCAGATCTGCTGCGCCAGCTTTCGGGGGAAGATCGGATCTTTTCGGCAGAAAAACGAAACGAGGATGAGGGGGATCCTGAGACGGCGGGAGTGTGGGCGGATCGGCAGGAGTGGATTGAAGCGGAGCAAAATCGGAGGGATACGTTGAAATCTCGATCTGGGAAAATGGCTTCTGACACTCAAACGCCAGCCAGGAAGGATTGGAAATATAGGCAGGAAGCGTTGTATCAGGAGAAAACGGTGAAAAAGAACCTGGAGCCGGTAGAGAACTCAGATGAAGTGGGGGAAAAGTCTGAAAGGGCAGGTGGAAAACAAAAGGGACAATGGCAGAACAGGTGGATAAAGGTACTTGGAAGCGCGGTGGCAGCTGGCATTGTGTATTGGTACGTGACGGGAGAAATGGATGTATGGCTGTATGCAATCAGCGGCGGCATCGGGGGAATCGTGTTTTTGAGGGAGATGTTGGCAGCCCGCAGAAAATGGCAGGTATATGGTGGCAGGAAGAAAAATCGAGGTCAGGGAGAGGATAGAGAGGAAAGCACGGAAGTGGATCAGGCGAATGAAGCTGGACGAGGTGGAAAGAGTAGTCGTGTGCGGAATGGTGAGAGGAAAGTGATCCAGAAAAAGAAAGAACGGTCTGGGATAGAAGGGACTCTATCATATCAAGACTGGCAGCAGACAACGCCTGAAAACCGCTGGCAGGTCTATCCGGAGAGTGAAGAAGCTTATCGGCAGGAACTTCGAAGAGAAGAAGAAGCACAGATAGAGCGGGCGAGAGAAGCGGGGACTACGCTTCTGTCTGCCTCAAAGAATGGGGAAGGAACGGTGCGCTTAGAGCCGGTGGAAGCCGGAGGAACAGTGATTCAGATTTCCTATATTCCATTTACACTTGGAAAACATCCGGGGCTGTCGGACGCATGTATTGACCGTCCGACCGTCAGCCGTCTTCATGCGCGGATCGATCAGAAGGAGGGCGTATACATTCTGACAGATCTCAATTCAACCAATGGAACATCGGTCAATGGCTATCCGCTTCAGGCAAATGAAACAGTCAGTTTGGGGAATGGGGATTCCATTTATTTGGCGGATGTCGGATATAAATTTTGGGAACACCGATAAATTGTCTGAAAATATGAAATAATAACCAAAAACACGAAATTGATGTGAATTATTTTGCAAGTACATCAATTTCGCGTTTCTGCAAATTTACATAGAACAAGCCATGGGGATATGCTATAATAAAGGCACTTGACATGGAAGTTTCAAGCCAAGTGACAAAAGAAAATACCGCTTTTCCAGTGAATGGAGAAGCATAGAGAGAAGGAGAGACCGACATGACAGACAAAGAATGTATTTTTTGTAAGATCGCTGGCGGAGAGATTCCATCCTCAACGGTTTATGAAGATGAAGATTTTCGTGTGATTCTGGATTTAGGACCGGCATCGAAGGGACATGCGCTGATTCTGCCGAAGCAGCATTTCAAAGATTTATGTGAGCTGGATCCGGCGATTGCGGCCAAAGCTCTTCCATTAGCTGGAAAGATTGGTGCGGCGATGAAGAAAGCACTGGGCTGCACGGGTTTCAATGTGGTTCAGAACAATGGCATATCCGCAGGACAGACTGTTTTTCATTTCCATGTACACATTATTCCGAGATATGAAAATGGACCGGATATGGTGACATGGGCGCCAGGAAAAGCAACGCCGGAAGAGCTGGCAGAAATTAGCAGCTCCATCCGCGAAGAACTGACGCGATAGGAGTTTGGATATGCACCATGAGAATGAAAAAATGGCGCTTTTTGAAGCGCTTTACAGAGAGTACCTGGTACCGCTGAAGAAATATGCGTATAGAATTGGAGTAGGGTACGATGACATTGAGGATATGGTGCATGAAGCTTTCATTGAATATTACAAGCGCTATTCGTTAGATCTGGATCATAAAGTAAAGTTGGTTTTACTGATCCGCATTTTACGGAGCAAGTGGATCGATAACCGGAGGCAGATGCGGCGCCGCGAGATGCTGCATCTGGAAGATCCGGATGCGGAAGAAGAGATTATGAACCTTCTTTTGGAAGGGGAGATAGGAATTCAGCTTCTGGATCAGGAGGTTATCGATAGGGATATCTATTGGAACGTATGGAAGATTGTCAAATCTATGAAGAAGGACTGGCGGGATGTTTTGATTCTCCGTGTTTTGGAGGGCTTGACGGCGGAAGAAGCCTGTGCGGTTTTGAAAATCAAATCAACGGTATGCTGTACACGTCTTTACAGGGCAAAAGCAGAATTGCAGAAGCGCGTGTTGAGGGCAAAGCTGTTTGATATTTAAAAATCACATCGAAGCAGAGCCGTTTCGAATCTGTCCGATGTGATGATAAGCTTACATATTCAGTGTTTTAGTCTTGTACTATACAAACGTAGCAATGCTACTAACTGCGTGCGCAATCATGAATCAGCCCCATGATGGTTTTGACAGCATTGTTTAAGTGGCTTTCAGACATTTTATCAATGAACTGCTGGCGATTTTTATAGGTCTCTTCGATTGCCTGGCTGAGAGTATCTGCGGTTAAAACTTCTTCTTCCAGAACGGTGCTGAATCCCTGTTTTGCAAAGGAGTTGGCATTTAAGATCTGGTCGCCGCGGCTGGCAGCAGCCGACAGAGGGATCAAAATGTTCGGTTTGCGGAGTGCCAGAATTTCGCAGATGGAATTTGCGCCCGCGCGGGAGATGATCAGATCTGCCGCTGCAAAGAGATGGCGGAGTGGTTTATCCACATACTCATACTGAACATATCCTTCGGTGCCGATGAGAGACTCATCCAGATTGCCTTTTCCGCAGATATGTATTACCTGATAGGTTTTCAGAAGCTGCGGAAGAATGCCGCGGACAGCCTGATTGACCGTGACGGAGCCGAGACTTCCGCCGATGATCAGAATTACTGGGCGATCGGCAGAAAGATGGGCGTACTGGAGTCCCGCCAGACGATCCCCGTGCAGAAGCTCTTCACGGATCGGGGAACCGGTCAGAACCGCCTTATCTTCCGGAAGATATTTAAGTGTTTCCGGAAAGTTGCAGCATACCTTGGAAGCGGCTGGAATACAGATTTTATTTGCCAGTCCTGGGGTCATATCGGATTCATGGATGATGACAGGCACTTTATAATGCTTGGCAGCCAGAACGACCGGAACAGCGACAAAACCGCCTTTGGAAAAGACGATATCCGGTTTGTATTTTTTCATAAGCTTGCGAGCCTCAAAGTATCCTTTCAGAACGCGAAGCGGATCTGAAAAATTCTTAAGGTCAAAATAACGGCGCAGTTTTCCAGATGAGATTCCATCGTAAGGGATGCTGGCTGCCTCGATCAGGCGGCGCTCAATGCCGTTATAAGAACCAATATAGTGAATCTCAAAGTCTTCCTCGCGCAGTGCCGGAAGCAGGGCGAGATTCGGTGTAACATGACCTGCAGTACCACCGCCGGTCAGAATGATTTTTTTCATAGTAGTTTCCTCCACACATCAGCCGCTGGTTACGGTGTGAGGGGACAACCATAACCTGAAAACAACTGTTTTTATGCTTTATCATACCCGCAAAGGGTTACATTTAGTATAGTAAACGGAAAAAAAGAAAAGTCAACCTAAAAGTTAGGACGAGGACAGAGAGGAGGGATAAAAAGTGAGCAGAAGCCGGCGCGGAAAAAAAGCTGGAGAAGATGCAGAGCGCCTGCTGCAGGAAGCGTTTGGAGTCAGCGAAGATCAGCTGTTGAAGGATTTTATCCTTGCACAGACGGAAGTAAAAGACAGCGACATACCTCCAGGATCAGAAGATGGCTTTGAGAGGTTGATGGCAAAGTTAGAAGCGGAGGTGGGAACAAGCCCGGAAAGTGAAAAAGAATCATCCAGCGAGAACATTGTCAAACTGCACGAAGAAGCTCGCAAACCACGCCGGTTGAAATCGATTGTAAAAGTCTCTGTAGCTGCCGCCGCTATCGCAGTGATGGTTGTGGCGATGGGGATTTCGGTTGGGGCGAAGAGGGAGTATCGGTATGTGGTGCGGGAGAAGGACAGTGTACGGAATGAGATTGTCTTAAATAATGTTGAGGCTATTCCTGGAGAGGATGAATTAGATAAAGCATATATAGAAATAACTAAAAAAACAAAGGTTCGTCCGTTGAAACTTGCGTATATGCCTAAAAAGATGAAGTATGTAAAAGCAGATATAGGAGAAACGTGGGTTATAATGTATTTTTCTTATGAAAAATATCGTGTAAAGATATTAGAAGAAGTAGGTGGTACTGGTAATTCTACAAATGTTATATCTGATAGAAAAAAAGAAGAGTATATTTATAATGATTTGTTAAAAGAAAATATTTATTTTGAAAAATCAGAGCTTTCAGATGGGAAATTTGAATATAGTGCTAATATTGTAAAAGGGGATACATACTATCAAATTTCGGGGATAATTCCTAAAAAAGAGTTTAAAAAGATTGTTGAAAATTTATTTTTAGAAAATTATTAGGGGGAAATTTTATATGAGAAAAAAATTATATACACTGATATGTGCAGGAATGATTATAGCTGCAAGTATGATGCAAGTTTATGCAGCAGACACACAGTATATTAATGGAGTTTCGGTTGAAGAGGCGGATTATAGCAATGCTTGTTTATTAAATGAAAATGTTTCGGAGGGAATTGCGAGGGGGATAGAACCAAGGGGAAGTATTATTGATACGGCATTAACAAGAATTAGTAATTTAGGAAAAGGAGATATTGGAATCCTTATTCAGACAGTAGCTCATGTAGAGTGTGATAAAATAAAAAATATTGCAGTTCTGCAAAGAGAAGAGGATGGTAAATGGGTAGAAGTTTCTAGATATATATATGATGCTAGCAAAGAGGATTTTCCAACGGAAGATTTATCAGGAATGTCGAATGATTTTACAGTGAAAAACCAGAAAACAGGATATTATTATAGAGTAGTTGGCGTTCATTATGTAGAGTCAAATGGAAAGGGACAGTCCTTTATGACAAAAACAGAGGGAATCAAAATCACCGAATACGGCGACTAATTCTAAACGGGGACAGTGTTACTAAATTTATATTTGCAACACGAAATAGTATGAAAAAAGCGATCACATAAATACCCCCACCTGCAACCATCCAGGAATTTCTGATTCAAAATTCCAGATGTTTTCAGGTGGGGGTTCTTAAACGGTTTTTCATTATGCCAACAGGCGTGAAAGAATCTCCTCAAAAATTCCTATTTCACGTTCGCTTTATACTCCTTCAACGCCTGTGCCAGCTGATCCGGGCAGGAAGTTGGGCGGAAGCCGCACTGGATGCCTTCGATGCGGGAGATTGCCTCGTCAATATCCATGCCATCGATCAGGCGGGCAACGCCCTGTGTGTTGCCGGAGCAGCCGCCGACGAACTGCACATTCTTTACTTTATTATCTTCTACTTCAAAATTAATCTCACGGGAACAGACTCCCTTTGTCTTGTATGTCATGGTAAAACCTCCTCAAAATGGTATGTGTTTTAATCTGCTGTGGCGGGAATCCACCGCAGTAAAATGATTATAGTCTGCCAGTAAAGGTGTTGTCAAGATAACAAAAATCCAGTATACTTTCTTTTGAGAAGATACGGTGTAACTGTTCATAGGTAGGCACTTTTGGAATCGAAAGTGCCGTAAGAAAACATGGTGGCAGCAGGAATTTGTACAACGTGTGAACTGTGACGATACGGTCGTGTTAAAAAGAATAGAAGGATGAATAATAGAATGTACGCTCGGAGTCTTTTCTGCACTTGCTTTTGCGGCTTATTTTCCGCCAGCTGCACCCGAATTTCAGAGGCGGACGCAACGCCAACGCTTCAGAAATTTGGGCGCAACTGACAAAAAATTATCTCACAAAATCAAGCACAGAAAGATTCCGAGAGTACATTTAGAAAAAACAGGAGGATAAACAGATGTTAGGAATCATCGGAGCGATGGATGAAGAGGTGGCTCAGATCAAGGAGAAAATGACGGATGTTACCGTGACAAGCGTAGCCGGTATGGATTTTTATCAAGGCAAACTGGGCGGAAAGGACGCAGTTGTGGTTCGCTCTGGTATCGGTAAGGTAAATGCAGGTATGTGCAGTCAGATTCTGGCGGATCGGTTCCATATCAGCGCGATTGTGAACACAGGTATCGCCGGTTCCCTGCGTGCAGAGATCAACATTGGCGATATCGTTGTATCGACGGATGCGGTGCAGCATGATATGGATGCGAGCGGATTTGGATACCGGATCGGACAGATTCCGCGAGTAGATACCTTTGCATTTGAGGCGGATGAGAAGCTGCGCGAGCTGGCGATTGAGTGCAACCAGAAGGTCAATCCGGAGATTCAGGCATTTCCGGGACGCGTGGTAAGCGGCGATCAGTTTATCTCGGATAAGGCAAAAAAGGAGTGGCTGATCGAGCAGTTTAGCGCAAGCTGTACCGAGATGGAGGGCGCAGCGATCGCACAGGCGGCATATTTAAACGGAATCCCGTTCCTGATTATCCGTGCCATTTCAGATAAGGCGGATGACAGCGCAGGTATGGACTATGCGGCGTTTGAGGCGCAGGCGATCAAGCATTCGGTAAACCTACTGCTTGAAATGGCGTCCCGGTATGAGGCGTAATGAGTCATAGATATGATTCACAGACAGAATTTTTAATAACCCGAAATTTTGCATGATACGCATTATTAATACCTATTTAAAATCGAATTAAGGCAGAATTTGACGAACGATTTTCCCCTTTCTCATCTTCACAAAGACTCTTTCGGCGGCTATAATAAAGCCACGATGCAGGCGGGATTTGACAGGGCGCAAAAAGCAGAATGTGAAAAGCAGAATGTGAAAAGCAGATTGTAAAAAGCAAATTGCAAGAGACAAACTGCGAAGCGCCTAAACCTGACCTGTGGCAAGCCATCCGGAAGTGATCCGGAAGTAGAGAAAGGGGAGCTTTTTTATGCTGGAATTTTTACAAACTGGAAAAGCGCTGTCCGTTCTTGCGGCGATCGGAATGATCGGATTTGTCAGCAAGTTGATTACACGGAGCCTCTACAAAAGATTATTAAAAGAAACTGACAACATGGCGATGACCCGGAACAAGAATCTTCAAAATCTGAAGCAGCGGTTGGAAAATACCTGCCGCCTGGGACAGAACATCGTGAACACGCAGGCATATCTGGACAAGCAGATTGACGGATTTTCATTTTTACATATTTCGCTGGATGCGTGGAACGGCGTGTCAATGGAAATGGTGCTTTTAGGGCTTCTGACCGGAGCAGCGGAGGCATTTCTGGCGTACTGGTATGAGCTGGATGCAAGCTATATTGTGCTGTATGCATCGGCAGCTGTCATGAGTGGTCTGTTTCTGGCATTTATCGAGAGCTGTTTCCAGATTGACCAGAAACAGCAGCGGCTGGAAACGGCGCTTTTGGAGTATGTGGATAATTCGGTGTTCCTTCGGGCGGCACGTGAGAAGGAGACGCGCGGACAGGAAATGTCAGGAGTTTCTGGAGTATCCGGCGGAATTGCTGGCGCGGACTCGAATGTGCGGGAAATGCCGAAACGGCTGCAGAGTGCTTTGCGGGCAGAGCGCGGTGTGAGCAGTCGGGATGGCGCAGAAACGAATAATCGGGATCTGGGAGAAACGGAGTTTGAAAAAGGAAAATCGCGGACAGCGATGAGAGTGAATCCGTTCCGTGAGCGGGATGCACGGGCACAGAATCTGATGCGGGCAGTTCGCACTGCACCGTGCGAATCGGAGGAACGGGACAAGCATGAGACAGATGGGCATCTTGCGGATCGCCGGATGGTATCAGGAAATGAAACGGGAAACAATACGGGTCCCAGGCAGGAAGCAAAGGAGCGTCCCAGCGACAAGGAAATGGAGTATTTGAAGCAGAGCCTCGCTCAGATTGCAGCAAGCCGGGATACGCGGGAAACACGAAATGGAGAGGCAAATGCAGGTGACTGGATGAAAGGTTTGAGCCGCGAGGAGGCGCAGGTCCTAGGAGATATTATGAGGGAGTATTTATCGGGATTGTAAATGATGAATCCAACTGAAAACCGGTTGCACATGGGTGTCCAGATTGCTATAATAAGGATAAGTTAAGTTTTTGACAAAGTAATCACGCCGCCTGCGGACGGCTGAAATGCAAAGGAGAGAAAACGTATGGAAAAAGATGTGATCTTTGATTATTCAAAAGCAGCTGCATTTATTCATGAGGAAGAGATCGCCGGTATCAAGGCGGGCGTGCAGGCGGCAAGAGAGACGCTGGTAGAAAAGACCGGAGCGGGCAATGATTTTCTTGGATGGATCGACCTTCCGGTGGACTATGATAAGGAAGAGTTCGGACGCATCAAAAAAGCTGCGGAGAAGATTCAGAAGGATTCCGATGTCCTGCTGGTAATCGGTATCGGCGGTTCGTATCTGGGCGCAAGAGCGGCGATCGAGTTCCTGTCCCATAGTTTTTACAATAATCTTCCGAAAGAAAAAAGAAAAACACCGGAGATTTACTTTGTTGGCAACAGCATTAGCAGCAAATACATCCATGATCTGATGGATTTGGTCGATGGAAAAGATTTCTCTATCAATATTATTTCCAAGTCCGGTACGACAACGGAGCCGGCGATCGCATTCCGTGTATTTAAGGAGATGCTGATTGAGAAATATGGTAAAGAAGAGGCAAACAAGCGAATCTACGCGACGACAGACCGGGCGCGGGGCGCACTCAAGAATCTGGCAAATGAAGAGGGCTACGAGTCCTTCGTGGTTCCGGATGATGTTGGCGGTCGTTTCTCCGTCCTGACGGCAGTCGGTCTGCTTCCGATCGCGGTCAGCGGCGCGGATATAGATGCGTTGATGCAGGGCGCGGCAGACGCGAGAAAGAATGCACTGGAGACTCCGTTTGAGAAGAATTCTGCTCTGTTATATGCGGCGGTCCGCAACATTCTGCTCCGGAAGGGCAAACAGGTCGAGATTGTGGCAAACTATGAGCCGAGCCTGCACTATGTATCGGAGTGGTGGAAACAGCTCTACGGCGAGAGCGAGGGCAAGGATCAGAAAGGTATTTTCCCGGCAGCGGTTGATTTAACGACCGATCTTCATTCGATGGGTCAGTTCATCCAGGATGGCGCGAGAATCATGTTTGAGACAGTTCTGGAAGTGGCTGAATCTCCGGCGGAGATCATTTTGAAGAAAGAAGATGTTGACACGGACGGTATGAACTATCTGGCTGGCAAGAGCGTGGATTTCGTCAACAAGAGTGCGATGAACGGCACGATTCTGGCACATACCGACGGCAGTGTGCCGAACCTGAAAGTGACGATCCCGGCGATGGATGCATACAGCTTGGGACAGCTCTTCTATTTCTTTGAATTTGCCTGCGGCGTCAGCGGATACCTTCTGGGTGTCAATCCATTCAACCAGCCGGGCGTAGAGAGCTATAAGAAAAATATGTTTGCACTGCTTGGCAAACCGGGCTATGAGGAAGCGAGAGAGGCGCTGCTTAAGAGACTGTAGGGGGCGGACATATAAAAAAGTATGCGTTCTGCGGCATTCTCTCCGGCATGTTCCATGAAGGAAACTGCAGCCCGGATATAAACATAGAAAACGGAACATAGAATAAAAAACGCTTTTATCAGCAAAAACTGATAGAGGCGTTTTTTTGTGTAATAGGAAATTCCTTGGAATTCCCCATTACACAAAAAGGCACATTCTTTTATGCCGCAGAACCTCGAAAAAACAATTTTCAAAAATTATAGATAATTTTTACATAAATCACCTCCTGCATTTTACAAACCATCTTTAAGATAGAATCTGGACACAGCACAAGTGATTTGACAGAAGAGAAGCGCGGCAAAGGACTCCCGATCACGATTTTGACATAGATGGCTGGTTCCAAGGTAAGACAGACTGGGAGATGGGACACCGCAGCAGGAGGAGAACGAATGAAGGTAAGTATGAGACGTCTGATGGCGCTTGCGATGGCAGGCACGATGACATTGATGGCAGGATGCAGCCAGGCATCCAGCTCGGCGACAGGAAGCAGCGACACACAGAGCGCGTCCGGAGAGAGCGGGGCAGAGAAGGCGGCATCCGGCGATAAAACGGTGATTGAATACTGGCACTGTAACGCAGAACCCCAGGGAGGTCTGGTCGTAGACGATCTGGTAAAGAAATTTAATGAGGAAAATGATCACATCGAGGTAGTAGCGAAATACAACCCGGATATGTACAAAGGTCTGATGCAGAATCTGCAGGCGGAAGCGGCGACCGGAAATACACCGGCGCTTGTTCAGATTGGCTGGGCATTTCTGGATTATTTCTCCAATAACTTTGACTATGTGGCGCCGCAGGATGCGATTGATAAATTCGACAGCGAGGATGCAAATTTCTTAACCGACAATTTCCTTCCAAATGTCTTAGACCTGGCGGTCAACAGCAACGGCGAGCAGGTCGGAATCCCGTACTCCTTAAGCAGCCCGGTTCTCTACATCAATAAAGATCTCTTAAAAGAAGCGGGCCTTTCCGAAGATGGACCGGAGACCTGGCAGGAAGTACAGGAATTTGCCGAGGCAGTCAAAGAGAAGACAGGAAAATATGGTTTCTATATGCAGGAACCGGCAGACTTCTGGGCGCAGCAGGCATTGGTTGAGAGCGCGGGAGCGGATATGTTGACTGCGGATGCATCCGGCAAGAAAAAAGCAAGCTTTGCAATCGAGGACGGCATTGCGGCAATGCAGATGATGCAGGATATGGTAAAAGATGGTTCTGCCCTTCATGTTTCATGGGAAGAGGGCTGCCAGAGCTTTATCGACGGCAACTGCGCGATGCTCTACACCACCATTGCGAGACGCGCTTCCGTACAGAAGGGGGCACAGTTTGACGTAGCAACCGTGAAATCCCCGCTGTGGAACGACAAGGAGCGCAAGGTTCCGGCAGGCGGCTGTTTCTTAGCCATCACCGCGCAGAGCGACGAGCAGATTCAGGCGGCATGGGAGTTTGAAAAGTATCTTTACAGCGTAGAATCAATGGCAGCATGGACCGAGGGAACCGGTTATGTACCGCCGAGAAAAGATGTGGCAGAGGCAGAAAATGGATTGAAAGATTTTCTGGCTGAGAACACAATGATGAATGCAGCGATTGAGCAGATGGACGGCGTTGTATCATGGACCGCATTCCCGGGCGATGCAGGCCTTGAGGCAGAGCAGCTTCTTCTGGATATGAGAGACCAGATTCTGGGCGGTCAGGTATCTGCGAAAGATGGTATGACGAGCACACAGGATGCGATCAACCAGCTGCTGGATGCACAGTAGGGACAGGCAGCCTGACGCTTGGAACGGCTTTCGGGTGGCAGAAAAATCATTACAAAATTTAGGACAGAAATGAGAATGGGGTTGTTGCGGAATAGCAGAACGTGTTTTGGCAGAATGGACTGCGTGCAGATAAGACGCAGGAAGCGGCCGGAGCGCGAAAGAGCTGTTTGGCGGCAGCCCCTTCATAAAATGCATTGGAATGGAGGAAATAGTTTGAATCGGGAGGACAAAAAACAGGCAGCGCTTGGATATGTTTTTTTGCTGCCGTCGCTCGTCATGTTTGCGGTATTTATGTTTTATCCGCTTTTTTACACGCTGTATTTGAGTTTTTTTGAGTGGAACATGGTAAAGCCGGTCAAGAAGTTTGTGGGACTGGGGAATTATATTTCCGTTTTGAAGGATCCGAATACATGGAAAATCTTTGGCAATACATTCTGGTACATCGTGATTCTTCTGGTGTTTAACTTTGTGATGCCGTACATTTTATCATTCATTCTTTCGTGCGTCATCAAAAAGGGACAGAGTTTTTACAAGGCGGTCTTTTTCCTGCCGAGTGTGATTTCGCTGGTCGTCGGCTCGATTCTGTATACATGGATTCTGAATCCGATTTCGGGTCCGGTCGCGATTGTGGCAGGCTGGTTTGGGCTGAAACTGCCGTTTTGGTCGAAAACGGAGGGCTGGGTCATCGCGGTACTCTGTATTATCACGACCTGGAAGACGTTTGGCTACAATTTCATCAACATCCTAGCGGGCGTCTCCGGTGTCTCAATGGAGGTCATCGAGGCGGCGCGTCTGGAAAATGTGCCGATGTGGAAGATTTTTAAGGATATCGTCGTGCCGATGAGTTCTGCAACTGGAATCTATGTGTTTATTACGACGATCGTGCAGGGACTCCAGTATGTGTTCACGCCGATCAAGGTCGTCACACAGGGAGGACCGAACTATGCCAGTTCGAACCTGATTTATATGTCGTACCATGAGGCGTTTACACTCTATAAAACAGGAACTTCCTCGGCGGTATCGGTCATGACGATGGCACTCTTTATCATTCTTTTGGTGCTGGAATTCCGGTTTGTAGAAAAGGGGGTTTACTATGAAAACTAAAGACAGACAGATCGGCTGGCAT
Organism: Clostridium sp. AF35-15; assembly: GCF_003477745.1. NCBI lineage: Bacteria > Bacillati > Bacillota > Clostridia > Eubacteriales > Clostridiaceae > Clostridium > Clostridium sp. AF35-15. The sequence continues at coordinate 32,930 of NZ_QUDY01000014.1, read as the reverse complement.
CTGTTTCTGGTGGTGGTCGTTTTCCTCCTTCTGATGCCGATCGTATTTGCAATTTCCAACTCTTTCAAGACGATGCAGGAGGCGTTCAACACGGTTTTTCAGGTGATTCCGCTGCATCCGACGCTGGAAAATTATCGGCATGTATTTGACAAACTGCCGTTTGTGAAAATCACGCTGAATACGTTTCTGATCGCATCGACGGTCACGATTTTTAAGACAATCACGGGACTTCTGGCGGCGTATGCGTTCGTCTATTTCCGGTTTAAGGGAAAAGGATTTTTGTATTTTATTATGTTAAGTACGCTGTTCATCCCGTTTACGGTCACGATGATTCCAAATTATCTTCTGATCTCTAAAATCGGTCTGCGCGATCGTATCTGGGGCGTCGCACTGCCGCAGCTGGCGGATGTGCTGGGAATTTTCCTGCTGCGCCAGGCAATGCGTGGAATCCCGCTGGCACTCATTGAGGCGGCACGGATGGAAAATATCCGGCACATGAAAATCATGCGCGACATTGTGATTCCGCTGGTGCGTCCGTCCATCATTTCCACCGGCATCATTTTCTTTATCAATTCGTGGAATGAATATGTGTGGCCGGTGCTGATCTTAAAATCCAAGGAAAATTATACGCTGTCGCTGGCATTGCAGATGTACATCAGCGCCGAGGGCGGTACGGAATTTACGATCGCGATGGCGGTGTCGGTGCTCACGATGCTGATTCCGCTGGTACTGTATATCATTTTCCAGCGCTATATCATCAATACATTTGCGGCGTCTGGATTGAAGGGATAATGGGAGATTGCGCTGGACATAAGAAAGGGATAGATTAATTCAATGAAAAATATTGTATTTGAAAATGTTAAAAAAGCGTATGGCAAAAATGTGGTCGTGGAGGACCTCTGCATGGAGGTAAAGGAGGGCGAACGCCTGATTTTATTAGGTCCGTCCGGCTGTGGAAAATCGACGACACTTCGCATGATTGCGGGACTGGAAAATGTGACCGCCGGAAACCTGTGGATGCGCGACCAGGTGGTAAATGATGTGCCGTGCGGCGAGCGCGGTGTCTCGATGGTGTTTCAAAACTATGCGCTGTTTCCGCATATGAGCGTCAAGAATAATATCATATATGGTTTAAAAGCGCACAAGATGGATGAGAACGAGATCGATGCGCGCTTAAAAGAAGTCCTCAAAATGCTGGAACTGGAAGGGCTGGAGGATCGGAAGCCGAAGGAGCTTTCCGGCGGACAGCGCCAGAGAGTGGCATTGGCGAGAGCCGTGGTAAAGCGCGCCGACTATTTCCTTCTGGACGAGCCGCTGTCAAACCTGGATGCACAGCTTAGGATGCGTGCGAGAAAAGAACTGGTAAAAATCCATGAAATGTACCACCCGACGTTAGTCTACGTTACGCACGACCAGATCGAGGCGATGACGGTTGGCGATCGGATCGCGCTCATGTACCGGGGCAAGATGGAAATGCTCGATACCCCGTCACACGTGTACAATCGTCCGGCAAGCGTGTTCTGTGCGAAGTTTATCGGTTCGCCGTCCATGAATATCGTGGAGGCGGAATATCATAACGGGGCGCTTGTCATCGGGAAGCAGAAGGTAGAACTTCCGGGTATCTGGCAGCGGATCGCCGCGCAGTGCCCGTCGGGACTGCTGTACGCCGGTGTCCGCCCGGAACACGTGATGATGAGCCGCACCCCGCAGGAGCGGTCGATCGAGGGCATGGTCCGTTACGTGGAGGATTACGGAAACCGGTACGGTGTTTATATTCAGGTCGAGGGAGACAAGAACGAGCTGATTGCCATCCGCGAGGGCGAGATTCCACAGCCGGGTGAGAAGGTATACATCCATGTGGAGACGGAAAAGCTGCATCTGTTTGACCGCGGGACGGAGAAATCGCTCGGTTACCCGGAGATGGTGATCCGCGCACAGGAAAAGCTGGCGGTGCCGAAATTGGAAAAGGCGATCGCCCAGTAAGAATAGAGATAATAGAGCGAAAAAAGTGTTTTCAAAACAAGATTATGAACGTATATTTTGAAGAGGAGACATGCAATCATGAGAAAAATTCTTATCAGCACTAATATGTATAAAGGCAGCGAGTTCGGTCAGGTTCTTCCGTATCTCAAACGGTTTCCTGGACAGGTGGGAGTCGAGGTGTTTCCGATGTTTCATGAGGAATGCTTTGAGAAGAACCTGCGGGACGCCATGCCGCTCTTAAAGGAAGTCCCGGTCAGCTTCCATGGTCCATATTATCAGGCAGAGCATTCGGCAGCGGAGGGGACTGTAGAGTATGCGCGCACGATGGAGCTGCTTGAAAAGACGCTTTCGTATGCGAAAGAGCTTTCAAGCAAATATCTCGTTTATCATCACAACAACTGCCGCATCATACCGGGCGAGAAGGAAGACCGCGTCCGTGTTTCCTGTGAAAATTATTACACCGTGAAACAGCTGTGTGAGGAGGCGGGAACCCAGGTGGTCGTGGAGAATGCCGGAGTTCTGGAGCGCGGAAACCGTCTCTTCGATGAGCAGGAATTTATCGATCTGTGCCGCCGGGAACAGTATGCGGTGCTCATCGACATCGGGCACGCCTGGGCGAACGGCTGGTCGCTTAAGCGGGTCGTAAACGCGCTGGCGGACCAGATTGTGGCGTACCATCTCCACAACAACGACGGTGTCCACGACAGCCATCAGAGGATTCATGAGGGAACACTTGATTTTGACTGCTTTTTAAAATTGGCAAAGCAGGCGACGCCGGATGCCGAGTGGGTCATGGAGTATGCGATGGACGTTTCTGGAAATGTGCGGGGGATTGAGGAAGATCTGCAGTTTCTTTTGAAAATGGGAAGTGCTGCACGATGACACAGTGGCAGTGAATTTTGCCGAAAAGCCCCGCCTTGTCAACTCTTAAAAAAGCTGATATACTGGACATAAGATTGTGAGAAAAGATGTCCGGAGAGAACATCCGGACACGGTAAAAATGAAATTTGACAGCGGGAAAGGAACGGCAGGATGTTTCGTCTTTGGGGAAAAATGATGAAGGAAAACCGGATGCTTAGGGATATTGTGATCAGCAACGGTGATTATACAATGTCGAGAACGGCGATGGTGTTTGACGCGATCGACCAGATTTGCTATGCCTTTGATCTGGGGCATCCGGTCTGGCTGGATAAGACGATCGAGGAGTTCAAACGTCACGATAAGGCGCGTTTTACCCAGGACAACTTTATCGAGAGCATCGATTTCGATTATCTGGAGATACAGGTGCTGGAAGAATAAAGGGCAGGCAGCCGTTACAAAAAGACAAAGACCGGGAGGGGCGAGATGGCACAGGCGATAACGGATGTGAAAACATTTCTGGAAGACGCCAGACAGGCAGTGGTGGAGCTGGCGGAGTTTGAAAAACAGGAGGAGACGCTTGCTCAGGAAGAGAAAAAGCGTCTGCGCGTGCTGGAGACGGAGCGGAAAGCGGTGGCGGATGCCGTGAATTCGACCGTGAAAAAGCGCCGGGATGAGATTGAAAAAAGCTATGACGATGAGCTTGGGAAGCTGCAGGATAAGCTGAAACGCACGCGGACACGCCGCGAAAAGGCGAAAAACCAGGGCATCAAGGAGCGGATTAAGGAAGAAACGCAGGAGCTTCACGCGCACAACCGAGAGCTTGCCGTGCGGATGCGGACGCTGTTCCAGTCGGATCGTGTTCCATTTGTCTGCAAAAGCCCACTGTACTATGCGCTGTATTTTCCGAGGGGATTCAAAGAATTTCTGACGGTGTTGATTACCTTTGCGATCTGTTTCCTGTTGATCCCGTGCGGCATCTACAAGCTGCTTCCAGAACAGAAGACTTTATACCTGGCGATGATCTACGGCGTGGATGTGGTTGTTTTTGGCGGACTGTATATCCTGATTGGAAACTGGACGAAGGATCGCCATCTGGCGGCGCTGCAGGAAGGACGTTCGATCCGCAGTCTGATCGCGGCGAACAACCGCAAGATCGCGGTGATCACCTCCTCGATCCGTCGGGATCGCAGTGAAGCGCTCTACGATCTGGAAAAATACGACGATGAGATCTCCCAGATGGAGCAGGATCTGGAGGAGACGGCGAAGAAGAAAAAGGACGCATTAAACACCTTCGAAAATGTGACAAAAACCATCCTGACCGATGAGATCACCAGCAACAGCCGTGCAAAGCTCGAACAACTCAAAGAAGGCCATCAGGAGGTCGAGAGCCGCCTGCACTATACCGAGACGGTAATCAAGGAAAAGAGAATCTTTATCACAGATACCTACGAGTGCTACTTAGGCAAGGAATTTCTGAATCCAGAAAAGTTGGACGCGCTAAAACATATTCTGGATAACAGCACAGCCGTTAATTTAAGCGAGGTCATCGCAGAGTACCGCGAACGCGGCGGAAAGTAAACTGTGGAAATTATTTCATAAAAATAAATAATTAGATATAGGAACAACCAGAAAAAAGATGTGACACCGGGCGCTGTAAAGCTGCCTTCTGTCACATCTTTTTTCGTCCGTGTATATATCCTTCAATTTTCGCATAATTTCCTGCCACCCCGCCTATAATAAAGGTAAAACAACCCCTGTCCAACAGGCAGGGAGAAAACAGGACGGTGTGGGAGATGAACAGACGGGGACGCAGCCGGTTCGGTGGCAGTCCGGAGATATATTACTACAATTCAGCCCGCCGGGACGCGGTGGGAGAGCTGGCAGGGCAGTTAAGTGGGCTGATTCAGGAAGAAATGACCCGAAGACATAAAAAGAAACTGGTTTTCCTCTGCATCGGCACGGATCGCTCGACCGGAGACAGTCTGGGACCGTTGATCGGATATAAACTCAAACAGGAACGGCGGCGCGGTACGCTGGTATTCGGAACACTTGATCGCCCCGTGCACGCGATGAACCTGGAACATTACGCGCAGGTTTTAAAAAATGGGTACCCGGATGCGTTGGTGGTGGCGGTCGATGCCTCGGTTGGCGATGAAAACCATATCGGCTATGTCACGCTGGGGCGTGGGGCTTTAAAGCCGGGGCTTGGCGTCTGCAAGGAGCTTCACGCGGTCGGAGATCTCTTTATCACCGGGATCGTGGCGGGCTGCAGCCATTACGATCCGATGATGCTGCAGAGTATCCGCCTGGCACTCGTTATGCAGCTGGCAGACTGCATCAGCGCGGGGATCGGGCTTGTCGAAAATTTTTGCCTGGATGCTGCCTCCGTTTGACAAATTTTGCATGCAATCGGCGTTATGATAGGCGGAAAGAAATTCATCATACTCCTGAAATTACGGAAAATCATGTTACTGTATTTGAGCAGGTATTTTCAGCACTGAAAATGCTGCACGGTGCAGCAATCAAATCATGGAAGCAAGTACAGACCCGGTTTCAGGAGAATCTATCATAGCGGGGTGAACATATGGGAGAATATTCTGGTTCCCGCGCAGAACTGCCGAAAAATATCCGGCAGATCGGCGAGCGGGATGAGGTGGTCCGGTTGTATGTGGAGGATTATGTAAACACGTATTTGAAACAGGTATATCCATCCGGCGGACCGGGACTCCGGGTCGGGCTGCTGCTCGGAAATTCGGATCCACAGCAGGAGGTTCCGTGCCTCTTTGTGGACGGGGCGCTGGAGATGGAGGAGGTTGTGCCGTCCGGGGAGAAGATTGTCTTTTCGGAGGCGGCATGGAAAAAGGCATACCAGCGGATGGAGGAGACATTTCCGAAAAAGACCGTGCAGGGGTGGTTTATCTGCGGCGCGCCGGGGTGTATGTTAAGTCCCCTGACCTACTGGCGGCTGCACAAGCAGTATTTCGGTGGGAAAAACCAGCTCATGTACATAAACAGCGGTGTGGACGGTGAGGCGGCATACTATGTGATGTCGGAGGACGGGTTTTACCGTTTGAAAGGATATCATATATACTACGAGAAAAACCAGATGATGCAGGACTATATGATTCTGCGGAAGGACGCCCGCCGGGTGGAGACAGGCACCGGCGATCGGGTGATCCGCGATTTCCGTAACCGGATGGAAGAGCGGCAGCAGGAGGCGGCGTCGCGTTACGGGACGATCCGGGCGCTGGGGACGCTGTGCGGCGTGCTTTCGGTCGCGGTGCTTGCCGGCGGCGTGGTGCTTTTCGGCAATTACCAGAAAATGCGCGAGATGGAGAGTGTGCTGGTATCCGTCCTCCCGGATGGTGTGCGGGGCACTGCGGACGGGAAAGAGGCGGTCACGGTGGAACAGCTCCGCGGTAGTGTGACGCCGCTTGAGAGCAGCGATGTGGATGCAGACGGAACAACAGCGGAAAACGGAGGACAGGCGCATAAATGGACACTTGAGAGCGCGGCGGATGGAGATACAGAGGGCACTGCCATAGCAGGCAGACAGAATGGACAGGCTTCCGGCGGGCAGAGCGAAGAGGACGGAAAAATGGCGGAGACGAAAGCCCCGTACATTTTGCCGGAGCCGGAGGCACAGCGCGACCTGCCGAATCCGGGCGGCAATTCGACGGCGGGACAGGACTATCCGGTCACAAACTTGAAGCCCGGCGGCACGTACACGGTCGGGGACGGGGAGACACTCTATGGGATCTGTTTTAAGCTTTATGGTAATATCCGTCATCTGGACGATATCCTTGCGGTCAACCATCTGACCGATGAAAACCGCATTATCGCAGGGCAGACGCTGGTGCTGCCGGATGTGTCCGGAGAATAGCAAAAAGATAATGCCAAACCATCTAAAATAGTGTATAATCAAGATGGCAGTCCAGCTACAGGAGATAAAAAAATGAGTGAGATGAACCCGATTGAACGGGAACAGAAGAAAAAGCAGCTGAGAGGGCGTGTGATCGACACCGCCACGCAGGACATGTTTCCCCGCCGGGGCATAAGCCACGGGGAAAATGAGGAAGAGGTGGCGGAGAAAGCCGAGCGCCATTCCAGACGGAAACGTCTCCGCAGGGTGCTGACGGCGGTGTTAATCTCGGCGCTTTTGGCGGCTGGTTTTATGTATTATAAAGATAACCATGCCTACACGGACTATACGGTAGCGTGGGAAAAAGAGATTGCGGCGAGTGAGAGCAGCACGACGGAATTTGTTCCATTTGGGGAAAATGTCCTGAAATATACGAAGGACGGAGCTTCCTATCTGGACAAGTCCGGCAAGGCGGTCTGGTCGATGAGTTATGAGCTGAAATCACCAATCTGCTATGTCAACGGCGATTATGCCGTGATCGGGGACCAGCAGGGCAATGATATTTATATTGTGGACAAGACCGGAAGCCAGGGACAGGCGACGACGCTTCTGCCGATCCTGCGCGTCAGCGTATCGGCATACGGCATCGTGGCGGCGCTGGTGGAGGACAGCAATGCTTCGTATGTGACCTTTTTCAAGAAAGACGGCAGCGAGCTTGACTGGGCGATCAAGACGGTTATGTCGGGAAATGGTTACCTGATGGACGTTTCCTTATCGCCGGATGGTACGCAGGTCATGCTTTCCGACCTGTATCTGCAGGACGGGGCACTCAAAAACCGGATTGTATTTTACAATTTCTCCGAATATGGAAAGAATTATCCAGACCGTCTGGTCGGAGGTTTTGATGAGCTGGGAGACAGCATCTGTCCGCGCGTCCGGTTTCTCGACGAGGATCACGCGTGTGCATTTGCGGATGATCAGGTGGCATTTTTCTCTTTGGAAAATGTAACAAGCCCGGCGCTGGTGCGCCAGGCGGAGATCGACGGGGAAGTCCGTGGCGTGGCATGGTCGAAGGACTATGTGGCGGTCATCTCGGACAACACCGAGGGCGGAAGTGAGAGCCGTTTGAGCATGTTTAAATCCGATGGAACCGCTATGGGTACGGCAGATTTCTCGTATTCGTGGCGTAACATAAATATACAGGGCGATTTCGTCATCCTAAATAACGAAAATTCCTGTCGGGTCTACAGTCTGTCCGGCAAGGAGCGGTTTGCCGGGGAGTTTGATTTCTCTGTGGCGCAGGTAACACGCGGCCGCGCGTTCAATTCATTGATTATCAGCGGCGGCGACCGGATGCGCGAGATCCGCCTCAAATAACACACGTTTAGTTTTTAAAATTAAGATACATAGCAGGAGGTTACTTATGAATCAGATTGACACATTATCCGTAAACGCGATCCGGATTTTATCCGCAGACGCAATCCAGAAGGCAAATTCCGGTCATCCGGGACTTCCGCTGGGATGTGCAGCAGCGGCTTATGAACTGTGGGCACATCATATGAACCATAACCCAGCTAACCCGAAGTGGGAGAACAGAGACCGTTTCATCTTATCCGGCGGTCATGGTTCCATGCTGCTGTACTCTCTGCTGCACCTGTTTGGCTACGGAAATCTTTCCAAAGAAGATCTGATGAACTTCCGCCAGTTAGATTCCAAGACTCCGGGACATCCGGAATATGGTCATACCGTTGGCGTTGAGGCGACGACCGGTCCGCTGGGCGCAGGTATGGGTATGGCAGTCGGCATGGCGATGGCTGAGGCACATCTGGAAAGCGTATTCAACAAAGAAAATTATCCGGTAGTTGACCATTACACCTATGTATTGGGCGGCGACGGATGTATGATGGAAGGCATTTCCTCTGAGGCATTCTCTCTGGCAGGTACCCTGGGACTTTCCAAGCTGATTGTTCTCTATGATTCCAACCGCATCTCCATCGAGGGAAGCACCGACATCGCATTCCGTGAGAATGTACAGGAGCGTATGCAGGCATTTGGTTTCCAGACGATCACTGTAGAAGACGGCAATGATATCGACGCGATCGGCAAGGCGATCGAGGCTGCAAAGGCAGATACCGAGCATCCGTCCTTTATCACCATCAAGACGCAGATCGGCTTCGGCTGCCCGGCAAAACAGGGCAAGGCGAGCGCACACGGCGAGCCGCTGGGCGTGGAGAATGTGGAAGCACTCAGAAAGAACTTAAACTGGCCGAGCGAAGAGCCGTTCTTCGTACCGGAAGAGGTATACAAAAACTACTCCGAGATCGCAGAGCAGAAGGCAGAGGTAGAAGCTGCATGGAACGTGATGTTTGCCGCTTACTGCGAGGAATATCCGGAGATGGAAGCGCTCTGGAACCAGTATCACAATGCAAAGGCGGGCGAGGCGCTGAAAGATGACGCCGGATTCTGGGCAAAACAGGAGAAACCGGAAGCAAGCCGTGCGATCTCCGGACGCCTGATCAACTACATCAAGGATGTTCTGCCGAACCTGTTTGGCGGTTCTGCTGACCTAGCACCGTCCAACAAGACTAACATGAAGGATGCGGGCGACTTCTCCAAGGAGGACAGAGCTGGACGTAACCTGCACTTCGGTGTCCGCGAGCTTGCGATGGCAGCGATCGGAAATGGCATCATGCTGCACGGCGGTCTGCGTGCGTATGTATCGACCTTCTTTGTATTCAGTGATTACTGCAAACCGATGGCAAGACTGTCTGCACTGATGGGCGTGCCGCTGACCTATGTATTTACGCATGACAGTATCGGCGTTGGTGAGGATGGACCGACCCATGAGCCGATCGAGCAGATGGCAGCGCTGCGTGCGATGCCGAACTTCCATGTATTCCGCCCGTGCGATGCGACCGAGACAGAGGCAGCTTGGTACAGTGCTGTTACTTCCGAGCACACACCGACCGCACTGGTGCTGACCAGACAGAATCTGGAGCCGATGGCAGGCAGCAGCCGTGAGGCATTAAAGGGCGGCTACATCATCGACGACTGCGAAGGCACACCGGAGTTAATTCTGATTGCCAGCGGTTCCGAGGTAGCTCTGGCGGTTCATGCAAAAGAGACTCTGGCAGCAGAAGGTCAGAAAGTCCGCGTTGTCTCCATGCCGTGTATGGATCTGTTCGAGGAGCAGAGCGAGGAGTACAAGGAGTCCGTACTTCCGAGAGAAGTACGCCGCCGTGTAGCAGTAGAGGCGCTTGGAAGCTTCGGCTGGGACAAGTACACCGGCTTAGACGGCAAGATCATCGCGATGGAAAGTTTCGGCGCCAGCGCACCGGCAGGGCTTCTGTTCAAGAAGTTCGGCTTTACCGTTGAGCATGTGGTAGAGGTGGCTAAGAGCCTGAAATAATGCTGATTTTGGTAAAAAAATAAGATAAAAGACAGGCACCTGTCTGTCGGCAGAAAAGAATGCGGTACCGCTTAAGCAGAAATGCGCCTTTCTCCGGCAGGCAGGTGTATTTTGCTTTCCAAACCTTGCAAAACGGGGATGCATTGCGTATAATAAGAGCCAGCGCAGAAAAAAGATGAGGGCATAGAAGAAAGGCTGCCGGTGCAGCCGTAAGGGAAGGGATCCAGACATGGAAAAAAAATGTATTGGGATAGACGTCGGCGGAACGACGGTTAAGATTGGTATTTTTGAGACGGACGGAACGCTTGTTTATAAGTGGGAGGTTCCGAGCCGCAAGGAAGAGAATGGGGCGTACATTCTTCCGGATGTAGCCGCTTCGATCAGGAAGAAATTGAACGAGCAGGGAATCCCGATGGACGCCGTGATCGGCGCAGGTATGGGATTTCCGGGTCCGGTGCAGCCGGACGGCTATGTGGAGGTCTGCGTCAACTTGGGATGGCGCGATCTGAACCCGCAGAAGATTTTGAGTGAGTTATTAGATGGAATGCCGGTCCGCTCCGGTAATGATGCTAATGTGGCGGCGCTCGGCGAGATGTGGCAGGGCGGCGGCAAGGGCTGCCATGATATCGTGATGGTGACGCTGGGAACCGGTGTCGGCGGCGGCGTGGTACACGATCAGAAGATCGTTGCAGGACGCCACGGACTGGGCGGCGAGATCGGTCATATCCATATCCGCGAGGGCGAGAAAGAAACCTGCAACTGCGGCGGACACGGCTGTCTGGAACAGGTAGCGTCCGCGACCGGTATCGCCAGGGAAGCGAGGCGGAAGATGGCGGCAAAGCCGGATGCGTCGGTGATGCGTGCCTACGGTGATGCGATCACCGCAAAAGATGTGCTGGATGCGGCAAAAGCCGGGGATGCACTGGCGCTGGAGGTTATGGACACCGTGTGCTATTATCTCGGATGGGCGCTGGCGACTATTTCGATGACCGTGGATCCGGAGATTTTTGTCATCGGAGGCGGCGTGTCAAAGGCGGGGACTTTTTTAACGGATTGGATTGACCGCTATTACCGTGAATTGACCCCGATCTCTGAGAATAAGGGCGAGGTTCGCCTGGCAACATTGGGAAATGACGCAGGTATCTATGGGGCGGCGAGACTGATCTTAGATTAGGCGTAACTGTGAAGGTGCTGAACAGTTACGATTAGACGCCTTGTTTTGAGTGACAGAGTGCAGGGTAAAGGGGCTGGACGTTTGAAGAAAATAGGGATAGAAAAACGTTCAGATATGCCGAAAAATGCTGTAGACAAGAGGAGACCCCGGAGCGGTCAAGCATCCGGGGCAATTATGAAAAATCTATGTGCAAAATCACTATAAAACAAATTTGAAAAGTGAAATCTTTTATGCTTTTAGTATAAAAATAAGATATGAATAAAATATGAACACCGTGTAAACAGATTATGAAAATTGGCGATTTTGTACAAAAAAGTTTCATGAATCAGAGGTTTCTCTATCAAAACAGAGGATAGAAAGAAAAATGGCAGAATTTGCAGCGCACGGTGCGAATCAGGAGGAAAAAATGGCAGCAGAAAAAGCAAAGAAAACGATTGTAATTGGACATAAAAACCCGGATACGGATTCGATTTGTTCTGCAATCGGCTATGCGAATTTCAAAACACTTCAGACGGGCGGCGAATATGTACCGTGCCGTGCTGGAGAACTGAACCCGGAGACGACCTTCGTATTGGATTACTTTAAGGTAGATGTGCCGAAACTGATTAAATCCGTTAAAACGCAGGTCAAGGATGTTGAGATCCGCGAGACTCCAGGTGTTTCCAAGAATATTTCCCTGAGAAAAGCATGGAACCTGATGCAGGAGGACGGTCTGGTAACACTTCCGGCTGTTACCGATAAGAATATACTGGAAGGTCTGATCACAGTCGGCGATATCACCCGTTCTTATATGAATGTATACGACAGCAGCATTCTTTCCAAGGCATGCACCCAGTATGCAAATATCATCGAGACCCTGGAGGGCGCGATTTTTGTTGGCGATGAGAAAGCGTACTTTGATAAAGGAAAAGTCCTGATTGCGGCAGCTAATCCGGATATGATGGAATATTATATTGAAGAGAACGACCTGGTTATCCTCGGCAACCGCTATGAGTCGCAGCTGTGCGCGATCGAGATGGGTGCAAGCTGTATTATCGTGTGTGAGGGCGCTGGCGTTTCCATGACGATCAAAAAACTGGCACAGGAGCGCGGCTGTACCGTCATCACAACTCCGTATGATACCTACACGGCAGCCCGTCTCATTAACCAGAGTATGCCGATCAGCTATTTCATGAAGACTGAGAAGCTGATCACCTTCGATACAGATGATTTCATCGATGATATTAAGGATGTGATGGCAAGCAAGCGTTTCCGTCATTTCCCGGTACTCGATAAAGAAGGCAAATACAAAGGCCTGATTTCCCGCCGTAATTTACTGGGTGCGCGCGGCAAGAACGTGATTCTGGTCGATCACAATGAGCGCGGCCAGGCGGTAGACGGCATCGAGAATGCCAATATCCTGGAGCTGATTGACCACCATCGTCTGGGTACTGTGGAGACAGTCGGACCGGTATTCTTCCGTAACCAGCCGCTGGGCTGTACGGCAACGATCATCTTCCAGATGTACCGTGAACAGGGGCTGGAGATCGACAAGACTATCGCGGGTCTGCTCTGCAGTGCGATCCTCTCCGACACGCTTCTGTTCCGTTCCCCGACCTGCACACCGATGGATCGGGCGGCAGCGGTTTCTCTGGCTGAGATGGCAGGCATCAAGCTGGATGAGTTCGCAAATCAGATGTTTGAGGCAGGCAGCGAGTTAAAGGGCAAGAGTGATGCGGAGATTCTGTATCTGGATTTCAAGAAATTCTCAGCTGGAAAGACAAACTTCGGCGTCGGTCAGATCAACTCCCTGAATGCAGAGGAGCTTGGAAAGCTGAAGAACCGTATGCTGCCGTTTATGGAGAAGGCGCGTGAGGACGAAGGTCTGGATATGATCTTCTTCATGCTGACGAATATTCTGACGGAGACGACCGAACTTCTCTGTGTTGGACAGGGGGCGGCACAGGTTGTGGCAGACGCGTTCCACGTAGGCGACGCAAATGAAGAGCTGAAGCAGACGGCAACACTGCCGGGCGTTGTTTCCAGAAAGAAACAGCTGATTCCGGCACTGACTGTGACATTGGAGCAGTAAATCAGGTGACGGTGCGCGGGCGGGATTGTTCCATACGGAAAATCCAGTGATAGTTCGTGCAGGGCAGGAAGGTCGGACGGAAAGGAAGGATACCATGACATTTGTATATCCGGCGGTTTTTACGCCTAAGAAAGATGGAAAAGGGTATGACGCATATTTTCCGGATTTGGAGTGCTGCGAGGCAGAAGGTCCGGATCTGGAGGATGCGGTGGAAAATGCGCGGGATGCAGCGTACAACTGGATCAGCCTGGAACTGGAGGAAGAGGGCGATCTGCCGGCACAGACGCATATTGATGATATGAGCCTGCCGGAGGGAAGCATGGTGAAACAGATCATGGTCCGGATCAAACTTCTCCCGGACAATGATTAAGGAGATATAGGGATGGCACAGAAGAGAGCGGCTGGAAAGCCAAAAGAGCGGCGCCGGGGAGGAGCAAGGCAGAACCCGGAAGGACAGTTGGAAAAACGGGTGGAGACCCGGAACACTCCGGGACCGCGCGCCCACTGGAAGCCGGGCAATATGATTTATCCGGTTCCGGCGGTGCTGGTGACAGTGGCGGACTCCGAAGGAAACAGCAATATCATCACGATTGCCTGGACGGGCACGATCTGTACGAACCCGCCGATGGCGTACATTTCGGTGCGCCCGGAGCGCTATTCCTACCATATGCTGCGGGAGAGCGGTGAATTTGTCATCAACCTGGCGACGGAGTCGATGGCATATGCGACCGATTACTGCGGCGTCCGCTCCGGCAGGAATGTGGATAAATGGAAGGAGACAGGGCTCACGCCGGTTCCGGCGCAGACGGTGAAAGCGCCGGTGATCGCCGAAAGCCCGGTCGCGATCGAGTGCCGGGTGACCGAAGTTAAGGAACTGGGGTCGCATCATATGTTTTTGGCAGAGGTGACGGGGGTCAGCGTGGACGAGCAGTGGCTCAACGAGCGCGGCGGCCTGGAGCTTGCAAAGGCGGAACCGATTGTGTATTCACATGGCGGCTACTATGGGCTTTCAGAGCTTCTTGGAACATTTGGATGGAGTGTAAAGAAAAAAAGAGGTGCCAAAGATGAAAAATAATGTAACCTTGATTGGTATGCCGTCCGCAGGAAAGAGCACGGTCGGAGTGCTTTTAGCAAAGAGACTGGGCTATTCCTTTATAGATGTGGATCTGCTGATTCAGGAACAGGAAGGTAAGCGTCTGCGCGAGATTATCGAAGAACAGGGGCTGGACGGATTTCTCGATGTGGAGAACCGCGTCAACGCGGGGGTAAAAGCCGAGCAGGCGATCATCGCACCGGGTGGCAGCGTGATCTACGGAAAGGAAGCGATGGAACATTTAAAATCCATCGGACTGGTTGTCTATCTGAAAATTACCTATGACGAGCTGGTAAAACGCGTCGGCGATGTCAAGGACCGCGGCGTGGCGCTGAAAGACGGCATGACACTTCTGGATCTCTACCATGAGAGGATCTCGTATTTTGAGAAATACGCGGACATCACGATCGACGAGGAAGGTAAAGAGCTGGGGGCGGTGGTTGATGAGCTGCGCGAAATATTGGAAGAGCGCGGTTATGTGCTGGGAAGTGCGCCGGAGGAAGAGTAACAATTTCACATGAGAATGGGGGCAGCCGGTTCTGTCGGACGGGTTTCATAACGGGTTACAGTGAGAAAAAAATCAGTTGCAAAACAGTTGAAAATCCAATACAATAGAATAGTAACCATTTTTATAGAATGTTAACAGTCGGGGGTGCAAAGATGCGGAATCTTTTTTGCATCCCTTTTTTGAAAGGTGTGCGTATATGACTACAGTGAAATCTCTGTCCAGAGAGATGAAATTCTTTCTTCTGGCACTGATTCCGATCTATTTCATTTCAGTGGGGCTGATTATACAGCCGTTTGACTCCATTGTGACTGGTATCTATGAAATCATAAGGGAACCGGATTTCCTGATCACCGA
Source organism: Clostridium sp. AF35-15 (assembly GCF_003477745.1). Classification (NCBI taxonomy): domain Bacteria; kingdom Bacillati; phylum Bacillota; class Clostridia; order Eubacteriales; family Clostridiaceae; genus Clostridium; species Clostridium sp. AF35-15. The sequence continues at coordinate 17,615 of NZ_QUDY01000014.1, read as the reverse complement.
TTATATTGCGGTCGGCGGCATGGGAGCCGCGTTTGTCAATGCCGGGATGATGGCGCTTATCAGCATCTACTTTGTCTATAGTCTTGGGATGGAGATGGACGGGCATACGATCACATCCTGCTGTCTGATGTTTGGATTCTCTTTGTTCGGAAAAAATCTGATGAATATCTGGGCGATTTTTCTGGGTGTATTTCTCTATGCAAAATATCATAAAATGCACTTATCCAACTATATTTATGTCGGCATCTACGGAACGAGCCTGTCTCCGATCATCACACAGCTGATGCACGTGGTGGAGCTGCCGCTCTGGCAGCGCTTCTGTGTGACGATTCTGGTGGGAATCTGTATCGGATTCGTGCTTCCACCGCTCGCGACGCATTCCCACTATGCCCATAAGGGATATTCCCTTTATAATGTGGGATTTGCCTCTGGTATCATTGCGACGGTCCTGGTCTCCACGTTTAAGTCCTTTGGAATTGAGACGGAGGCGCGTCTTATCTGGTCCTCCGGCAATGATGCGATGCTTTTAGGGCTGCTATTTGTCCTGTTTGCAGGCATGTCGGTGGTGGCAGTGCTGTGGCGCGGAAAAGATACGCTTTTAGGCTATGAAAAACTCCTTGCGACAACGGGAATCGGCGGTACCGATTACCTGCTGGAATTGGGCGGTGCGGTGACGCTTCTCAACATGGGACTCAATGGTCTGTTTGCGACCTTCTTTGTGCTGGCAGTCGGCGGAAACCTAAATGGACCGACGATCGGCGGAATCTTTACCATCGTTGGATTCAGTGCGACTGGAAAACATTTGCGGAATATTTTCCCGATCATGGCGGGCGTCTGCATTGCGAGTACCGTCCGGGCGTGGGATATCACGAATCCGTCGGCACTTCTGGCGCTGCTCTTTTCCACGACGCTGGCGCCGATCGCCGGAGAGTTTGGAATTTTATGCGGCGTGTTAGCCGGTTTTCTGCACGCGTCGGTGGCGCTCAATGTCGGGATCGTGTATGGGGGCATGAACCTCTATAACAATGGATTTGCGGGCGGTATCGTCGCAATGTTCCTGGTGCCGGTGATCCAGTCGATCCGCGACCGGAGGGCGCGGGCGAAGGGAGATCTGTCGCTGTAAGATTTCCTCTTTTTAATGGAATCTTAACACGAAAGAGGCATAGAGATATTGTATCATTATAAAAACACCACATTTATGATACCTACTAAACATAGAAAGGAATGATACATATTTCAACTTCATTTGCGCTTCTGGTCGTAGCGATTATTATCCTTGTCTGCATCGCGGGAAGCCGTCTTTCGGGGCGGCTGGGGGTGCCGACGTTGTTTATTTTTATTATGCTGGGAATGCTGTTTGGATCGGACGGTATTTTTAAGATTCCATTCGGCAATTTTGCACTGGCGGAACAGGTCTGCTCGGTGGCACTGATTTTTATTATGTTTTACGGCGGGTTCGGCACGCGCTGGAGTGAGGCGAAGCCGGTCGCGGGGCGGTCGATTTTGTTATCCTCGGCGGGTGTAGTGCTGACGGCGTTTTTGACCGGGCTGTTTTGTCATCTGGTGCTTAAGATGGCATTGATGGAAGGAATGCTTCTCGGCGCAGTTCTTGGATCGACCGATGCGGCATCCGTGTTCTCGATCCTGCGTTCGCGCAAGCTGAACCTCAAATACGGCACGGCATCCATGCTGGAGTTAGAGAGCGGAAGCAACGACCCGTTTGCGTACATGATGACGGTGATTCTGCTGTCTGCGATGACGGGGAGTGTGAGCGGCGGTTCGGCGGTTCTGCTTTTGATCCGCCAGCTCGCATTTGGGCTTTTGACCGGCGCGGCGGTCGCGTGGCTGGTGACATGGCTTTTAAAGCGGTATGCCTTTTATGGCGAGGGATTTGACACGATCTTTGTCTTTGCGGCGGCAATCATTTCCTACGCGCTTGCATCCCAGATTGGCGGAAATGGCTACCTAAGCGTGTATCTGACCGGTATTATCCTTGGAAATCAGGAGCTGAAGAACCAGAAAGCGCTGGTTGGCTTCTTTGATGCGTTTACCGGCATGATGCAGATGCTTCTGTTTTTCTTACTGGGACTTCTGGCGTTTCCCTCGCAGATGCCGTCGATCGTGCTTCCGGCGATCGCAATCGCATTGTTTTTAACATTTGTGGCGCGTCCGGCGGCGGTTGGCTTGCTGCTCGCACCGTCGAAACCGCCGATCGGGCAGTATCTGGTTATTTCCTGGGCGGGTCTGCGCGGTGCGGCGTCAATCGTATTTGCGATCATGGCGACGCTCAGTGAGGGATATATGAAATATGATATATTCCACATCGTGTTCTGCGTTGTTTTATTTTCCATCATTTTTCAGGGTTCGCTGCTTCCGAAGGTGGCAGAAAAATGCGACATGATCGACAACTCGACCGATGTCATGCGGACGTTCTCAGACTATACGGGCGATATGCAGATTCAGTTCGTGCAGCTTCCGATCGGGGACAATCATCCGTGGAAAAACCGTAAAATCTGTGAGATTGAGATGCTTCCGGGTATGTTAATCACAGTGATCCGGCGCGGCGCGCAGACGATTGTGCCCAAAGGGCAGACTGTAATTCTGGAAGGGGATACCGTCGTCTTGGGTGCAGAGGGCTTTACGGACAGCCAGGGAATCCTTTTAAAAGAGATTCTGATGACACCCGATCACCGCTGGTGTGGTAAGAAGATCGCGGAGGCGCGCTTCTATAAGAATACGATCATTGTGATGATAAAGCGGGGCAGCCAGATCGTCATTCCAGACGGCGGTACGCAGATACTGGAAGGCGACCGGGTGGTTGTATACTCGCAGAAACTGCCGCAGGTGGAAGGGCGTGTGAAGCACGAAAGCGGACCGTCCGTATCGGCTGCTGTCCACAAATAAGCACGTTTGCGTGAACAGTAACGTGGATTCATCGTTACTGTTCACGGGTAGGCACTTTTGGAACCGAAAGTGCCGTAAGAAAACGTGGTGGCAGCAGGAATTTGCCGTATTTGAATGCGAAGCCACGGCAAATTCCGTTACTGGGCACGCATGCGTGAACAGTAACGATTCATCGCAGGAACATGGAAATTTCAGGCAATACTTGCAGTTTGTTGAATTATAAACTATACTTAAACAACAACGGTTTGCCGGAGGAAAAGAGTATGCAGCAGGGAAATACGAAGGAACGGATTGTAGAGGCTTATATCGAGCTGGAGTCGGAGAGACCGGTCGAGAAGATCACGGTCACGGCGCTGGTCGAGCGGAGCCGGATCACAAGAAAAACATTTTATTATTACTTTAAAGATATATATGATTTGATGGAATACCGGATGGAACGCGAGATGAAGCGCGTCATGGAAGAGACGATGAGCCAGACAGATCCGGAGAAGGCGCTGACACAGCTGTATATGTATATCATGGAAAATCAGAAGCATATCCGGGCATTGTCCGAGTCGGTACAGTTCATGGCCCTGCGCCGTCAGATGGGAGAAAAGGTGTACCAGTATTTTTATAACCATCTGGAACGGATGGGTATGTTTAAGAACCTGACGATGTCGGAGGCGGCGATGGCGGTGCAGATCATCATTTTCTCGGTTATGGGAGTTGCGTTTGATGCGCCGTTTAAGAATGAGGCGGATGTGAAGGAGCGCGTCGCCACGTTCATGAGCGTGATCCGCAAATGCACCGGGTGCGACCCTACGCGGAATCGTTAGGAAATCAGTTTTCCGGCATGTTTGAGAATTATTATCAATTAGAAAATGGAACAAGGAAACGCAGGAGGAATCAGCGGTATTTGGTTGGTTCTTTCTGCGTTTTTGCTGTCATGTACCCGGAAAAAACGGTCAGCGGCAGGAGAATTCGGGTGCCATGAAAAAAAGATGAACATGGATAGATACATTTTGGCGAATTTGTGTACACACCTGTCCGAACTTGGGAGTGGCAAAGTGTATACGAGATGAGTAAAATATAGACTGAGAAAAATTTTTACCAAGAACAAGCATAGATGGAGGAAATTATGAAAAAAAGAGGAAAGATTCTGGCGCTGGCTGCGATTGTAGTTGTTGGCGCTGTCGTTTTGTCCCGATGCGGTCATAAGAATACGGCGGTGGAATATGAATCCCGTCCAACCGTAAGAGTAGAAAATCCGGTTCGTCAGGACATCAGCTTGTACACGGATCTGACCGGACTGGTAGAGCCGCAGTCCCGCGCGAGCGTCATGCCGAAGATGAGCGGCGAGGTGCTGGAGGTTTACTTCCAGGCGGGCGATACGGTCCAGGCAGGGCAGGCGCTGTGCAAGATCGATTCCGACGCGTTGACAGCGTTAAAGCTACAGGTGGATGCGGCTTCCGTTGCCTTAAAGAATGCGGACAGCAATTTAAGCCGTACCCAGGCGCTCTTTGCTGATGGTTTTGTCTCCCAGGAGGCGATGGAGCAGGCACAAAACAGCGCACAGAATGCGAAGATTTCCTATGAATCTGCGAAGAACCAGTACGATCTGCAGGTGAAATACACGACCGTGACGGCGCCGATCGACGGTGTGATCGAGTCCCGGAGCGTCGAGCCGCATGATCATGTATCTCCGGCAGGCGAGATCTGCACGATCTCCGGTGCCAGCCAGTTACAGGTTAAATTCGGCATCACCGAGAAGATCCACCAGACGATGGAGTTGGGCGACAGCGTGACGCTGGAGAAAAATGGTGCGGATTACACCGGTACTGTAACCGAAATCGGATCTATGGTCAACGAGAGCAGCGGCCTTTATGACGCGCGTGCGATGGTGCCGGATGCAGCAGGTCTTACGAATGGTTCTCGCGTAAAAATGACGGTTATCATGGACCATGTCAGCCAGGTGCTGACCGTTCCGGTCGATGCAGTCAGCTATGACAACGGTGCCCCGTTTGTATATCTCTATGAGGATGGAAAAGCGGAGAAGACCGAGATCGAAGCAGGTATCTATGACGATGAAAATATGGAAGTAAAATCGGGTCTGACGAGTGACAGCCAGGTCATCGTGAGCTGGAGCAACGAGCTGGTGGATCAGGGAGAAGTCCTGTTAGCACAGGATACCGATGGCGCGCAGACAGACGGAAACAATGAGACAGCAGCGGAGACGACAGAGGCAGGTGACAAAGAATGATTCGACTGACAAAACTCGCACTGCGGCGTCCGGTTACCATCATTCTCTGTCTGATTACCATCGCGTACTTCGGCCTTCAGTCCGTCATGGGCATGAAGCTGGAACTGACGCCAGAGATGGAGATGCCGATGTTAATCATCGCTACGGTGTATCCGGGAGCCAGCCCGGAGGACGTAACCGATCTGGTTACCAAGAAAGAAGAAGATGCGATCACATCATTGGACTCGGTCGATAAGGTACAGTCCATTTCCCGTGAAAATGTATCGATCGTCATTGTCCAGTATGAGTACGGTACCAACATGGATACCGCATACATTAACCTGAAAAAGGCGATAGATGGCATTCAGAGCGATCTGCCGGACGATGCCAACGATCCGAATATCATGGAGCTGGATATCAACTCGATGGCGACGGTTACGCTGGCAGTCAGCGGCGACGCTGATCAGAACCTTTATACATATGTAGATGACAAAATTGTTCCTGAGTTTGAGAAATTAAGCTCGGTCGGCGAGGTTTCGATTGCCGGCGGTCAGGATAGCTACACCCGCGTGGAACTGATTCCGGAAAAACTGGCACAGTACCACCTGAATATGAATACGGTTGCACAGTTAGTCGGTGCCGCCGATTTCACGATCCCGGCGGGCGATGTCCGGGTTGGAAAACAGGATCTCGACGTCAGTGTCGGCAACGAATTTAAGAGCACGGAAAGTCTGAAAAATGTCGTACTTCCGCTGGCAAACGGTGAGACGATCCATCTTTCTGATATCGCAAATGTCTATGAGGCGCTGGAGGATGCAAGCTCGATCGGACGTTACAATGGCGAAGATGTTATCTCCCTGGGAATCAAAAAACAGCAGAGTTCCACCGCGATCGAGGTTTCCAACCAGGTAACCAAGAAGGTGCAGGAAATTGAACAGCAGTATCCGGGTCTTAAAATCACCGTGGTAGATGATGCCAGTGACACGCTGAAACAGTCTTTAAGCAGCGTAATCCAGACCCTGATCCTGGCGATCATCCTGTCCATGATCATTCTGTTCTTATTCTATGGCGATTTGCGTGCGTCGGTCATCGTAGGTACGTCCATTCCGATCTCCGTTGTATTGGCGATCATTTGTATGGCGGCGATGGGATTCTCAATGAATATTATTTCCCTGACGTCGCTCGTTCTCGGTGTAGGTATGATGGTTGATAACTCGATCAACGTCCTCGACGGATGTTTCCGGGCAAAGGAAAAACTGGATTTCTATGATGCGGCGCTGGAAGGTACGCGCACGATGATCGGCTCGATCACCGGCGGTACGCTGACAACCTGTGTTGTATTTATTCCGCTTCTGATGTTAAATGGTATGTCTGGACAGCTCTTTACACAGCTCGGGTACACGATCATTTTCTGTATGACGGCTTCCTTATTCTCAGCAGTCATCATCGTGCCGCTCTGCTATATGTTCTGGCATCCGGTTGAGAAGGATCATGCGCCGGCAGGACGTATCATCAAAGGCATCCAGGGCTGGTATCGCAAGCATATGCCGCATGTCATCAAGCGCTATGCGCTTGTATTCGGAACGACTGCAGTGCTGGTTGTCCTGTCCATCCTCATGGCGTCCAGACTGAACCTGGAGCTGATGTCTTCGATCGATGAAGGTATCGTCACGATGACGATCAAGACGAAACCGGGTTATTCGGTATCGGCGATCCGTGACACTGTGCTCGATCTGGAAAATATGGTAGAGACAGACGAGGATGTGGATCATTACCTGATGACATATGGAAACAGTGGTGTCAGCATGACTTCCGGAAGTGATGTGACGCTGAATGCCTACTTAAAAGATAAGAGAAAACTTTCCACGGACGAGGTTATCGAGAAGTGGAGATATGCGACACAGAACTACGTTGATGCGACCATTACCTTGGAACAGGGCAGCAGCAGTATGAGCAGCAGCATGAGCAGCGGTGATTCAATTGAGGTGGATCTGCAGAGTACCGATTACGACACCCTAAAGAAGGCAGCGGATGATCTGGTAACGGAGCTTCGCAAGCGCGAGGATGTTATGCAGGTACATTCTTCTGTTGAGAATGCGGCGCCGGTTATCAAGGTAAATGTGGATCCGGTTAAGGCAGAGGCAGAGGGACTGACCCCGGCCAGCATCGGTTCGATGGTATACAGTAATTTAAGCGGTGTGAAAGCGGCGACGATCTCCGTCAACGGCAATGATCAGGACGTGAAGGTAGAATTTGCGCCGGATCGCTACGATTCCATCGCGAAACTGCAGGGCATGATGATCACGACGGCGACGGGTAATACGCTTCCGCTGGAGGATCTGGCAGAGATCTACTACCAGGATAGCCCACAGGAGATTTCACGAAAAGAGAAACAGTACCAGGTATCGATCACGATGCAGGCACAGGCAGATTATAAGAAGACGGCTGAAAAAGATGTCAAGAGCTTCGTGCAGAACTGGGAATTCCCGTACGGCGTTGAGATGGCGACCAATAGCCTGGATGAGTCGATGGGCGAGGAGCTTTCCGCGTTGGGAATGGCGCTTGTCACAGCGATCTTTCTGATTTTCATTGTCATGGCGATCCAGTTTGAGTCCCCGAAATTCTCCCTGATGGTTATGGCAACGATCCCGTTCAGTTTGATCGGTTCCTTTGGATTCCTGTTTCTGGCGGACTGCCCGATCAGTATGAACTCCATGCTTGGTTTCCTGATGCTGGTCGGTACGGTTGTAAACAACGGTATTTTATACGTGGATACGGTGAACCAGCTGCGGATGGAGATGCCGTTAGACGAGGCGCTGGTAGAAGCCGGTGCGATCCGTGTACGCCCAATCTGCATGACGACACTGACGACCATCATTGCGATGATCCCGAACTGTCTGGCATTTGGTAAGGCGGGCAAGATGATGCAGGGCTTAGCGCTTGTAAACGTCGGCGGTCTGGTTGCGGCGACGATCCTGACGCTGGTACTGCTTCCGTCCTTCTACCGGGTGGTTTATAACATGGGAAAAGGCAAAGAAGATGAGTATGATAAGCTGGACTGCGACTAAGGAAAAGCAGGTTAAGCAGTGAATCTGTCAGGCGGCGGACCCGGGGCGGGGAAGCTGCCTGTACGGATAGAAAAAGGGGGAGAAGAAGATGCCGTCGGAACGATTTAAGCGATTGCCGGAGGAAAAACAGAAGAAAATCCGGGACGCGTGTATGGCTGAATATACGCGGACAACGATAGAAAAAGCATCGCTCAACCGTATGATAGAAGATGCCGGGATCTCCCGGGGCAGTTTTTATACGTATTTTGACAGTAAATGGGATGTTTTAGGATATCTGTGTGAGAGCTTTATCAATGAATTTTATGAATGCGGCGAGCGCTGCCTCGAAGCGGCGCAGGGGGACATCTGGGAGATGCTTGACCAGTCCTTAAATGGGTCACTCGCCCTGTGCCGCGACCAGAAACGCGCGGATTTCATCCGCAACATCATGGAGTGCAGCAGTCGGGAGGCGCTGACCTTCGATATATTCAATTATGACCTGGACAGCCCGCGCGCCGTGCGCGGACGCAGGCTGGAGCGCGCCGCTTATGAGGCGTGCGTGGGAAAATCCCTGCGGAAGATGGGCTGGGAGGAATATATGAGCTTTTTTCGCATGGCGATGATGTCGATCGCGATGGAGATCAAGAGCTTTCACGACGGAGTCCCGGAAAACCGTATCCGGGAACGGTTTGTCCGGACGCTCGGCATCCTGAAACGGGGCGCCGGGATAGAATCGGGAGCAGGCGCGTAGAGCGCCGAAAGGAAATGAAGATGAGTAAGATGAAGAAAAACAGGAAGAAACTGTTTGCCATTCTTTTACAGGCGGCGTTAGTCAGCACGGCTATGACGATGCCGGCATATGCGGCTAAAACACCGGGGATCGGCTCAGATGCGCGGATCGGTGACGATGCGACCGGTCCGGTGCTGACGGGCGGCAATACCGAGATGGAGGAGGAGACTTCCCCGTACACCAAAGAGCAGCTTGAGGACGGGACGCTGGAATATGGCGAGATCGCATGGCGAATCGAGGGGTACAACAGCACGTACTTAAACCTGCGTTCCCAGCTCTACAGCCAGACGACCAGCCAGTCGGCGGGAACTGCCCTGGCGGCAGAGGCGAGCGCCCTCATGGAAGATGCGATGGACCTGAAGTCCGACGATATGGATGCGGAGACGAGAGAGCTGTTTGAGGGCTACAAGGCGGCAGCGAGAGAGCTGCGCAAACAGGGGGCAAAGCTTACGAACAAGGAGCTTTCCGGCACCTATGCCCGGACCCTGCGTCAGACAAAGAATAAGTTAGTCAAGGCGGTGCAGAACTTGCTCATCCAGTATGAGGAACTGCTCCCGCAGGTGGAAACAGCGAAAAAGAATGTGGAAATGTGCCAGGTAAATGCGGATGCCGCACAGAAGATGCAGGCGCTCGGCCGTGCTTCCGCGCAGGAGGTCCTGACGGCGCAGAAGGCGCTGCAGCAGGCCAATTCCAGCGCCCAGCAGGCAGAGAATGGGGCACTGCAGCTCAAGCAGAATATTTTGATGCTGCTTGGATTTGACGCGGATGCGCCGGTAACCTTTGCGGATGTGCCGGTTCCGGATGCCACCCGCCTTGCGGCGATGGATCTGGCAGCCGATACACAGGCGGCAGTCAGCGCAAATTATGATTTGATGTCTGTGCGTGCTGCGAAAGCGGAAGGGTCTTCCAACCGCACAGTCAAGAAGCGAAACGTCGCCTATACCGAGGATTCGGTGACGATCACGGTTCAGAACCTCTATGCGGCGGTGGTATCAAAGAAACAGGCGTATGACAGTGCGACGGCTGGATATCAGGCGGCAGCGCAGAGCTACGAGGCGGCAAAGCGCCAGAACGCACTGGGAATGCTCTCAAGAGCCAATTATTTGGGGCTTGAGTGCTCCTGGCTCAGCAGCGTGGCGTCGTATAAGAGCGCGGAACTGGAATATACCAAAGCGGTGGAAAACTACGAGTGGGCTGTGAAAGGTCTGATTGTGACGAATTAATCCGTCAGGAATGGCAGTTTACTTAAGGTGTGAACAGGTTGCTATTCACGGGTAGGCACTTTTGGAACAGAAAGTGCCGTAGGATAACATGGTGGTAACAGAAAGGAAGTAGGAACCGGAAATGAAACATAGAAGAAGGAAAACGGCGCTTCTGAGCGCAGCGGCAGCAGCGGTTCTGGTATTGCAGGGATCATTTGCGGCGCTGGCTGCCAGCCCGCAGTTCGCCTACGATGCGGATACATGGGCGAAGCTTCAGGACAATGTGATGGAATACAGCGAGCTGCCGTATCTGGTACAGGAGTACAACCCGACGTATTTAAACAACCAGACAACCTATCAGGCAGGACGCGATACAAAGAATGCGAAGGAAGTGCAGGATAAGCAGTACAATCAGGCAAATGACCTGTATGACAGCGCGGATAACCTGCGGGATCAGGCAGACCAGATTGAGGATTATCTGGCAGTGCCGGGCATGGCAAGTGCGTATGCCAGCCTGATGTCTGCATCGGCGATGGTCGAGCAGAATGCATTAAAAACGCAGCAGTCGGCCGATGCCTCCTACCGTGACAGCGAGATGGACCGTCTGGACTATATGAATAGCCAGGATGCGGTCGTGGTACAGGTAGAGGCAGCGTTTGCGGCGTATAATCAGGTCAAAAAGACAATTCCGCTGATGGAGAAATCGCTGGAACTGCAGGAACTGACACTGCAGATGACTCAGAAACGCCAGCAGCTCGGTCAGGCGACCCAGATTGATGTGTTAAATGCACAGAAATCGCTGCAGTCGCTTCAATCCACATTGACACAGACGAAAGCGGGGCTTCAGACCCAGCACCAGCAGCTCTGCGTCCAGACCGGCTGGACCTATGACGCGGAACCGGATATCCAGGATCTGCCGCAGGCGGATCTTGGACGGATCGCGGCAATGAACCTGGCGGCGGACACACAGACGGCGCTCGAACAGAACCTGTCCTTACAGTCCAATAAGCGCGGCTATGCCAATATGGCAGAAGGTTCAGCTGATAAGAAAAACATGGACCGCACCATCAAGAACCAGGAGCAGACGATCCGCTCCGGTATGCAGACACTCTACAACGACATCATGCAGAAGCAGACAGCCCTGCAGCTTGCCGATGCGTCCCTGGCAGCAGAGACGCAGACGATGAATGCGATGCAGAAGAAGCTGGAGCTTGGCATGGCGACCCAGCTGGAGTACAAGAGCGAGGAAGTTTCCTTCCTGGAGAAACAGATCGACAAAGAGACAGCTAACATGAACCTGCAGCAGGCGATCGAGACGTATGAGTGGGCGCTGAAAGGTTACATGAAGTAGGGACAGAAGTTAAGTCTCTGGCACTTCCTCTGCGCGGGGGTTAACGTGGCGCTGGAGGAGCTGTGTATATCGAAAATGATATAATAAAATATTTATAAAACAAGAGGCAAAAAGCGGCGTTTTCTTTCGAATCGCCGCTTTTTTTGGGGAAAAAATAGGTGCATATTGTATGGATTTAACAAAAAGTAGCCACAAACTACAGAATACTACCGATTCGGACTGGAAAATACTGGGTTAATAAAAAAATACTTTTGACAATTAACGCAGCATATGAGAGAATAAAAAAGATACTTTCAGTAAGGAGAGAAAATAAGATATGAACAAATCACAACAAAACAAAATCAAGTGGTATATGCTTTCCTTTATGTGTTTCTCCACCCTCTGGGGATTTGGAAACGTTTTAAATGGTTTCGTATACTTCAATGGAACACAGGTTATCTTCTCCTGGATTCTGATGTTCGCACTGTACTTTGTACCGTACGCACTGATGGTCGGAGAGCTTGGTTCCGCATTTAAGAATTCGGGCGGCGGTGTCAGCTCCTGGATTCATGAGACAACCGGCGCGAAGGCTGCATACTACGCAGGTTGGACCTACTGGGCTTGCCATGTCACCTACATCGCATCGAAGGGATCCGGCGGTCTGAAAGCGCTGAGTTGGATGATTTTCCAGAACGCAGAGAAGTATGCGTCCTTTAACACGAAAGCGGTTCAGTTAGTTACCTTTGCGGTACTGCTGTTCTTCTGCTGGGTTGCAAGCCGCGGCTTAAACCCGTTAAAGAAACTGGCTACCCTGGCGGGAACCAGTATGTTTGTCATGAGTATCCTGTACATTCTGCTGATGTTTGCTGCACCGGTCATCAATCCGAACGGTGGTTACCTGTCGGTGGATTTCAGCTTGAAAAACCTGATTCCGCATTTTGATTGGAAGTATTTCAGCAGCTTGTCCATCCTTGTATTTGCAGTCGGCGGCTGTGAGAAGATCTCCCCATATGTAAACAAGGTAGAGGATCCGTCCAAGGGATTCCCGAAGAGTATGATTTTTGCAGCGATCATGGTAATCGTCTGCGCGATCTTCGGTACAATCGCGATGGGTATGATGTTCGATGTATCCTTGGTTGAGGCTAATTTTGACTCTTACAATGCGAATGGACAGTACTGGGCATTCCAGAAACTGGGTGAGTATTACGGCGTTGGAAACCTGATTATGATCATTTATGCAGCCTGCAACGCGATCGGCCAGTTCTCGACGCTGGTAGTCAGCATCGATGCACCGCTTCGTATGCTGCTTGACAACGAGGATGCGCGTCAGTTCATCCCGACCAAGCTCTTAAAGAAAAACAAATTTGGCGCTTACGTCAATGGTATCTGGATGGTAGTCATCCTGTCCGGTTCCATCATTCTGGCTCAGGTTCTGGTTCCGAATGCGGATACGGTTCTGCGCCAGCTGACACAGCTTAATTCGGTTACCATGCCGATGCGTTATCTGTGGGTATTCTTTGCGTACTTCATGCTTCGCAAACATTCAGATAAGTTTGAGCGCGAGTATCGTTTTGTGAAGAACAACGGAGTGGCACTGGGCTTTGGCGCATGGTGCTTTATCCTGACCGCAGCCTGCTGCTTATTAGGTATGTACAAACAGGGTGATCTGTACACAACCATGCTGAATGTCATCACACCAGTCGTTCTGGTAGCACTGGGACTGATTTTACCGGCGATTAAGAAGAGAGAAGGGAAGTCTGCATGATGAATGCTGCGAAGGAATTATTGACTTTTATTGAGAACAGCCCGAGTATGTTTCATTCGATTGAGACGATCAAGGGAATGCTGGATGAGGCAGGTTTTACCTATCTGCCGGAGAGAACTTGCTGGGACGTGAAGCAGGGTGGAACGTATTACACGATCCGCAACCATTCCAGTATCATTGCGTTCCGCGTCGGAAAGGAACTGGGCGATTACCATTTCCAGATGTGCGCCTCCCACAGTGATTCACCGACTTACAAGATCAAGAATGTACCGGAGTTAAATGGTCCGGGCGAGTATCTGCGTCTCGATGTAGAAGCATACGGCGGCATGATCGACAGCACATGGTTTGACCGCCCTCTGACTGTCGCAGGCCGTGTGCTGGTAAAGGACGGTCAGGGCGTGAGCGCGAGACTTCTGTACATCGATAAAGATCTGTTCATCATTCCGAACGTAGCGATTCATTTCAACCGTGAGGTGAACAATGGATACAAATACAACCGTCAGGTTGATTTATGCCCGCTGTTCTCCGCTGGTGAGCTGAAAAAAGGCGCGTTTGACGCGATGATTGCGAAAGAGCTTGGTGTGGCAGCGGAGGATATTTTAGGAAAGGATCTCTTCCTTGTAAACCGCCAGCCGGGTACGATCTGGGGGTATGCGGACGAGTTCATTTCCAGTCCGAAACTGGACGACTTACAGTGCGCTTACGTTTCCCTGAAAGCATTCCTGGAGGCGAAGAATGAGCGCGATGTCAGCGTATACTGCTGCTTCGACAATGAGGAAGTTGGTTCCAATACGAAGCAGGGAGCGATGTCCACCTTCTTACAGGATGTCCTGCACCGCATCAACGGCGCACTTGGCAAGACACCGGAGGACTATTATCAGGCAGTTGCCGGTTCTTTCCTCGTAAGCTGCGACAACGCACACGCCGTTCACCCGAACCACGGGGAGAAGACGGATGCAGTCAACTGCTCCTGGATGAACAAAGGTATCGTCATCAAGGAGAGCGCGAACCAGAAATACACCACGGACGCATTCAGCCGTGCGGTATTTACGAATGTCTGCAATGAGGCAGGTGTTCCGGTTCAGGTGTTTGCAAACCGCAGTGACAGCGCAGGCGGTTCCACACTGGGCAATCTGTCCAATACACAGGTCAGCGTCCATGCGGTAGATATCGGTCTTCCGCAGCTTGGTATGCACTCCTGCTACGAGACAGCCGGTGTGAAGGATGTGGAGTATGCAATCAGTGCTCTGACCAAATTCTATCAGACCAATCTTCAGATTGAAGGCGCTGAGAGCGCAATGTTTGAATAGTTTTAGGATTGCGAAAGTGCGAAGCACATAGCAATCCGGTATCAAAATATAGTAAAAGCTCCGGAATCACAAAACTCCGGGGCTTTTACTATATTTTTATATCTAAATGACGACAGACTTGAATTCAGACTATAGTCGGTATAATGACGATTTATTACTTTATAAAATAATATGATTTTATTTTGTTTGATTTGCGTGATAAAATCAAGAAAAGAAACGTAATTTCGTGAGTAAGTATGAAAATGAAAGGAGAAAAGGATCGAATATTTGGATTAAATTGAAAAAAAGTAAGTTTAAAAAGGAGGACATATGTTAAAGCTAGGAATTATTCAATTATCTATCCAGGAAGGAAATATCGAAAAAAACTGTGCTCATATAGAAGAACTTGTTAGAAACCATTCTTCTGACGACATAGATCTTCTTTGCTTTCCGGAACTTTGTATCAGCGGATACAATTTTGAAAAGGCCATAATTTCAGATAGGGAAGCACTTTTTTTCTCAGAGCTTGCCAGTAAATATAAGATAGCAATCATGGCCGGAATTAATAAAAAAGAGGGAAACCAGCATTATGATGTTGCCTGTATTTGGGATGGAACAGGAACACTTTTGGGAGAGTACAAAAAAATTCATTTATGGGATAAGGAAAATGATTTTTTTGCGAAAGGAGAAGAGCTGGTTACGGTTTCGTTTAAAGGCTGGACAATTGGATTGTTAATTTGTGCAGATTTTGGATTCTCAGAATTGGCAAAATCTTTAGCATTAAAAAAGAACGCAGATGTGATTATGTATCCGAGCGCGTGGAATCCGGGTTGGGATTACCTGTTTTCCGGATGCAGCAGTATAAGAGCAGCAGAAAACCAGGTTTATACGGTTGGATTAAACAGGGCATCCGGGGACGTGGAGTATTGTGGTAATACAACTGTTTCGAATCCGGATGGAACAACGCTTGCCAGATTATGCACATCAGAAGAATCCTACACACGTGTTGTGCTCAAAAAGGAATGTTTGGAGAAAGCGAAAGAAACCATCCCGTGGAGATTAATGAGACGTGAAGAAGTTTATAACAAAATATAGGAAGGAGATTGTATGGGAAAAGAATTAGAAAAAGAAAAAACGGTGATTATAGATGATCCGATGACCCCGGTACCGCTAAATCAACGGCAGCATTGGACAGCACCGGCATTTATTTTCGGAGGCCTTGAATTCAGTGTTACCTTGTTGATGATAGGTTCTACATTAATAGGCGCATTTGGCTTAAAAGGAATCATACCGGTTGTACTGTTCACTTTCATATGCTTAACATGGGTAGGAAATGCTATCAGTGGATATATGGGAGCCAAAACAGGTCTTTCCTCTTCCGTAATTGCAAAACAAGGATTTGGCGACAAACAGGCAAAATTTATTATCGCGCTAGTTATCGGTGTTATCAGTATGGGCTGGTGGGCCGTTCAGACATCGGTAACAGGCAATGCGTTTTGTGCAGTTTTGGGAATTGACTATACAGTTAATCGAACTGCCTGGATGATTACCACCATTGTCGCAGGAATATTGTTCGCAATTCCTTCTGTTATTGGATATTCATCTATGAAATGGACGGATTATTTTGCGGTTCCTGGTGGAATTCTTCTGTGCATTGTTGGTATTTACCTGGCATTAAAGAACATTGGATGGTCGAACATTATTAGTTACAAAGGAAGCGGTGAGATTTCATTTGCTGCCGGTGTGACGATGATACTTGGCATGAATGTATCGCAGTTTGTTATTTCTGCTGATTATACAAGATATGCAAAACCGTGTTGGAAGGATAATATTTTAATACCGATTGGAATTGTTGCAATTGGTATTCCGCTTCTTTTTATTGGTGCCATCATGGGAGCAGGAAATGGAACTGCAGATATTGTTGCAGTTATGGAAAACTTAGGATTTCCTATCTGGGGATTTATTGTTCTTTGGCTTGCTGCCTGGACCAGTCAGCTTGTAAATAACTATACAATGGGACTTTCTTTCTCCAATATGCTGAATATAAAAACAAATAAAGGAAGAGCGATTGTAACGGCCGCAGGTACATTTTTATCACTTCTTCTTTGTTTTACGGGTATTCTGGAAAATTTACAGAAACTGCTTAGTCTGGCTGCTCTTCTTTATCCGGCCATTGCAGGGGTTATGTTTGTTGATTTCTTCCTCAGAAAGGGAGTGTGGGAAGATAAGCAGGGATGGAATTTTATGGCTACAATTGCAATGATTGTGGGAATTGCAGTTGGCTATATTACAACCTATGTTGTAGTAATTGGAATTCCGCCGGCACAATCTCTGATTATAACCGGTATTACCTATTATGTAATAATGAAGGTGAAGGCAAAGGTAGCACCTGATAAATTTACAGAGGGAATTAATTAAGTTAAGATATGCAATAGAAGTATGAAAAGCTTATACATAAGTGTCGACAGCCGCTTCGCGATCAATAAGATTGCGGAGCGGCTGTTTTGCCATAGGAAACCTCGTTCTATGTGCCATGGCACATTTCTTCTTATAAATTCAGATCTCCCAGACTGGCAAGATAATGTTTGCATATATCCAGGAATTCCCTGTTTTTTTCAGCGAAAAAGCTGTTCTTCATCCATACATAGTTAATGAAGGTTTTGCTTTTAAAATCGTTAATAAAAATTTGGCTCATAACACCGCGATCCAGTTTTTTCTGTACGACAAACTTGTATACAAATGAGAGACCAACATTTTCAATGACAAGATTATGAACGGTATTGATGGTTCCGACTTCTACAAAAGAGGCGAAATTATGTATGTCCTGATTGTAACCGTGAAGAATAGAACGCAGATTGAGATAGGATTTTGAACCTTCTTCTCTGAAAATCAACCGATAGGGATGTAATTCTTTAAAATCTACGGTTTTTCCGGCCAGCGGATGAGTGGGAGCGCAGATGCAGATGATTTCAGACTCGAATAATTCGTGGCATTCATATTCTTCCGGCGGACAGTAAGTATCCACAATACAAGCCTGGATTCTTCCGTTTGCTAATTGAACTAACAAGTC
>NZ_QUDY01000013.1:0-78363 GCF_003477745.1 Clostridium sp. AF35-15 | reverse complement strand
GGTTCAGGATCCATTCCTTAAATGTCACAAATCCAGCCTCTGTATTGCTAAACTTAAATGGCTTCTTCGAATACTCGATTCCTCTGTAATCAAAAGCTCTGGCATAGTGCATTTCACTTCCGACATCAATTCCGAGTACCAAAGTTTTTTCTGTAATAGCTTCAATTTTTGCGTTCTGTGTGTTAGACTTCATTGTAGATACCTCTCTGTATAATAAGATTTTTACTAACCTGCCAGTCAGTAGTCTTATTGTACTCTGAGGTATTTTCAATTTTCAACGTCTACGCTTTTTATTATACAGGAAGCTCCTTTTACTTTTTGAAATAATTTTCTCGAAATCCTAACTGCATTACCAGGTCATTATACTTCGGATATGGAAAAGTATCGCAAGTTGCAAAAAAAGGGAGAGATAATGTTACTGTTCACAGGTAGGCACTTTTGGAACCGAAAGTGCCGTAAGAAAACGTGGTGGCAGCAGGAATTTGCCGTATTTAAATGCGAAGCCACGGCAAATTCCGTTACTGGGCACGTATGCGTGAACAGTAACGAGATAATAGGGGAAATTTAAGATTTCCTTCCTTGCTATCCACAAAACGAAATGCTATACTGATACAAGCCGTTTCTCTGGTTTTACGAATAAGAAAAGGAGAAGAATGTGATGGAACAGACAGAGATTGCAAGAGAGCAGGGAGCTCCGGCTGCATCCATTTTGGCAGAGCAGGCATGGGAAGGAAAAGTACGAAAGGTTTTTTCATGGATTGTGTCGGTGTATCTGTGTGTGGTGTTTGGGGCATTTCCGCTATATTTCCATAATTATTATTATGATATTCTGGTATCGAAATATCAGTTTTACTGGCTCAGCACGGTTGCGATGCTGGCGTCATGCCTGATCGCAGCGATAGTATTTGCGTGCATGGACTTAAAGCGGTTTGGCGGGGCGCATGTGCGGCATTTTTTTTGCGCGTTTCGACCGTCTGAATTAAAAAAGCAGCCATTTGCCTATAAGGCACTGGCAGTTTTCTGGGGACTGGCACTGATATCGACGGTGCTGTCGGATTATGTGTATGAGTCGTTCTGGGGCAATGAAGGACGATTCAGCGGATTTTTTTTGATTACGCTGTATGTGCTGGGAACGATTGTGAGCAGCAAGTATGGTCGGATGAGAAAATGGTACCTGGATGTGTTTTTGGCATCGTCCGTTCTGGTCTGCCTGTTTGGAATCACAGATTATTTCCAGATGGATTTATTGGGATGGAAAAAGGGCGTGAGCAATGAACAGGGAAACCTGTTTGTATCTACATTGGGAAATATCAACACGTATACGGCGTTTGTGGCGCTTACGATGGCGGTTGCCTGCGGCTGTTTTGTAAGTGAGAGAAAAGTGGGACGCCGTATCTGGTATTATCTGGTTTCGGCGCTGGCCTTTTTTGCATTGATTACCGGACAGAGTGATAATGCATATTTATCACTTGGAATGCTGTTTGCGGTGATGCCGCTGTTTTTATTTACGACATGGCGGGGCATCGCAGATTATGGTATTCTGGCGGCTACGTTTATGACCGTGATCAAGGCAGTAGATACGGTCAATAAAGTATATGCCGATCAGGTCATCGGTCTGGGCGGTGTGTTTGGCGTGTTGGTGCGCTATCGTTATCTGGAGGGAATCGTCGTTTTATTCTGGATTCTGGCGGGGATTCTCTGTGTTTGGAAACGGAAGATGGAACAGACGAATCCAGAGAGCAAACCGGGACGATGGATTTGGCGTGGCTGGTGTGCCGTTTTGATTCTTGGATGCCTGGCAGTGGCATTTGTCCTCTATGATGCAAATCTGGGAGGACATGCGGAACGGTACAGCGCGTTGTCCCAGTATCTTGTTTTTGATGATGACTGGGGGACGAACCGGGGATATTGCTGGAGAATTGGCTGGCAGTCCTATCGCGAGCTGCCGTTCCTGCATCAGTTGTTTGGTTTTGGACCAGACACATATGGAATTCTGACTTGGGATTTCAGGCAGGATGCGCTGGATCGGTATGGAGTTTTCTATGAGAGCGCCCACAACGAATATTTCCAGTACCTTGTTACAATGGGACCGCTTGCGCTTGTATCTTATCTTGCGTTTCTGGGCGGCACCTGCGTGCAGATGTGCAAAAAATGGAAAGAGTGCGCCTGGATCCTGGCGCCTGTTCTGGCGGTGCTCTGCTATGGAGCACAGGCAGTTGTTAATATCAACCTCCCGATCGCGACACCGATTATGTGGGCTATGCTGGCGATTGGGCTTGCACTCACAAGAGAGAAAGCAGAACAGGCAGAATAGCTCAAATAGACAGAACGGATTAAATAGACAGCAAATCCGAGCAGATTCGGCGGAAAAGCCGAAATGACGAACTTTGTCGATTTAGAATTTAAAGTAATGTGTGCACAGTAACCCGTGTCGAAATTTGCGATCGATAGACTCTTTTATTTTTCTTAAAATCGGTTTATAAATAATATGAAAAGAAAAAACGATATGATCGCCTGGCAGAGCTGCGTTATGCAGTGTGGTCATCTGAATGGAAGAACAGGCAGTCAAAAGGAGGAGAGTTTATGGATGAAGCTAAAAAATTGGTCGTTTTAGAGCAGGAAAATGAAGAATTAAAGCGTGAGCTGAGGGAGTTATTTAAAACTCTGGATCAGATGAATCAAAGCTTAAACCGGATGATTGACCACTACATACTCTGTAAGACGGAGAAGGCGGGATAAGCGGAGAGCCTGGATAAGATGGAAAAGAAGAGGCTCATTTATACCAGATGGAGCAGGTGAAAAATCAAATCAAAAATTAAATAGTAGATCGAATATGAAAGCCGCATGATTCAGAAGGTATGTTATCAAACCAGAATGAATCATGCGGCATTTTTTATCTACTCTGTGTAATATGTAGTCGGCGCGTCAATTCCCAGATTAAATCATGCATCCAGGAGACAGTCTGCTCCAGCTGCTCGTTTTTCTCTCTTAGAGCCAATACTTCCTGATAGAGCGTTTCCTTGTCGGAATCTTTTGAAATATCCGGATGGATCTTCGAGGAAGTGGAAGACGATTTTGTTTTACCCGGTGCTGCAGAAGGATCTGTCATCAGTTTGGTGTTATCGGGTGCTGCATTTTGAACCGACGATTTTTCATCATCCAGTGATTTGCTCCGGCCGGATGGCTTTGTCTGCTCTGGTGCCTTAGCCTTGTTCGCCGGTTTGGCTTTAGAATCCAAAGGGATCGCCGCATTAATCATGTGTCTGGAAATCAGGATCTGCCGCTGTGGATAGTCTAAGTCCATGAAATCCTGATACGGAATGGGAAGAGGAGTCATGGCAATTGAGCAATGCGGACACACCGCATTGGCAACGAGCTGAAAGAATCCATAATGTCCACAGTTTGGACAGCAATAAACATTTAAACCACGCATAGAGTTGCCTCCGTAGAAGTAAGAGTTGAGTCATTAGGAGAAAAATGAAAATATTCCCCTTATTATAATACGTTTTAATCGAGAACATTATAACTGGTTTTTAGAAAAAAATTTAAAAATTTCCAAAAAAAATTTCAAAACGATAAAAAAAGACATCTTTTAGAAAAAATACCGCGGTGTCACAAAAGTGTCCTGCGGTATTTGAACGGATGCAATATTATATTCTACTGGATGATTCCAGATGTGTCAACTGTCCAGACAGTATCATTGCTGTCTTTGATATCCTTGAACCCTTTTCCGAGTTCCGGACGGGAAGCGGAAGAGGAGGAAGAGGTTGCTTTCTGGATGGTGCCGCTGGTGTTTACCAGGTAGCGTTTTTCACTGATGGAAACCGGCTCATAGCGGAGTTCCGGATCCGCCTTCTTTAAAAGACCGTTTACATAAACCTGGTTATCGCGCTCGCCATGGTAGCCCTGTCCTTTGAGAGAGCCTTTGGTCTGGAAATACCAGATCTGGTTTTCTTCTAAATCATCATTGTAAATGGTCTGCTTGCCGGTACGCATCACGCCGTCGTCGCCGAAGTAGTAGGAGGCGAAGCTGCCATCCGCCTGTTTCAGGCTCTGAAGTCCGGTCTGCATTTCACCGCGCTCGTTGAAGCAGTAGCGCTCGGAATTGATGGTGAAAATAGCAAGATCCTTCTCGGCAAAGTAAGCGGTTCCGTTTTTAAAGAAGAAGGAAAATGGCTCTTCTTCTTCGCTGATGCCCGGTGCCCCTTCAATGGTGTACCAGCCGCTTGCCCGGCGTCCGCCATTTTCCGGATCGTAATAGCGGAAATCGTTTAAGCTGACAGTGTCTGTGGCAGAGTTGTCCGCTGTTGCTGCTTCGTTTGAAGGTGTGCTGGAGCTTACAAAGCCAGCTTCCGCGACATTGATCCAGCCTGTCTGCATCTGGCCGTCGATGAAAGTGTAGTAGCCATTGTCGATTTTGCGGTCCATCTGGTTTACGATCATGCGTCCTTCGGTGTCAAAATAGCACCAGATATCTTCATCGTCGGTGTCTTTCGTGATGGTTTCCAGCAGAATCCATCCGGTTTTTCTGGCGCCGTCATCCTCCTCGCCGAGGTAGTAGGTCTGTCCGTCCAGCTCCAGAAGCCCGGTCTGCATCAGTCCGTCCTCGTCGAAATAGTAGGTTTTTCCGTTGATGCTCATCCATTTGGCAGTTACAATCTTGCCGTCCTTGCCAAAATAGAGCCAGGAGCCGCCGTCCGGAGAATCCGGGCTGTCATAGCTGATCTCATTTTCAGCCGAAACCCATTGGTTCTTTGCCATGTGCCCCTCATCGTTGACGAAATAGTCATCGACTCTCTGATTGGTAGCAATCTCGCCTTCCTCATCGAGATAAAACCAGTCGCCATTCCGCTTTTTCCATGTGTTTGTCTCTTTATAGCCGTCCTCATCGTAGTAATAAAGACGACCATCTTCCTCTGTCCAGCCGCTCTGAGCCGCCAGAACTCTGTAAGTTCCCGTATTTGTCATTATAGGTGCAGCAGCCGCGAACAAAGCCGCAGCGGATAAAACAGCTAAAGTTTTAGTTTGCTTACGCATGGTATAATCTCTCCTTTTTGAAAATGCGAAAATCCATCGCTGCATTACGGGGCTTATTATACGGGGATTATGCGTAAAAAGATAGTGTGCGTTGCTGGAAAGGGTGGAGAGATGTGGAAAAAGGGGTGAACCAGCTGGAACACCCCTTTTTCTATATGAAAATATAATTTTTTATTTTACGTATTTCGAATCCGTCAGGAACTCCAGCGTCAGCGTTCCTGCCAGCCTCTCCAGCGTATCTATCACATACTGGTTAATACTCTGTGATTTTTCCCGCGCGATCCGGTAGTCCATCGCGGAATTATAATAGTTGTCTCCATCGACCGTATATCCGTCGAATCCCGCGCAGGCGGCGTGGTGGACGCTTGTTTTGGTCAGGACGTTCAGCAGCATGACAAAGGAATTATCGATGATCTCTGCATTCTGGTCGATCAGGGAATTATAGTTTAAGGTGTAATCAAAATGTGTATCTTTGACATTTGTCACGTTTGAGGTCGCGATGACGCGCACCGGGCGTCCCTGGGCGTCGGCGTGCTCGAGCAGGCGGTTGTTGAGCTGGACATAGCGCCTGGAATTGCTTAAGAACGCATAATCGATTGGAATTCCCTCCGGGATAAAATTGACGGAGATTGTGATCGGATTGTGCGCCTTAATATAGGAAAGAATTGCCTCCTTTTCCAGTTCCAGATTCTTTCCCGGACCGAGCAGCAGAAGCGGGCGCTCGCTCCAGGAAGCACTCAATGCCTGAATATCGGCTTCGTCATTGCATTCTGTGCTCTGATACCTGCGGTACAGTGTTTCAATGTAATCTTTGTCGTAGAGCAGTTTTTTCTCCGGCTTAATCGCATCCAGAATCGTATTGATGGATTTAAGCGACAGGGTGTGCTTATCCATCAGGAAGCGGACGTAGTTCGGATGGCAGTTGTTGGAGGCGGAAATATAGAAGAACAGGTTATATCCCCATGGGCTCTTGCGGAAGAACGGCATGATGCTGATGTCGATCGCCTCGAGCATCTGACTGACATTGAAATTGCGTCCGAATACAGTGTTCATGTACATGGAAATGAGTTCGATCGGAAGATTTCCGGCGCTTTTTCCCATGCCGTACAGGGTGGCATCAACTAAAACGGTGCGGTCTGCCGGTTCGCGTAAGACTTCCATGCTGTTTGAGTATGCGAGCTGGAAGTTATTGTGGGAGTGGTAGCCGATCGCGATCGATGGTTTTAAGTTGTAGTTTAAGAGCTGGAAATAGTGCAGCAGGTTATCCTGATGCAGCAGACCGTAGGTGTCTACAAGGGACATCGCATACGGTTCCAGATCGTTGACAAGGTCAACCAGATCCAGAAGCTCACGGTCGGAGTAACTGGTGATCGAAACCGCCTGTGCAAACACTTTGTAGCCCAGTTTTTTGACTTCGTGGCAGAACTGGATCGCCTCATGCATCACATGTTTTTTGAAAATAACGCGAATGCCATCGATGTAGGACTCTGAACACGGGCTTAAATTAGAAATATCGCAGGTTCCGTAGTCGATCATGGCAACGATCATCGTATTTCCCTTGTCCAGCTTGCCGAAAATCTGATCGGCACACTGGGTTGTCGGCATGATCGTGCGGTTGCGGTCGAAAGTGCGGCGGTCATCCAGAAAACCAACTTCCAGAATGTCCACGCCCGCGCTGATCAGACGTTCAAAAATAGTAACAATATTGTCGTGACCGAACTCCCAGTCGTTGACGTAGCCGCCGTCGCGGAGAGTGCAGTCGAGTAATTTGACTTGTTTCATGATGTTTGTCCCCTTGTTATGTTTGTAATTTTAAAAATTGACTCCCAGAAACGCCCCGATATCATGCGTATCCTTTGCCGTATAAACCGGCGCATATTCCTGCCATGCCTCCGCGGTATCTGGTCCGAAGCCGTAGGTGACTGCCATAAAATCGACAGCTGCCTCTTTGGCACCTTTTCCGTCGGAAGAGGTATCACCGATAAGAACTGCCTCGGATGGAGACAACTCCAAAGCTTTTAAGCACTTGTGCAGAACGTCAGCCTTCGTCATTTTGCTGGCAAAATCGCTGCCGCAGATGGAGTCACAGAGTTCTGTGAAATGGTAATGTTCCAGCAGAGTCAGCGCATAATCTTCACGTTTCAGGGTGGCAACCCCGATCTTGCAGCCCTGTGCGCGGAGTGCGCGGATCAGGTCTTTGATACCGGCGTATGGCTCGGCTTTCAGCAGGTCGTGATCCTTGTACTGGGTGCGGAAAATCTCGGTTGCGTGGTTTGCGGCCTCCTCGTCCAGTCCATAGAGGCGGATGAGCGACAGCTTGACGGGCGGTCCGATAAAGGTGCGGAGTGTCGCCTCGTCGAGGGCAGGTTTTCCAAGTGCTTCTACCGTGTGTCGCACGCTCGCAAAGACGCCTTCGGATGTATCGAGCAGCGTGCCGTCGAGGTCGAAGATCACGCCGCGGTATGTTTTCTTATTCATAGGGTGCTAGTCCTCCTGTGTAAAATCGCCTGTACTGTTTCAAGGTCGGCGGGGGTGTCTACGGAAAGCGTATATCCGCAGATGGGAAGAAATAGGATCGTTTTCCCATATTCGAGGAAACGCAGCAAATCCACGCCCTCGATCTGTTCCAGAATGCCCGGTCTGCTCTGGCAGAAGAAATCAAGCGATTCCCGCGTATAAAGCCCGATACTCACAAATTTCCGGGAAGGTTTGTCAAGCGTCCCCTTGCGGAATGGAATTGGCGCACGGGAAATGTAAAGCCCTGTGCCGTCCGGGCGGCAGACCACTTTTATGTTGGATGGATCGGCTGTCTCGGCATCGTTCGGGATATCTGCCATGGCATTGATGAGAAATGGACGCTGTACATTCTCTTTTGAGGTAATAACAGTAAGCGCCTGCTCCATAAAATTTTGCAGAATCTCCGGTGTCAGAAGCGGTTCATCCCCGCCGATCATCGCATAAAAATCAAATTTCCGCGAAGAAGCAGACTTGGAATCTTCCAGAATCGTCACCGCCTCCTGAATGCGGGAGGTCGGATTCTGATGGGAATGGGAGGTGAAAACCGCCTCAAATCCATATGTCTGGCAAACAGCAGCAATCTCAGGGCTGTCGGTCGCAGCGTAAACGGCATCAAATACACCGCTGTCCCGCGCCGCTGCGAGAACCCGCACAACCATTGGAATCCCATCAATCTGTTTCAATGCCTTTCCCGGAAAGCGAACCGAATTAAGCCGCGCCGGAATCAGCGCGCAGACCTTTTTTTTCTGTGCTAATCGATTCATAAGACGTTCCTCTGTATGATAAAAATGCAGTTACATAAAGTAAACTGAACCGTAACGATTCAGGCATACCGATGTGAACCGGATGCTGACCTTTATTATAGAAAAGAAATAGGAGAAATACAAGACAGCATAAGAAAAATGTAAGGAGTTGGGAAAATGCCGTGTCGGCTATGAAAAAAGAAATATGTGTGGTATAATATGACCACTTGACAAGGTATTTTCAGGAGGAAATCAAAATGAAACAGAAACTTTCTAATTATATAGCAGAAAAGCTTCTCGCATCCGGCATCACGGATGTGTTTATGATCACGGGCGGCGGCGCGATGCATCTGGATGATGCGCTGGGGCATCAGGAAGGACTTCACTGCCTCTACAATCATCATGAGCAGGCATGTGCGATGGCAGCGGAGGCGTATGCCCGCATCCACAACAAGATTGCGGCAGTGTGCGTGACGACGGGACCTGGCGGCATCAATGCGATGAACGGCGTTGCGGGCGGATTTCTGGATTCAATCCCGATGTTTGTCATTTCCGGACAGGTGCGTTATGACACGACAGCGCGCAGCACGGGACTTCACCTGCGCGCGATGGGCGATCAGGAGTATGATATCACCAAATCGGTTGCCAATATGACAAAATACTGTGAGATGGTGATCGATCCGATGCGTATCCGCTTCTGTGTGGAAAAAGCCCTGTATCTGGCGTACAACGGCCGTCCGGGTCCTACCTGGCTGGATATTCCGCTGAATGTGCAGGCGGCAATGATTGAGACAGACGATCTGATCGGCTTTGATCCGGAGGATTATGAGGCGGGCGGAACCGGCTGGGCGGCAGAGAGCGCGTCCGAGATCCCGGAGGATACCGCCGGAAAAGGTGAATTTCGTGCAAAACTTCCGGCACGTGTGACGAAGGAGACGGCGCGTGCGATCATCGAGAAAGTCCGCACCTCCAAACGTCCGGTGATCAATGCCGGAAATGGTATCCGTATCGGCGCGGCGCACGATGTTTTCATGCGCGTGGTT
The DNA here is from genome assembly GCF_003477745.1 of Clostridium sp. AF35-15. NCBI lineage: Bacteria > Bacillati > Bacillota > Clostridia > Eubacteriales > Clostridiaceae > Clostridium > Clostridium sp. AF35-15. The sequence goes on along the minus strand of NZ_QUDY01000013.1, from coordinate 69,023 downwards.
GAAAAGCTGGGAATCCCGGTTGTGACCGGCGCGGACAGCATCGACTGTATCTATGACGAACACCCGCTGTACATCGGAAAAGGTGGCAACGTCGGCGATCGCCCGGGCAACTTCGCGATCCAGAACAGCGATCTGGTGCTGTCGCTCGGAAGCCGTCTGAGTTTCCGTCAGGTCGGTTACCGTTTTACTACCTGGGCGCGCGAGGCGTATGTGATTGTGAATGATATCGATGCCGAAGAGCTGAAAAAGCCGACCCTGCATGTGGACATGCCGGTTCACGCGGATGTGAAGGATCTTCTGAACGTGATGGACGAGGTTCTTTCGGAGGAAGGAAAAGCGGACGGCGCGGCTTCGATGACGCAGGAGTACAAGGACGCGCAGGCAGAGTGGCTGCGTATCTGCCAGGGCTGGAAGCATGATTATCCGGTGGTTCTGCCGAAGCACATGAACGGCGGCACGCAGACGCAGGCAAACGTATATGCATTTGCGTATGAGATGAGCCGCCGTTTAAATGAGAACCAGATCGTGGTTGTGGGGAATGGATCTGCAAACGTTGTGTGTGGACACGCAAATATTGTGAAAAAGGGACAGAGATTTATCTCGAACTCCGGCATCGCTTCGATGGGCTACGGACTTCCGGCATCGATCGGCGCGTGCGTGGCAGATCACAGCCAGGATATTATCCTGATTACCGGAGACGGCAGTATTCAGATGAATTTACAGGAGCTTGAGACAGTTGTCAGCCACCGGATGCCGATCAAGATTTTCATTATCAATAACGGCGGTTACCATTCCATCCGCCAGACCCAGAAGAATTTCTTCGGCGAGCCGCTCATCGGTATCGGCGTGGACAGCGGCGATCTTGGATTCCCGAGCATGGAAAAGCTGGCGTGGGCGTATGGATTCCCATATGTATCGATTCATGGAAACAAGGAGCTGGGCGAGAAGGTAGAAGAAACGCTGGCGATGGACGGCCCGGTAATCTGCGAGGTATTTGTAACGCTGGATCAGAACTTTGAGCCAAAGTCCGCGGCGAAGAGACTGCCGGACGGAACGCTTGTATCGCCACCTCTGGAGGATCTGTCCCCATTCCTGCCGGACGAGGAGATGGACCGTATCATGCTGATTCCGCGTATTAAAAAATAGTAAAGGAAACGATAGAATGAAGATAGTTGTCACAGGTGCCACCAGCTTTGTAGGTCTGGGGGCGGTGCGCGAGCTGTTACATCGCGGACATCAGGTATTCGCCGTACTGCGGGAACATTCGACGAAAGCGGATCTGCTGCGGGAAAATGGAAAATTTCCGCAGGGACTCACGATTTTGGAGGAGGATCTGGGGAAGCTCTCGAAACTGCCGGAACGGATTCCGGGCGGATGCGATGTGTTTCTCCATATGGGCTGGCGCGGTGCAGGGAGTGATTCACGGAAAAATGAGTCAGTCCAGGAGGAGAGCGTGCAGGACGCGCTGAATGCCGTCCGCGTGGCGAAAGACCTCGGGTGCCGGCGGTTTCTCTTTACAGGTTCGCAGGCGGAGTATGGCATCAAGAGTGAGCTGACAGACGAGGAGGCGGTCTGCGAGCCGACCTCCCCGTATGGACGCGCGAAACTGGCAGTCCGGCAGCAGGCGGAAGTGCTCTGCTGGGAACTGGGACTGGATTACGGGCATGCACGGATTTTCAGCACGTATGGACCGGGCGATCATCCGTGGTCGCTTCTTTCCTCCTGTGTCCGGGCCTTCCGGGCAGGGGAGAAGATGACGATGACCGCCTGCACGCAGCTCTGGAACTTCATGTATATTGACGATGCGGGGCGCGCTCTGGCAGATCTGGCAGAATATGCGGGAAATCTCACGGATCACGGATGTGTCTACAATCTGGGCGGTCCGATGGATGAGACAGGACCGCTGCGCGGGTTTGTCGAGACGGTCTATGAGCTGTGCGGCAGGCAGGGCAGCATGGAATTTGGCGTCCGCCCGCCGAATGCAGAGGGAATCGTCAATCTGATCCCGGATATCCGCAAGATGGAGCGGGTGGTTGGCTGGAAGCCACAGGTATATTTTGAAGAAGGAATGAAGAAAATTCTAGCTTTTCAGAAATGATTTTTCTGCCCTCTGTGCAGAGTGACGGGAGAGAATGGTAAATATTTGGACATATTTTATCAGTTTATGCCAAGTAAATAGCGAAGCAGCCAAAAATCGTTAAGAAAATTGTAGGTTGTCAAAAGAGAGAAAGACGTTTAAAATAAAGGCAGTATAGCCGAAGCGGCTTTCTCTTTTTTTTGTGTTCGAAATTTGGTGGAACGAAACAGAAGAGTTCAAACAAAAAGCAAATTAATAGGAATCAGAAAAGTATGAAAAAAATCAGTATATTAATTCCCTGCTACAACGAGGAAGAGAATGTAGGTCCGATCAGCGAGGCGGTTGTGGAGACGCTGGAGCGCGATCTGCCGGAATATGACTATGAGCTTGTCTTTATCGACAATGATTCGACGGACCAGACGCGCCCGATTCTTCGGAAGATCTGCAGCGAGAATCCACGGATCAAGGCAATTTTTAATGCCAAAAACTTTGGACAGTTCAATTCCCCGTATTATGGAATGTTACAGTGTACCGGCGACTGTGTGATCAGCATGGTGGCAGATTTTCAGGATCCGGTCGATATGATCCCGAAATATGTCCATGAGTGGGAAAATGGCTACAAGATTGTCATCGGCATCAAGACGGGAAGCAAGGAAAACCCGATCATGTATGCGCTGAGGAGCTGCTATTACAAGATGATAAAGAAACTCTCCGATGTCGAGCAGATTGAGCATTTTACCGGTTCGGGTCTGTATGACCGCGATTTTATTGAGATTCTGCGGGAGCTTGACGATCCGACGCCGTTTCTGCGCGGAATCGTGGCGGAGCTTGGTTATAAGCGCAAGGAGATCCCATATATCCAGCCGCAGCGCCGCGCAGGCAAGACACACAACAATTTTTACCGGCTCTACGATGCCGCGATGCTCAGTGTGACCTCCTATACGAAGGTCGGTCTGCGCCTGGCGACGATCTTTGGAAGTATCTGCGCGGCGATCAGTATGATCGTGGCGATTGTATATCTGGTGATGAAACTGCTTCACTGGTATGATTTTCCGGCTGGTATGGCGCCGGTTCTGATTGGAATGTGCTTTTTAGGGTCGGTTCAAATCTTTTTCATTGGTCTGGTGGGAGAGTATATTTTATCGATCAATTCGAGAGTCATGAAGCGTCCGCTGGTAGTGGAGGAAGAGCGGCTGAATTTTGATACACCGGTGAAAAAAGTTGGGGGCAAACAGCATGAAATGTAATGTCGATGTAGTTCGGATTCGTGAAAATTCGATTCAGCTCAATGGCTGGGCGATCGGAAAGACGCCGGAGACGGAGATCACCTATCAGGTTGAAGATGGGGCACATCAGCCGATCCGGTTTCAGTATGTGGCGACCCGCCGCGACGACGTCAGCCAGATTTATTTTGGGCGAACGGTAGAAAAAGAGCTTGGATTTGATATCCAGTTCCCGTATGAGCGCGGAAAAGATTATTATCTGATCGCAAAAGGCGAGGGACGCAAAATCCGCATTAAATATAATGAAGAACTGATCCGCAAGCGCAGCAGTGTGGCGCACAAGCGGATGCAGAAGATCCGCGATCTGATGAACATGGAGACTGTGCGGGTCTGTCTGGATTTCTGGAAGGAAAATGGTCTGAAAGCCCTGCTGGTAAAATCCAAGCACAAACTGCAGGGAATTGACAATGACTACGACTACGGCGAGTGGTATTCACTGACGAAGCCGACGGCGGAGGAGCTGGAGGAGCAGAGGAAAAAGGTGTTTGACGCGCCAGTTAAATTCTCGATCGTGATTCCGGCATTTAAGACACCGGAGCGATTCCTGCGGGAAATGCTGGATTCGATCGCGGAACAGACATACGCAAACTGGGAGGTCTGCGTGGCGGACGGCAGTCCGGCAGGACAAAGCTGCGAGCGGGTGCTGGAGCAGTATGCGAAGAAGGACAGCCGCTTTAAATACGTAATTTTAGGCGAAAATAAGGGCATTTCCGGCAATACGAATGCAGCAATGGATATGGCGACCGGCGATTATATCGTGCTGGCAGACCATGACGATAAGCTGACACCGAATGCTCTCTATGAGTGTGCGAAACTGTTACAGGAACATCCGGGATGCGACTGCTTCTATTCGGATGAGGATAAGCTGGATATGGACGGTGGCGCTTTGTTTGATCCGCATTTTAAGCCGGATTTCAATATCGATCTGCTCTGCAGCGTCAACTATATCTGCCATCTGTTTGTAGTCAGCCACGATCTGGCAGCGCAGTTGGGCGGCTTCCGTCAGGAATACGACGGGGCGCAGGATTATGACTTCATTTTCCGTTGTACGGAGAAGGCGAAGGAGATCCGCCATATCCCGAAGGTGCTGTATCACTGGCGCTGCCACAAGGATTCGACAGCGAGCAACCCGGAGAGCAAGCTGTACGCATTTGATGCGGGTGCGCGCGCGATCATGGATCATTATAAACGCGTCGGTATCGAGGCGGAGCGCGTGGAAAAAGGTGTGGACTACGGCATTTATCACTCTGTATATAAAATTCAGGGGGAACCGCTGGTATCGATCATCATTCCGAACAAGGATCACCATACGGATCTGGATCTATGCCTTCGGGCGATTGAGACGCGGGCAACGTACCGCAATGTTGAGTTTATCATTGTAGAGAACAACAGCACGGAGAAGGAAACCTTTGAATACTATGAAAAGATTCAGAAGGAATTTTCCAATGTCCATGTGGTAACCTGGGAGCGCGAGTTTAACTATTCGGCGATCAACAACTTCGGCGTGACCTTTGCAAAGGGCGAATATCTGCTGTTTTTAAATAATGATACCGAGCTGATTGCGGAGAATTTCATCGAGGAGATGCTGGGACTGTGCCAGCGGGAGGACGTCGGCGCAGTTGGCGCGAGACTGCTCTATCAGGATGATACGATCCAGCATGCGGGCGTCGTGGTTGGTTTCGGCGGCATCGCAGGGCATACGTTTATCGGGCTTCATAAGGCGGAAAACAGCTATTTCCACCGTGCGATGAGTACACAGGATTACAGCGCTGTGACGGCGGCGTGCCTGATGACAAAGAAAGCGCTCTTTGATGAGGTCGGCGGCTTTACGGAGAAGCTGGCGGTCGCATTTAACGATATCGATTATTGCATGAAAGTGCGGGCATCAAATCATTTAGTGGTTTACAATCCGTACGCATTGCTGTATCATTATGAGTCGAAGTCAAGAGGACTGGAGGATACGCCGGAGAAAGTGGCACGTTTTAACAGGGAGATCAAGATTTTCTCGGAGCGCTGGCCGGAGATCCTTAAAGATGGAGATCCTTACTACAATCCGAACCTGACGCTGCGGAAGTCCAATTTCGCCCTCAGGGATCTGAAAAAAGAGAAAATCGGAGAACCGTATCATCTGGAGGTATAACCCGGGATGGAGATTACAACGACAATTATTATTCCCAATTATAATGGGTTGAAATTTATGGACGAATGCATCCGTTCACTGAATGCACAGACGTATCCGAATTTCCGGACGCTGGTGGTGGACAATGGTTCGACGGACGGAAGCGTGGAGTGGCTGAAGGAACATCAGATCGATACGATTTTCCTGCCGGAAAACACGGGATTTTCCGGTGCAGTCAACGTCGGAATCAAGGCGGCAGACACACCGTATGTGCTGCTTTTAAATAATGACGTCCGGGTGGACGAGTATTTCGTGGCGGAGATGGTGCGTGCGATCGGTCAGTCGGAGCGCATCTTTTCCGTCAGCAGCCGGATGATCCAGATGTACCATCCAGACAGGCTGGATGATGCAGGCGATATGTATTCCCTGCTTGGCTGGGCGTACCAGCGCGGCGTGGGACGGGAACTTACGCATTACCGCCGTTCAAGCCGGGTATTCTCGGCGTGCGCGGGCGCAGCGATCTACAGGAGAGAGGTATTTGAGGAGATAGGCTATTTCGATGAGATGCATTTTGCCTATCTGGAAGATATTGATGTGGGCTATAGAGCCCGGATTGCGGGTTATGACAATATATACTGCCCGGCGGCGCTGGTATGGCACGTCGGAAGCGGAACCAGCGGTTCCAAGTACAATTCATTCAAGGTTAAGCTGGCGGCACGCAACAATGTGTATCTGAATTATAAAAATATGCCGTGCTTACAGCTTATCATAAATGCGATTCCGATCGCAGCGGGGATTTTCGTGAAATATTCATTTTTCAGGAAACTCGGGTTTGGAAAAGATTATCTGGAAGGTCTGAAAGAAGGCATACGGACGGCAAAGAAGTGTAAAAAAGTGGCGTACCGCCCGGAACGGCTTAAAAATTATCTGGCGATAGAGCTGGAACTTTTAGCTGGGACATTTCTCTATGTCTATGAATTTGCTGTGAGACAGATCGAGAAAAAAGCAGCATCTGATAAATCGTGAGGAAAAGGTTAGAGTTGTTACTGGGCGCGTATGTGTGGACAGTAACTTAGAGTTTGCGCGATGTGTGAACGGTCATGGTTTAGCAGATGCAACACGGAGAAAGGCTGCTTATCAGACAATGTCTGAGCGGCAGCAAGCAAGTGAAAGATGAGGTAGCTTATGAATTATGAGGATGATGAGCTGGAGCGCATGAGGGCGCGCCGCGAGGGCAGAAGCAGCCGTGCCAGTCAGGCAGGGTATTCTTCGCGCGGCAGTTCTGCTTCCGGCACCAGCCGCAGAAGAGTCAGCAGTACAGTCGAAAATAGCCAGAGAAAAGGTGAGGCGGGCAGCAGTTCAGTACGTTCCGGCTACAGCGGTCCTAAGAGCGCTGGAAGTGGAAAAAAGAGTTCGGGACGCCGCGGCAGCCATTACCGTAAATCGGCGCGCCACAGAAAGCATATGATCATTGCGGCGGAGATTGTCGTGATTATATTGATGATTCTGGGCGGTGCGTTCTGGTATATGTATCACAGAACCTTCGGTTCTATGCAGAAGATTGATTTCAACGAGGACCAGGTTAAGAACGTCAATCTGTCCCAGGAACAGATCGATGATATGAAGGGCTACATGACCGTGGCGTGCTTCGGTGTCGATTCGCGAAGTGAGCACGGGCAGATGAATGTCGGAAAAGGTACGAACGCGGATGTCAACATGATTGCCAATATCAATCTGGAGACGGGTGAGATCCGCCTTGTATCGGTATTCCGGGACAGTTATCTGAATATCAACGATAAAAACTCTTATAATAAGATCAACGCCGCTTACGCACAGGGCGGTCCGGAGCAGGCAGTTAAGGCGCTGAATAAGAACCTGGGTCTTAACATTACCCAGTATGCGACGTTCAACTGGAAAGCGGTTGCGGATGCCATCAACATTCTGGGCGGTGTAGATGTCGAGCTGAGTGATGCAGAGTTCTCCTGGATCAATGCCTTCATCACGGAGACCGTAAAGGAGACTGGTATCGGTTCTCATCAGCTGACCCATGCGGGCAATGTACATCTGGATGGTATCCAGGCAGTTGCATACGGACGTATCCGTTATTCAGATACGGACTATGCGCGTACCGAGCGTCAGAGAATTATTCTTCAGAAAGCCTTTGATAAGGCAAAAAATGCAGACTGGGCGACACTCAACTGTCTGATTCAGACGATCATGCCGCAGCTTGCAACCAATGTTGATATTACGGATTTGATTCCGCTGGCACGCAATATCGCGAAGTTCCATATTGGTGAGACCGCGGGATTCCCGGCAGCCAGAGGTGAGCAGGATGTTGGAAAGATCGGTGACTGCGTTATCCCGCAGACACTGGAGTACAACGTAAAAGAGCTTCATAAGTTCCTGTTTGATGAGGAAGATTATCAGGTTCCGTCTAATGTTAAGGAGTACAGCAGCCATATCGCGCAGGTAACGGGGCTTACGACGAATGCGAAGCTGATTGGTCATGTTCCGGTCGATCAGGGTGTCAGCGCCCAGACGTTTATCAAGAAACGGGCGAGCCGGATTGCCGCGCAGGCAGCGGCGAAGGATGCCGCTAAGAAGTCATCGACGAGTGCTTCGGACGAGTCGGATGACGAGAGCGGGGATGAGACCAAGAAGGGCGAGAGCGAGAGCTCGATCGGATTGGACGAGATCTTTGATCCGGATGAAGACTGGATTGACTGGGAGGAAGAAGAGTCGAAGAGCAACAGCAGTAAGGGACCAGGAACAACGACGACTCCCGGCAAGAAAAATCATACGGATAAGACAACCGAGGCGGATGATTCTTTATCCGGACCAGGCAGCACATCGGAGACGAAGTCTTCCGTTGCAAAACCGGGATCTACAACCACGACAGCGGCAGAGACAGCGGCATCCAGTGAAAAGACTTCTCCGGGTGCATCAGATAATTCCGGTGTGAAAAGCCCGGTCACAGAGATTCAGGATCCGGGGAATTCCGGAAACAGCGATGCAGCAGGTCCTGGCGGTCCGGCAGGACCGGGAGCTTAATCCGAATTCAGGTGATATACTATGATAAAAGATAACCAGAAACGGCTGAATCATTTCCACGTAGTGCTGGACGCATGTGTCATCGCATGCGCCTACGCACTTGCGTGGTTTATCGTCAATGGAACGCCGTGGTTTAATGTAACAGGGCATAATAAGAGCGCAATGGCAGTTGTCTATCTGGCGGCTGGCGTTCTTATTGTACCGTTTTATTTGATTTTATACGCATTTTTACATCTTTACACGCCCAAACGGGTTCAGGGAAGACGGGTGGAGTTAGCCAATATTTTTAAGGCGAACATCATCGGTCTTTTGGTGATCTCACTGATTCTTTACCTGGGCGGTAAAAATGAGTATTTCCACAACTTCTCCCGTCCGATGGTATTTTTGTTTTTTGGCATCAATCTCTTTGCTGAGATTCTGATGCGGAATATCCTGCGGATAGCGCTCCGGTCGATGCGGTCGAAGGGATATAACCAGAAGCATCTGCTTCTGGTCGGTTACAGCCGGGCAGCGGAAGGATTTATTGACCGTGTGAATGTCAACCCGGAGTGGGGCTATAAAATCCGCGGTATTCTGGATGACCATGAGGAGTGGGGCAAAGAATATAAGGGAGTGCGCGTGATCGGCAAAATTGACGATCTGGATACGATTCTGGCGCTCAATACGCTGGATGAGATCGCGATCACCCTGAGCATCCAGGAGTATGGAAAACTGGAAAAAATCGTGGCAGGCTGTGAAAAATCGGGTGTGCATACGAAATTTATCCCGGATTATTATAACTTTATCCCGACCCGTCCGTTTATGGAGGATCTGCAGGGACTTCCGGTGATCCACATCCGCCATGTGCCGCTCACGAATCTGCTCAACGCAACGATGAAGCGGACGATGGATCTGGTCGGCGGCATGATGGCGCTCATCCTGTTTTCACCGGTGATGCTGGTGACGGCGATTCTTATAAAGGCGACTTCGCCGGGACCGGTCATTTTCTGTCAGGAGCGGGTGGGACTTCACAATAAGCCGTTTAAGATGTATAAGTTCCGCTCGATGGCGGTACAGTCGGCGGCAAAGGAGAAAAGCCAGTGGACGACGCCGGGAGACCCGCGTGTGACTCCGATTGGAAGATTTATCCGTAAGACGAGCATTGACGAGCTTCCGCAGCTGTTTAATGTTCTGAAGGGCGATATGAGCCTGGTTGGACCGCGCCCGGAACGCCCGTTTTTCGTTGAAAAATTCAAGGAAGAGATTCCGCGTTATATGATCAAACACCAGGTGCGTCCGGGAATGACCGGATGGGCACAGGTCAATGGTTACCGGGGCGATACCTCGATCACGAAGCGGATTGAGCATGATCTGTATTACATCGAGAACTGGACGCTGGGATTTGATTTTAAAATCATGTTTTTGACGGTTTTTAAGGGCTTTATAAATAAAAACGCGTATTGATGAGGAAAACCACATGGGATATGAAGAAGAAAGAGATAGGTCAGGACACCGCCGGAGCCGACGGGCAAAACCGTCGGAGATGGAAGACGATGGTCTGACACTGATCACGGATTCATTTACGGAACGCCGGGAGGACGGATCCCACCGGAGCGGAGATAGAAGCCGAAGTGGTCAGAAAGCGGCAAAGAGGGGACAGACGCAGCCTGGCAGCAGCCGGGAGAGCCGGAATCAGGAGAAAACCCGGACCATGAACCGGTCGGATATTTACGCCGACCCGGTTAAATTGAAAGCGCGCCGGAAAAAGAAGCGGAAGATATGGTTTATTCTTCTGGAGATTGCAGTGCTGATCGGGATTCTCTGCTTTGCGGGATATTCGTATATCAGCAGCCGTCTGGATCTGATGCAACGGCTTCCGTGGAACCCGGATGAGATCAAAAACGTCGAGATTTCGGAGGAGAAGCAGGAGCAGATGAGCGGTTACTGGACGATCGCGGTTTTCGGTGTGGATAGCCGTAACTCATCGGTCGGAAAGGGCAACAACTCGGATGTCAATATTCTCTGCAACATCGATCAGGGAACCGGTGAGATACGTCTGGTTTCGGTGTACCGGGATTCATATTTAAATATCAGCGACAAGAATACCTACAACAAAATCAACGCCGCTTATATGCAGGGCGGACCGGAGCAGGTTGTCAAGGCGCTCAATAGGAACCTGGATATCGATATTGACGATTATGCGACCTTTAACTGGAAAGCCGTTGCAGATGCGATCAACATTCTGGGCGGCATTGACGTGGAGATCACGAAATCAGAGTTTTATTATATCAATGCGTTCATTTCTGAGACGGTCAAGGCGACCGGCGTCGCTTCGACCCAGCTTAAATCAGCGGGCATGAACCATCTGGACGGTGTGCAGGCGGTTGCATATGGGCGTCTCCGTCTGATGGATACGGACTATGCCCGTACCGAACGGCAGAGAAAGGTTATTTCCCTCGCGTTTGAGAAGATGAAAAAAGCAGATTGGGCGACGATCAACAATATTGTGCAGACGGTATTTCCACAGGTGGCGACCAGCATCGAGATCAATGATCTGTTGAAGATAGGACGAAATATTACGCGTTACCATCTGACCGAGACGACCGGTTTTCCGTCGGAGCTGAGGGAAAAGAAGATGGGACGCAAGGGCGCCTGCGTCATCCCGCAGACGCTGGAGAGCAATGTCATCGAGCTGCATCATTTCCTGTTTGGCGATGAGGAATACACGCCGACTGAGACGGTCCGGACGATCAGTCAGAAAATTGTATCAGATACAGGCGTTCATGGCACGAAACAGGCAGAAACGAAGGCATTGCCGAAGACGACCGAGGCGACGACAATTTCCATCCTGGATCCGACGCAGGAGAGCGGCGCGGACGAAAGCCAGAAAGCCGGGAGCGGCAGCGACGAGTCGGAGAAAGAGACCGGTAATGCTTCGGAAACACAGGAGAATGACGTTTCTGAGCAGGAAAGCCGTCCGGACGGTACGCATGCATCAAAGGAAAATGCGCGGGAGAGCAGTGAGGCAGAGTCTGGCGGTTCTTCGCCGGCATTTCCGGGCGGAAATTCTGGCACCGGCACGGAGAATGGCAGAGAAAAACCTTCCGGCAGCGGTTCCCCGAATGGAAGCAGTGCACCGGGAAGTAAGACGGATGCGGGAATCATCATTGAGTGATGAGAGAGTGTGAAACGGAGGAAATGCTTTGAATTTAGATGGTTTGTACCGGATGCAGGGAATGTTATTTTCCCTGATGATTCTGGGTGCATTCTTAAAGAAGAAGGGAATTATCACGGATGAGGGAAAAAGGGTCATTGCGGATCTGGTCATCTTTGTGACACTTCCTTGCAGTATCATCGAGTCATTTGAAGTAGAACTGAGCATGGATATCTTAAAGAGCAGCGCACAGGCGCTGCTCGTCTCGTGTATGGTTCAGGTGACTTGTTATATCTTAAATATGGTACTGTACCCGGGTGTGGGAGAGGAAAAGAAGAAGGTCCTCAAATACGCGACGATGGCGTCCAATGCCGGGATTCTGGGAAATCCGGTGGCGGAGGGCATCTTCGGCTCGATGGGGCTTTTCTACGCCTCTTTTTACCTGATTCCGCAGAGAACTGCGATGTGGTCGCTGGGAATGACGTATTTTACGAAGGCGCCGGATCGGAAGACTCTGATTAAAAAGATATGCACGCATCCGTGTATTGTCTCCGTATTCATCGGCTTTGTGCTGATGCTTTTACAGATGCAGATTCCGGGATTCCTGGGAGATACGGTACATAGCTTAAACAAGGCAAACACGGCAGTCTCCATGATTTTTGTCGGAACCGTTCTGGCGGAGGCAGATATGAAGACGATGATCACGCCACTCAGCTGCTACTATGCCGCCGTGCGCCTGATCCTGATTCCGGCGCTTGTGTGGATCGGCTGCCTCCTGTTCCATATCGACACACTGGTGATGGGGATTTCTGTGGTGCTGGCAGCGATGCCGGCAGCAAGCACGACGGCGATTCTTGCCGCGAAATATGGCGGGGATGAAGTCTTTGCGACGAAGTGCGTGGTATTTACGACGCTGCTTTCGATGGTGTCGGCACCGGTTTGGTGTATGGTGCTGCAGCGGTAATCCCTTATGAGTTCGTATTTCTATAAAGGGGGTTTCGCTTGCATTGGATGAAAAGATATGTTATATTAGGGATAGAAAAAAGGAAAAGCCAGAGGAGCGGCTTACCTGAATAAATTAAACAACTGTTTTATTAACAGCCGTCATTATTGCAGTAATGGCGGCTATTTTCGTTTTCCCTTGAAAATTGTATAACACAATCCAACAAGGGCGCAAATGAATATTCCAATCTGAATCAAATCAGAGTATGTAACATACATTGGCAATGCCCTCCTTTCTTTCGTCTGGAGGGTTAGATTTGTGCCTCGTTCCAGTCTTTGATAAACAAGCTTTGCTGAAATCTAGCAACCCTCCGATAACAGAGGGTAAGCCGCCTGGCTCTCTGGTTTTTCCCATGTACGAAGTATATCATATTTTATCAGAACAGACAATGATAAAACGAAACAAATCCCCTCAGATTGCTCTGAGAGGATTTGCATATTCATGATTTATAATAGCAGTTCATATTGCTTGGTTATAGTCTTACAAACATTCTGTAATTTTACTTTTCATCCACAACCTGGAAAATGTAGAACTTCAGATAATAGGACGTCTCATCCCCCGCCCACAGAATCGGATGGTCGGCTGCCTGGGTGCGGTATTCGATCTGGCGCAGGCGGCGGTGGGCGCTGCGGGCTGCCTCCTGAATCGCCTTTGTGAAGAGTTCCGGCGTCATGAAATGGGAGCAGGAGCAGGTGGCGAAGTAGCCGCCGTCCTTTACCAGACGCAGACCGCGAATATTGATCTCGCGGTAGCCCTTGATGGCATTTTTGACCGAGCTGCGGGATTTTGTGAAGGCAGGCGGATCGAGGATCACGACGTCAAATTGCTCACCTCTTGCCTCTAATTCCGGAAGCAGGTCAAAGACATCCGCGCACTGAAAGGTGGTAGTGCCGGAAACACCGTTTAACTCTGCATTTTCACGCGCCTGTGCGACGGCAAGTTCGGACGCATCCACGCCGATGACCTCTTTGGCACCGGAGACGGCTGCATTTAAGGCAAAGGAGCCGGTGTGGGTAAAACAGTCCAGAACGCGTTTGCCCGGGCAGAGACGCTGGATTGCCAGACGGTTGTATTTCTGGTCGAGGAAAAAGCCAGTTTTCTGCCCGTCCTTGACATCTACCAGATAGCGGACACCATTTTCAACGATCTCTACTTTTGTATCAAATGGTTCCCCGATAAAGCCCTTATAGCGCTCCATGCCCTCCTGTAAGCGGACCTTAGCGTCGCTGCGCTCGTAAATACCGCGGATATGAATGCCGTCTTCCTCAAGCACCTTGACGAGTTTTTCCAGAATCAGCGGTTTCAGACGGTCGATACCGAGCGCCAGGGATTCAACGACCAGCACATCAGAAAATTTGTCGATCACGATGCCCGGAAGGAAATCTGCTTCGCCGAAAATCAGGCGGCAGCTGCTGGTATCAACTGTCTGACGGCGGTATTCCCAGGCATTGCGGACGCGCATTTCGATAAAAGCATCGTCGATGACAGTATCCTTTTTGCGGGAAAGCATCCGCACGGTAAGCTTGGAGCGGGTGTTGATAAAACCACATCCGAGCGGATAACCGTCAAAATCTTCGACACGAAGGATATCGCCATTTTCAAATTCGCCCTCAATTCGTTCAATTTCATTATCATAGATCCACATACCGCCGGCTTTCAGGGAACGAGCCTCGCCTTTGCGGATATGGACAACTGCCTGTGTATTCATCATGGATGTAACAGTCCTTTCATATAAAATGTAAAATTCGTTTCATTCATTAAGTATACAAGAGGAGAGAAGGACTGACAAGTGAAAACCAAGAGATGTTTTTAAGCTTCACAGATTTATGATTTTATTTTCACAATTACATCACAAATAACTGATAGACTATCTCATGTAAACAGAGAGAGGGCAGAAAGCCTGAGATAGAATATAAGAGTATGAACAATCCGCTGCGGGAAGGTTCGCAAAATGGACAGTACGCGGCTGTGATTCCTGAGAACAGGAGGTATGAATATATGTATGACGAGAATGAAAGAAATGAGAGACACGATCAGGATGTAGATTATACGGAGGGCGCTTATTCGGACAGCGCTTATGAGGAAAAGAATAACGATACTGCTAAAAAAGAAGAAACTTCCGATTATGGCGGTTATCATGATTCCCGTTACCGGGGCAGTCTCGATGGAGAACCGGAGGCAGCAGCCGGAGCAGATCCGAAAGAGAATGCAGAGAAGCAGCCGGAACGCAGCTATATTCCGGAAGAACGGAGTGGCCGGGGACATGGCTCTAAGAATACTGGTAAGAAAATTGCGGCACTTGTGATGTCGGGCATTCTGTTTGGCTGTGTGGCAGGCGGAACCATGGTTGGCGTGAATGCACTTTCAAACCGGCTTCTTCCGGGTGAGACCGCACAGGAAACGATCGGTCAGGTTTCCCAGGAGACACAGGCAGATGCTGGCACTAAAACGCAGGCCTCCATTGGCAACGATGTTTCTTCGATTGTAGAGAAAGCGATGCCGTCCGTTGTAGCGATCAACAATAAGATGATTTATACACAGAACAACTGGCTGTTTGGTCAGCAGCAGTACGAGGTGCCGAGCAGCGGTTCAGGAATCATTGCCGGACAGAATGACACGGAACTTCTGATTATTACCAATAACCATGTCGTTGAAGATTCCGAGGAACTTTCGGTTACCTTTATTGATAACCAGAGCGTTAAGGCAGCGGTCAAAGGTACTGATTCCGATTCGGATCTGGCAGTCATTGCCGTACAGCTTTCGGATATACCGGAAGAAACGAGAAAACAGATTAAGGCAGCCGATCTGGGCGATTCTGATTCCCTGAAGCTGGGACAGGGTGTTGTGGCAATCGGTAACGCACTGGGACAGGGGCAGTCGGTTACCGTCGGTTATGTCAGCGCTTTAAATAAAAAGCTAACCATCAACGACGTAGAGCGGACACTTCTGCAGGTAGATGCGGCGATCAACCCAGGCAACAGCGGCGGCGCACTTTTAAATATGAACGGTGAAGTTATCGGCATCAATGCGGCGAAGTATTCGGACACCAGTGTTGAGGGCATCGGTTATGCGATCCCGATTTCACAGGCAAAGGATATTATCAGCGACCTGATGACGAAGACGACGAAGGTAGCTGTCGATGAGAATGAGCAGGGCTATCTGGGAATCCAGCTTCAGAATATCGACAGCCAGATGGCGCAGGCGTATGGCATGCCGGAAGGTATCTATGTATACAAGATTGTTGCGGGCGGCGCGGCATCCAGGTCGGATCTGCGGGAGCGCGATATTATCACCAAGTTTGACGGTGAGAAGGTAAAGAATGGTGATGATCTCAAGAAACTGCTGACTTACTATAAGGCAGGTTCCACCGTTACCATGACGGTACAGAGTCTGGAAAATGGCAAATATGTCGAGAGAAACGTACAGATTACACTGGGCTCCAAGAGCGATATGCCGCAGAGCCAGGATAGCCAGAACGAGAGTCGGAGTGAATCACAGGCAAGTCCGCAGAGAAAACTGGGAAGATAGAAAATATCCCATCAGCGAAGTGGGCTGGAATGGATATTTGCCCGTAACGGTGAAGATACGGAACTGTTGCGAAGCGGAAATGAATAAAATCAGGAAGATATAGAAAAGAAGGCAGGTGAACCGCCGGTAGATCCTCTTGTAATCAGAGAGGGCGGTGATTCATCTGTCTTTTTGTTTCATGGGAAATTTTTTTATTTTTAAAACGAAATGACGGCTGCTGTTATGATTTACGTTTTTCACAAGCTATGATAAAATGAAAAGGTGCTTTCAGATTGGAGGAAATATAAAAATATGAGTGATAACCAGAATATAGATACGACAACCAATATAAACGAAACAGATACAAATAAAACCAGTACAGATCATTCGGATGATTACGAGAAAATCTGCTACGTCTGCCGCCGCCCGGAGAGCAAGGCGGGAGAGATGATCACGATGCCGGGCGGGATGAATTTCTGCCATGAGTGTATGCAGAAAGCATTTGACTCGATTTCCAAGTCGGGCATGGACTTTTCCAAGCTTCAAAATATGCCGTTTATGAACATGAATCTCAATGATTTTGCGGGCATGCAGATGCCGAATACAGAGATTCCAGAGAAAAATAAGATCAAGAAAAAGAGCAAGGCAAAAGACGCGGAGAAATTTCTGACGATGAAGGATGTTCCGGCACCGCACCAGATCAAGGCGCAGCTGGATGCGTATGTGATTGGGCAGGAGCGGGCGAAAAGGGCAGTTTCAGTGGCAGTCTACAACCATTATAAGCGCGTGATTCTCCGGCAGCAGGACGAGCTTCGGGCAAATGAAAATACGGAAGAAAAGGCGGAAAACGCGGCGGCACAGGGAATGCAGATGCAGGGCGGCGAGCCGGAGATTGAGAAATCCAACATCCTGATGCTGGGACCGACCGGAAGCGGAAAAACGTACCTGGTCAAGACGCTGGCGAAGCTTTTGGATGTGCCGCTGGCGATCGCGGATGCGACGTCGCTCACGGAAGCTGGATATATCGGAGATGATATAGAAAGCGTAGTCTCCAAGCTTCTGGCAGCGGCTGGAAATGATGTGGAGAAAGCTGAGCAAGGCATCATTTTCATCGATGAGATCGATAAAATTGCGAAAAAGAAAAATACGATGAGCCGCGATGTCAGCGGTGAGTCGGTACAGCAGGAACTTTTAAAACTTCTGGAAGGCAGCCAGGTAGAGGTGCCGGTCGGCTCAAACCAGAAGAATGCACTCACGCCGATGGCGACTGTGGATACGAACAACATCCTGTTTATCTGTGGCGGCGCGTTTCCGGGATTGGATGATATCATCAAGGAGCGCCTGAAAAAGCGTTCCACGATGGGCTTCAACTCCCATTTGAAGGATGAATTTGACAATGATCCGGATATTTTGAGCCAGGTGACAACGGAAGATCTGCGGAATTTTGGCATGATTCCAGAGTTCCTCGGACGTCTGCCGGTGCTTGTGAGCCTGCAGGGGCTGACAAAGGAATTGCTGATGCGGATTCTGAAAGAACCGAAAAATGCGATCCTCAAGCAGTATGAGCGCCTGCTGGCGCTGGATGAGGTCAAACTGGTGTTTGAGGACGATGCACTGGAGTGGATCGCCGAGCGGGCGCTGGAAAAAGATACGGGTGCTCGTGCGCTGCGTGCAATTTTAGAGGATTTTATGATGGATATCATGTATGAGATCCCGAAAGATCCGAATATCGGATCCGTCGTGATCACGCGCCCGTATCTGGAGAAGAAGGGCGGTCCGCGGATAGAGATGCGGGGATAATAACTTTTCAGGAACATGATCGGTGAACGGTGTCATGGATGTGGTGAAAGTTAGCGATGTAAGGATCCGGAAAAGTAATTTGTGTGTGAAGAGAAAACAGCAGAAGTTAATTAACTTCTCATGGATAAAAAAGAGTTATATAGGTTTAACGTCCCATACCCCCACTCCCGGCTGGGATATTCGATGGAATTTCGGCGGTCAGCCCCGCGGATCAGAAACGCCTTGGCAATCGAGGTGTTGATCCGCGGGGCTGATGGCGTATAGGCAGACCAGGAGAGCAGGATCGCGGCGGCTCCGGCGGTCATGGCGGCGGCAAATGAGGTTCCGGTTACCTCCTGATAATCGGGAAGCAGGAGCCGGACGCCGGGGGCGGCAAGGTCGGGCTTGATAGTTCTGGTGCGGGTAAAACCGCGGCTGGAATGCAGATAGATCCCGCCCGTCTGGTGGCTGTAGGCGGCGGTGGTGATGATGGCTGCTGTATTGCCCGGATCGGTGATGGTTGTGTCCGGATCCGGGCGCAGAAAGAAGGTTTCATCCGAGATAAAGCCGTGCACCGGCAGCCACATATGGTATTCACCCTGAATCGAGAGCGTGTGGTAGACGCGGATTTTCCAGATTCCGGCGGCGGGGGCATCAAAGCGCATCAGGATCAGTTCGCTTCCGGTCGCCAGCTCGGAGCTGGTATAGTTGAGGTGAATGGTCGTTCCTTCCAGAAGAAAGGGAATCCGGCGTTCTTCGTCGCCGGAGAGCCGGATGCGTCCCGTTTCGTCGCCGGAGGGGGATAAAAATCCGACACTGTAAAGCTCCGATTCACGCGCCCACAGTTCCAGCGTAAATCCCCGTTCGCCGGGACCGACCCGCAGTTCCACATCCTCATAGGAGGTGGAAGCAGGAAATACACTGCGAAAATGGTGCCCGCGCCCGGTTTCATTGCCTCCG
Organism: Clostridium sp. AF35-15; assembly: GCF_003477745.1. NCBI lineage: Bacteria > Bacillati > Bacillota > Clostridia > Eubacteriales > Clostridiaceae > Clostridium > Clostridium sp. AF35-15. The sequence goes on along the minus strand of NZ_QUDY01000013.1, from coordinate 50,111 downwards.
GCGGCGACCAGAATCTGCCCGCTGGCGCGCGACAGGCTGTTCAGATATAGACCAAGCGGCGAAGTGCCGCTGTGGCTTCCGGTATTGGTGCCAAGACCCAGCAGGATCACAAGGGGCTTTTTCTCCTGCCTGGCAATATAAAGAAGAAACTTGATTCCGAGCATGATGTCGTCCTCCTGAAAGGCGATGGCATCCTCGCGGATCAGAAAAAAATCGCGAAGATAGGTTCTGGCTGGTTTCAAGCGGACAACGACCAGTTCCGATTCCGGCGCCGCCCCGGAGAAAAAAGCATCGGCATCTTCGGAACCGGCGGCGACCAGCGCCATCTGCGTGCCGTGGCGGAGAGGATCCGAGGTGGGGACGATGGAATGCGGATCTTCCGAGCGCAGCGCCTCGTTGATGTGGGAACGCTGGTAGACACTTCCGTAGTGCAGCGCATCGATCGGATCTGGCGTGCTAAGCCCCGCGCCCGGAACCGTCTGATCCCAGATGGCGGCGATGCGCGTGCTTCCATTCGGATCGCGTAACAAGGGATTTGTATAATCGATCCCCGTATCCACAATCCCAATCAGCGTCCCGCGCCCCTTGTTTCCCAGGAATGGCTGTTCTGCGGTCCGGGAAATTCCTGCGCTGTCCAGGCTGGATGTATCTAATATGGTATAAAGATTCGGGATCGAGTCATAGCCATACTGCTGGACTGAGAGCGGCAGCGCCTCCGCCAGAGACCGGTGCCAGATCACATACTCATGATTGACAAAATCATAGCAGCCGGAATCATTTTCCAAAATCTGGTTATAGGTAAAAGGAAAAAAACGTTCGATAAAATCGGCGGTTTGGTTGTCTGGAAGAGAAGAGCAATTCATAGCGTTTTCCATAGAGATTTTTTAGAATTTAAGATAAGATATGCGGTAAAATACGAAAGCTTCCCTATACTCTGTCGGAAAAACTTGTTATAATAAATATAAGTTAGATAATGACATTTATATGAGGAGGTGCCCTTATGAAAAAATACCTGTATATGATAGCTGCCCTGTTCGGCATCGATTATTTCTGCAAGGAAAACATAGAAGCCCAGAAACCGGAAGATTTTCCGCGCGACATGGAAAAAAGCCATGGAAAGATCCGCCTGTACCGCAATCACAACGACGGTTTCTGTTTTGGGGTAAAAAAAGAAAAGAAAGAACTGGTCCGCATGGTGCCGGTTGTCTTTACCTCGGCGGCAGCGGGCATTCTGACATGGTTACTGTGCCGGGACGAAGGCAGAAAAGCCGATCGGATCGGTTTTGCCCTCATCACGGCGGGTGGTTTAAGCAACCTATATGACCGCCTCAAACGCGGTTATGTGGTAGATTATTTCAGCATCCGGTGTAAATACCTGGAAAAGGTCGTCTTTAATCTGGGAGACTTTTTTATCTTCGCAGGAAGCGCCCTGATCGCAGCCTTTGATCTGCTGGGAGCCGTCCGTGATCTTAGTTCTCCGGCAGAGGATCACATAAAAGCGCTCCGACTGCCGTGGCAAAAGACGGATGAGGCGGAATGATATAGTCGATTCCAAAGACATCGTGCATCTGATTGAAAATGTCAAAGGTCTTTGCAGCAGGTGCAAGGCTGGCGAGAGAACCAGTCAGGACGACATTCCGGGTGGTGTCCTGGCTGAGCGCCAGGGACGCCATCACACCCACATTTTCATAAATCATATTGAAAAGAGCGGCAGCCAGGTCAGCATCCGAGGCGCCGCTTTTGATTCGCCCAAAATTGGCAGCGGTTAAGTCGGCGGCAAGTCCCGGGACATCTTCCTCCTGCACGTCGGCGATGCGGAGATCTGCCATGGCCTTATTGCCGCGCAGCGCCATCTCTGAGAGGGCAAAAATGTCGGTGACGCCGAGAAAGCGCTCCGCCATGCCGGCAAGTGTCCCACCGCCGACACCGCTTCCGCCCAGATGACAGAAGCCGTTTGTCTTGGAAGCGCGGATAAAGGCAGAGCCGGTTCCAAGGCTGACCACCAGCGCTTCGTCAAGCCCGGACAGGTATAAGCCGCCGCGCCCGATGGCATCCAGCTCCAGGGCATGGATGGTCGGGATACCGAAGATATTTTCATGGAAATACGTCGAACCGAGCCCGGTCAGGACGATTTTTTCAACATCGTCAAACGAAGCGCCCTGCTGATCCAGGAAACGCCCGAGAACACCGTAAGCCGAGGTGCGCGGGTCATCCGCGTGAACCTGAAGCGTACCAAGCAGAGCGCCATGCTCATCCAGTGCCGCCGCCTTGGTGCTGGAACTGCCGATGTCGATTCCGAGGGATAAATTCATTTGCTTATCTCCTTTATGATATAAAAATAGGATATGGCTGCCAGGGCAGTCGTTCCGTATCTTTTATGACTGTAAGAATTGGATTGTTTTTATAAACATTATAGGGTAAAGTAAAATAAAGTGCAATGGAAGAATGTGGTCCGAATGTTCTTAAAATGATATTTCAAATGGATAACATAAAGATTTATATGTCACGCCCAAGCTTTGTTGAGATTCTGGCTGAGACTGAAATATGCTTTAATGATAAGGAAATAGTGACCGGAAATACGGGATATCAGGCATGGTGGAGCAGAGAGTATGAGGTCCATGTTTAATAAGGAGTTCTTTAAGTGTTCCCAGTTTATGCACATTAACAGATGTACTTTTTCCCTCGTTATTAATATAGCTTTTTGCAATATAAAAAGACTCCGAATTTTTTTGACACAAAAAAAGCAGGTTCTATGCGGCCTGCAAGGTATTTTTCTATTATTCAACTGTCAAACTCCCGGAGATGGCAGAAGTATGGAAATGCAGGTCTGTCTTTATTGACAGAACCTATGAAATACGGTAGAATCAACCTTAAAAAAGAGTAATCCCCTACATGGGGAGATAGGAGTTGAGTTTTTTGAGTTCTGGTGATGGGATACAGCTATTGATTTTGGTACTGCTGCTTTTGATGTCGGCTTTCTTTTCTTCTACGGAGACGGCGCTGACGACGGTCAACAAGATCCGGGTGCGGACGCTGGCGGAGAATGGCGATAAGCAGGCAGAGTATGTATTAAAGATCATAGAGGATCCGAGCAAAATGCTGAGTGCGATTCTGATCGGCAACAATGTGGTAAACCTGTATGCGTCTTCTCTTGCGACGGTTCTTGCCACCCACATCTGGGGCAACAAGATCGTAGGGATTGCGACGGGCATTCTGACGCTTTTGATCCTGATTTTCGGCGAGATCACGCCGAAGACGGTTGCAACGATACAGGCTGAGCGGATTGCATTTCGGTTCGCCAAAATCATTTATTATATCATGACGGTGCTGACACCGGTCATTTTTGTGGTCAACCAGCTCTCGTTTTTAGTGTTGAAGCTGCTTCGCGTGGATGTGAAGGCAAAGGGCGAGTCCATCACGGAGGATGAGCTGCGGACGATCGTGGAGGTCAGCCACGAAGAGGGCGTCATCGAGTCCGAAGAGAAGAAGATGATCAACAATGTGTTTGATTTCGGGGACGCCGTGGCGCGCGATGTCATGCTTCCTAAGGTCAACATGACGTTTGTGGACGTGGATGCGACGTATGACGAGCTGATGGAGGTATTCCGCAGTGAGAAATACACGCGTTACCCGGTCTATGAGGAGACGACGGACAATGTCATCGGTGTTCTGAACATCAAGGATATTTTCTTAAAAGGCGGGGAAGAGGGCTTTTCTGTCCGGAAATATCTGCGGAAACCTCTCTATACATATGAGTTTAAGAAGGTTGCTGAGCTGATGCGCGAGATGCGGAAAGCAGCGATCAGCATCGTGATCGTGCTCGACGAGTACGGTTCGACGGTCGGTCTTATCACGCTGGAAGATATGCTGGAGGAGATTGTCGGAGATATCCGGGACGAGTACGATGGAGACGAGGAAAAATCCATTCAGCGCATCGCCCCGCGGGAATACATGGTAGATGGTTCGGTCAAACTCGACGATCTGGATGAACGCCTGAATTTGGAGCTCCAGTCAGACGAATATGATTCCATCGGCGGACTGGTGATCGGACTTTTGAACCATCTTCCACAGGAAAAAGAAGAGGTTGTAGTGGAAAACGTCCGCCTCGTCGTTGAATGTGTGGATAAGAACCGGATCGATAAGATTCATCTGTACCTGTTAAGCCCGTCGGAGGCGGCGTTAGCTAAACATACCGCCGATGGTGCCGCTTCCGGCGCAGAGGGCGAAGGAAAGCAGCAGGGATGAGGCAGTCCCCTTGAGGGACTGTCGGATCGCAAAAGACAGGGCTAGAAAAATAAGAAAATAAAGGGCGCCGGCGCAGAATCCCCAGAGGAACCGGCGCCTTTTTGCTTTTTTCCCGGCGCTAAGCCCCGCCAGGAAGCAGGCGAGAATGTAGATGCCGCGCACTCCTAGCGTGATTTCCTTTTCACCCCACTGAAAACGGTACATCCCAAACGCGAGCAGAAGCAGAAAGACAGCAGTTGCCGCGTAGGAGAAGAGAGAAGAACGGAGCAGAATCTGGATAGCTGATTTTTCCATGATAAAATACCTGTGTGCATTCTTTTTCTATTCATATGAACAAAGAAGGACAAATATGCCTGCAGAATGAAACACTGTTACAAACAAGCGTTACTGTTCACGCATACGTGCCCAGTAACGGAATTTGCCGTGGCTTCGCATCTCAATACGGCAAATTCCTGCTGCCACCACGTTTTCTTACGGCACTTTCGGTTCCAAAAGTGCCTACTCGTGAACAGTTCCAAAAAAGCCGGAATCTGTGAGAAACACGGTAAATTGAAATGCTTGCACAAGCGGGCAACATATGATATAATCTGTAGGACTTTATATACTAAAAAAATGAAGGAGGACATAGAGATGAAACACGTAAAGACACTGAGCGCAAGCACACTGAAGAACAGCATGAAGAAAGGCGGCTGCGGCGAGTGCCAGACATCCTGCCAGTCTGCATGTAAGACATCCTGTACTGTAGGTAACCAGAGCTGCGAGAACCAGAACCGCTAATTGGCAGTACAAAACAAATGAGGCGTTTTCTGATAAATCAGAGCTTTTCATGAGTGGGAGAGCTGGAGTCTGAGAAAACGCAGAGTTGACACAGGGAGGCAGACAAGACGGAGCGCGGTCCGAGGAGAGGACTGCATATGTTCCGGGTTGTCTGCCTGCCTATGTCTTATAGAAGGAGAAAGACAGTGATTCATCAGTATATAAATAATGGATATTATATCGTACTGGATGTCAACAGTGGCTCCGTCCATTCGGTCGATCCGCTTCTGTACGATGTGATTTCCTTTTTATCGGAGCGGATTCCGGACAGCGAGAAGCCGTTTCAGATTGCCCAGTCCCTGAAAGACGAGACGGCGGCAGCATTAAAAGAGAAATACAGCCAGGAAGAGATCAGAGAGGCGTTTGAGGACATTCAGGAGCTCATCGATCAGGAAGAACTCTTTACTGCTGACATTTACAAAAACTTCGTTATGGATTTCAAGAAGCGCCAGACGGTTGTCAAGGCACTCTGCCTGCATATCGCGCATGACTGCAACCTTGCCTGTCAGTACTGCTTTGCAGAAGAGGGCGAGTATCATGGACGCAGAGCGCTGATGACCTTTGAGGTCGGCAAGAAAGCGCTGGATTTCCTGATTGCCAATTCTGGAAAACGCCGGAACCTGGAAGTCGATTTCTTCGGCGGCGAGCCGCTGATGAACTGGCAGGTGGTTAAACAGTTAGTCGAGTACGGACGTTCCCAGGAAGAGGCGCACAACAAGAAATTCCGTTTCACACTGACCACCAACGGTGTTCTGTTAAATGATGAAATTATGGAATTCTGCAACCGCGAGATGGCGAATGTCGTGCTCAGTCTGGATGGACGAAAAGAGGTCAACGACAAGATGCGCCCATTCCGCAACGGGACCGGAAGCTACGACCTGATCGTGCCGAAGTTCCAGAAATTTGCAGAGAAGCGCGGAGACCGCGATTATTTCGTGCGTGGTACCTTCACACACAACAACCTGGATTTTGGCAAAGATGTTCTGCATTTTGCCGATCTTGGATTCAAGAAAATGTCGGTTGAGCCGGTCGTAGCACCGGATGAAGAGCCCTACGCGATCAAAGAGGCGGATCTTCCGCAGATTCTCGAGGAATATGACCGTCTGGCAGCAGAGTATGTCAAGAGACACAAAGAGGGACGCGGCTTCACGTTCTTCCACTTTATGCTTGATCTGACACAGGGACCGTGCGTGGCAAAACGTCTGTCCGGATGCGGTTCAGGAACTGAGTATCTGGCAGTTACCCCGTGGGGCGACCTCTATCCGTGCCATCAGTTTGTAGGAAACGAAGATTTCCTGCTCGGCAACGTGGATACGGGCGTGACCAACACGGCAGTCCGCGACGAGTTCAAGCTCTGCAATGTCTATGCGAAAGACAAATGTCGGGATTGTTTTGCCAGATTTTACTGCAGCGGCGGCTGTGCGGCCAATTCCTACAATTTCCACGGTTCCATCACGGATGCGTATGATATCGGGTGTGAGATGCAGAAAAAACGTATCGAGTGCGCGATCATGATAAAAGCTGCTCTTGCAGACGGCTCTGACGAGTAGAGAACAAGGAGAGAGAGGAATGAAGAACAAAAAAGGAAAAAGCTTCCTGGGGATGCTGCTCCTTCTGATTGCCATCGGCGTATTCGGCTATTTCGGCTATTCGACGATGAATCAGATCAAGCTGGGTCTTGACCTGGCTGGCGGTGTCAGCATTACCTATCAGGCGAAAGAAGAAAATCCGTCTTCCGAGGATATGGCGGATACGATTTACAAGCTCCAGCAGCGTGTACAGAATTACAGTACCGAGGCGGAGGTTTACCAGGAGGGTAATAACCGTATCAACGTAGATATTCCGGGTGTATCGGATGCCAACTCGATTCTGGAAGAGTTAGGAAAACCGGGTTCCCTGATTTTCATGGACTCTGAAGGAAATCAGATCCTCGATGGTAAACAGGTTGCCAGCGCGAAAGCCGGCATGACCGAGGATAAGGCGACCGGTTCCAAGGCGTATATCGTTTCCCTGACCTTTACCGAGGAAGGTAAACAGGCATTTGCTGAGGCGACCACGAATGGCGTCGGAAAACCAATTTATATCATTTATGATAACCAGATTATTTCTGCTCCGACCGTCCGTGAGGCGATCACAGGTGGACAGTGCCAGATCGACGGCATGGCGGATTATGAAGAGGCAAATAATCTTGCGTCCACGATCCGTATCGGTTCCCTGTCCCTGGAGCTGGAAGAGCTGCGTTCCAACGTAGTTGGCGCGAAGCTGGGCCAGGAGGCGATCTCCACCAGCTTAAAGGCAGGTCTGATCGGATTTGCCATTGTCATTGTATTTATGATTGCCGTATATCTGCTTCCGGGTCTGGCTGCATCTCTGGCTCTGTGCCTGTATGTCGGTCTGATCCTGATCCTGTTAGTTGCATTTGAGGTGACTCTGACGCTTCCGGGCGTGGCTGGTATCATCCTGTCGATTGGTATGGCGGTGGATGCGAACGTTATCATTTTCACCCGTATCAAAGAGGAGATCGGTCTGGGAACATCCGTCAAGAATGCGATCAAGGCAGGTTTCGCCAAGGCACTTTCCGCGATCATCGACGGAAACGTAACCACCCTGATTGCGGCAGCGGTTCTGTTCTGGAGAGGTTCCGGTACCGTCAAGGGCTTTGCGGCGACGCTGGCAATCGGTATCGTGCTTTCTATGTTCACGGCGCTGTTTGTAACCAAATTTGCCCTGAACTGCTTCTATGAGATGGGCTTTGAGGATGCGAAATTCTACGGATGCCGCAAGGATATGAAGACGCGTCCGTTCCTGAAATTCCGCAAGCTTTACTTTGCTCTGTCGCTCGTGATCATTCTGGCAGGCGTCGGTAGCATGGTTCACAATCAGTCTTCGATGGGTGTGCCGCTCAACTACAGCATGGAGTTCAGAGGCGGTACTTCTACAAACGTTACCTTTAACGAGGATATGTCTCTGGAAGATATTTCCTCCCAGGTGGTTCCGGTGGTAGAAAAGATTACCGGCGAAGCTGGCACACAGACCCAGAAGGTAGCCGGAAGCAACGAGGTTATCATCAAGACACGTACCCTGAACATGGACGAGCGCGAAGAGTTAAACCAGGCGCTGGCGGATCAGTTTGGTGTGGATAAAGAGAAGATCACAGCCGATAGTATCTCCGGTGCAGTCAGCCAGGAGATGAAGCGCGATGCGATTGTGGCGGTTACGATTGCGACGATCTGCATGTTGATCTACATCTGGTTCCGTTTCAGCAACATCACGTTCGCGGCAGGCGCGGTTCTTGCCCTGATGCACGATGTACTGGTTGTCTTGACCTGCTATGCGATGCTGCGCTGGTCGGTTGGTTCGACGTTCATCGCCTGCATGCTGACGATTGTCGGTTACTCAATCAACGCGACGATCGTTATCTTCGACCGTATCCGTGAGAATATGAAGCTTCTGGGCAATAAAGAGTCCGCTGAGACGATCGTCAACACCAGTATCAGCCAGACCCTGACGCGAAGCATCAACACGACGCTGACGACCTTCGTCATGGTCCTGATTCTTTACATCCTGGGTGTATCTTCCATCCGTGAGTTTGCTCTTCCGCTGATGGTAGGTCTGATCTGCGGTACGTATTCGTCCGTATGCCTGTCCGGCTCTGTCTGGTATGTGCTGAATAAAAAGCGCATGGAGAAGAATGCCAAACCGGCTGGCAAGAAGGCAAAGGCAGAGAAGTAAAAAGTATAGGAAAAAAGATGGAATACAAGATTTTATACAAAGATGGCCGCGCAAAACGCGCGGAAATGAAAACGGTCCACGGAACCATCCAGACGCCTGTTTTCATGAATGTCGGCACGGTGGCGGCGATCAAGGGCGCGGTTTCGACCGATGATCTCCGCACGATCGGCACGCAGGTGGAACTTTCCAATACCTACCACCTCCATGTCCGTACCGGCGACAAGCTGATCCGACAGTTTGGCGGTCTGCACAAATTTATGAACTGGGATCGCCCGATCCTCACGGATTCCGGCGGATTTCAGGTGTTTTCCCTGGCGGGACTGCGGAAGATTAAAGAAGAGGGCGTTTATTTTAACTCCCACATCGATGGTCACAAGATTTTCATGGGACCGGAGGAAAGTATGCAGATTCAGTCCAACTTAGGTTCGACGATCGCGATGGCATTTGATGAGTGCCCGCCGAGTCTTGCCGATCGGGACTATGTACAGAAATCAGTGGAGCGCACGACGCGCTGGCTGGCGCGCTGCAAGGATGAGATGGCACGCCTCAATGCACTGCCGGATACGGTCAACCGGGAACAGCTCCTGTTTGGTATCAATCAGGGTGCGATTTACGAGGATATCCGTATCGAACACGCGAAGGAAATCAGCAAAATGAACCTCGATGGCTATGCGGTCGGAGGTCTGGCAGTTGGCGAGAGCCATGAGGAAATGTATCGGATTCTGGATGCAGTCGTTCCGCACCTGCCGGAGGACAAGCCGACTTATCTTATGGGCGTCGGCACACCGGCAAACATCCTGGAAGCGGTAGACCGGGGCGTCGATTTCTTTGACTGTGTGTACCCGTCCCGGAATGGACGCCACAGCCATGTATACACGAACCATGGCAAATTAAATCTCCTGAACAGCAAATATGAGCTGGATCCGCGCCCAATCGAGGAAGGCTGCGGCTGCCCGGCATGCCGTTCTTACTCCCGCGCATATATCCGCCACCTGTTTAAGGCGAAGGAAATGCTGGGGATGAGATTATGCGTCTTGCATAATTTGTATTTTTATAATAAAATGATGGAAGAGATTCGCGACGCGATCGAACATCACTGTTATGCTGAGTATAAAGCAAAGAAACTTGCAGGCATGATGGGTGAATCGAACTAAAGGAGGAAATATACCACATGAGCAGCACAAGCGGAATGATCGTTTACCTTGTATTTATTATTGCCATCTTCTATTTTATGGCAATCCGTCCACAGTCCAAGGAAAAGAAAAAACAGGCAGAACTGATGGCAACCGTAGCAGTAGGCGACAGCGTTCTGACATCCAGCGGCTTCTACGGCGTGATTATCGATATGACCGATGATACTGTAATCGTAGAGTTTGGAAGCAACAAGAACTGCCGCATCCCGATGCGTAAGGATGCAATCGTTCAGGTTGAGAAACCGGAAGTCTAAGAAGAACGGTAAGAAAGTGAGAGGATCGCAGCTCCCGATGGGGGCGGCGGTCCTTTTTTGTGTAACAGGAAATTCCTTGGAATTCCCTATTACACAAAAAGGCACTAACGTGCCAATGATGCACACTCGCGCGAAGCAGAAACATGTCGCAAGCGACCGCGCTCGGCGCGAGAATGTGCCAAGGCACATTCTTTTTTATTTTGCAGATAACCCCAGGTTATAGAATAAATTCCAAATTGCTATATGGGGAATACCCGTTTTCCTTTGTCAGAAGATTGCAAAATAGGACGGAATCCGATATGATAAAAAGTAACCGTTTGAAACAAGGGAGGTATTTTATTATGAATTGCAATATTACTGTGATTCCGGGCGACGGAATCGGACCGGAGATTGTGAGAGAGGCATGCGGCGTACTGGACAAGGTAGGCGCCGTCTACGGTCATACATTTAATTATACAAAAATCCTGATGGGCGGCTGCTCCATCGACGAGTACGGCGTACCGCTGACCGATGAGGCACTGGAGACCGCGAAAAAGAGTGATTCCGTCCTGCTCGGTGCAGTCGGCGGCAACGTGGGAAATTCCCGCTGGTACGATGTAGCTCCGAACCTGCGTCCGGAGGCCGGTCTTCTTGCCATCCGTAAAGGTCTGGGACTGTTCGCGAATATCCGCCCGGCATACCTCTACAAAGAGCTGGCAGATGCCTGCCCGTTAAAGAAAGAGATCATCGGCGACGGCTTCGATATGGTTATCATGCGTGAGCTGACCGGCGGTCTGTACTTCGGCGACCGTTACACGAAGGAGATTGATGGCGTGACGACCGCGGTAGATACCCTGACCTACAATGAAAATGAGATCCGCCGGATCGCAATCAAGGCATTCGATATCGCGATGAAGCGCCGCAAGAGCGTTATTAGCGTCGATAAGGCAAACGTACTGGATTCCTCCCGCCTGTGGAGAAAGGTAGTCGAGGAAGTTGCTAAAGATTATCCGGAAGTTACCCTGACCCATATGCTGGTTGATAACTGCGCGATGCAGCTTGTCATGAATCCGGGACAGTTCGACGTGATCCTGACTGAGAACATGTTTGGCGATATCCTTTCTGACGAGGCAAGCATGATTACCGGCTCCATCGGTATGCTGTCTTCGGCCAGCTTAAACGAGGGCAAATTTGGTCTCTACGAGCCGAGCCACGGTTCCGCACCGGACATCGCGGGCAAGGACATCGCAAACCCGATTGCAACTATTCTTTCCGCAGCGATGATGCTCCGCTATTCCTTTGATCTGGACAAGGAAGCAAAATCCGTCGAGGACGCCGTACAGCAGGTACTGACCGAGGGCTACCGTACCGTGGATATCATGGCGGATGGCTGCAAGCAGGTTGGAACCGTTGAGATGGGCAGGCTGATCTGTGAGAGAATCTGTGAGAGAATTAAATAGAAAGATTGCAAAAATTCCATAAATGCGATAAAATCAAAGATAAACGTAAAAACCGCCCCTGTCACCAGGGGCGGAGGTCGTCGAAAGAGATAGAAGGAGACGAAAAGATGAAAAGTGATGCAGTAAGAAAAGGGATGCAGCAGGCACCTCACCGTTCTTTGTTTAATGCACTCGGTATGACGGAAGAGGAGATGAACAAACCTCTCGTCGGTATCGTAAGTTCTTATAATGAGATTGTTCCGGGACACATGAACCTGGACAAGATTGTAAATGCCGTGAAGCTGGGTGTAGCGATGGCTGGCGGCACACCGGTTGTATTTCCGGCGATCGCAGTCTGTGATGGTATCGCTATGGGACATGTCGGCATGAAATATTCTCTGGTTACCCGTGATCTGATCGCAGATTCCACCGAATGTATGGCGCTGGCACATCAGTTCGATGCGCTGGTTATGGTTCCAAACTGTGATAAAAACGTACCGGGACTTCTGATGGCAGCAGCCCGCGTCAATGTACCGACTGTATTTGTCAGCGGCGGTCCGATGTTAGCCGGTCATGTAAAGGGACAGAAGAGAAGTCTTTCCAGCATGTTCGAGGCAGTTGGTTCCTACGCAGCAGGCACCATGACGGAAGAAGATGTGAAAGAATTCGAATGTAAGGTCTGCCCGACCTGCGGTTCCTGTTCCGGTATGTACACCGCCAACAGCATGAACTGCTTAACAGAGGTACTCGGCATGGGCCTTCAGGGCAACGGTACGATCCCGGCAGTTTACTCCGAGCGAATCAAACTGGCAAAACACGCTGGTATGAAGGTTATGGAGATGTATGAGAAAAACATCCGTCCGAGAGATATTATGACAGAAAAGGCATTTTTAAATGCACTGACCGTGGATATGGCACTCGGATGTTCTACCAACAGTATGCTGCATCTTCCGGCGATTGCACATGAGGCAGGCGTAGACCTGAACATGGAGCTGGTCAATGAGATGAGCAAGCGCACTCCGAACCTGTGCCATCTGGCGCCGGCAGGTCCGACCTACATGGAGGATCTGAACGAGGCAGGCGGCGTGTATGCGGTTATGAATGAGCTGTCCAAGAAGAACCTTCTGAATCTGGACTGCATGACCGTAACCGGCAAGACCGTTGGCGAGAATATCAAGGGCTGTGTCAACAAGAATCCGGAGGTTATCCGACCGATCGACAATCCGTACAGCCAGACTGGCGGTATCGCGATCCTGAAAGGAAACCTGGCACCGGATACAGGCGTTGTAAAACGTTCTGCCGTTGCACCGGAGATGCTGGTACATCAGGGACCGGCGCGTGTGTTTGACTGTGAGGAAGACGCGATTGCAGCGATCAAGGGCGGCAAGATTGTGGCTGGCGATGTTGTTGTCATCCGTTACGAGGGACCGAAGGGCGGTCCGGGCATGCGTGAGATGCTGAACCCGACTTCTGCCATCGCAGGTATGGGACTTGGTTCCAGCGTAGCTCTGATCACAGACGGACGTTTCTCCGGCGCATCCAGAGGTGCATCCATCGGACACGTTTCTCCGGAGGCGGCAGTCGGCGGACCGATCGCGCTGGTTGAGGAAGGCGATATTATTTCCATTGATATCAATAATAACTCCCTGAACGTACTCGTATCTGACGAGGAGCTGGCAGAGAGAAGAAAGAAATGGCAGCCGAGAGAACCGAAGGTTACGACCGGATACCTGGCACGTTACGCAGCGCTTGTAACGAGCGGAAACCGGGGCGCAATCCTGGAGGTTCCGAAGACACAGAAGTAATCATTGCGGGCTTCAGACAGGTGCTTTTGAGACGGAAAGTACTGCTTGATGCAAAAAGGCAGTGGATGGGACGATTTATCAGGCTGCCCCTACAGAGAGCTTGACAGCGCGACAGACGCTTTCGGAAGCTTTGCGGGGATATGTACTCTCGGAGTTTTTCAGCCCCGCTTTTGCGGTTGATGAAAGCCCGGGAGTATATGCATTTAAAATGGTTTTTAAGGAAGGAAAGCAGGTTAGACAGATGAAGACATTGACAGGAGCAGAGATTGTCATTGAATGCTTGAAAGAGCAGGGGGTAGACACGGTGTTCGGTTATCCGGGCGGCGCGATCCTCAACATTTATGATGCACTTTATAAACACAAGGATAAAATCACCCATATTTTGACCTCTCATGAACAGGGAGCGTCCCACGCGGCAGACGGCTACGCGAGAGCAACCGGTAAGGTCGGTGTGTGTATGGCGACATCTGGTCCGGGAGCTACAAACCTGGTTACGGGTATTGCAACGGCTAACCTGGATTCCATTCCGATGGTAGCCATCACCTGTAATGTAACGACAGGGCTTCTTGGAAAAGACAGCTTCCAGGAGATCGACATTCTGGGTGTTACCATGCCGATCACGAAATATAATTTTATCGTAAAGGATGTCACGAAGCTGGCAGATGTGATCCGTCGTGCGTTCGTGATTGCTAAGAGTGGCCGTCCGGGTCCGGTTCTGGTGGATATCACCAAGGATGTGACGGCAGCGGCCTGCGAGTACGAGCCGAAGGAACCGCAGCCGATCGAGCGCGAGACAGAGCTGATCCGTGAGGAAGACATGGAAAAGGCGATCGAGATGATCAAGGCGGCGAGAAAACCGTTTATTTTTGTCGGCGGCGGTGCAGTGGCATCGGATGCTGCCAATGAATTAAGTGCATTTGCACATAAAATTCAGGCGCCGGTGGGTGACAGCCTGATGGGTAAAGGTGCATTTGACGGAACCGATGTCCTTTATACCGGTATGATCGGTATGCACGGAACCAAGACATCCAACCTCGGTGTGGCAGAGTGCGATCTGCTGATCGTTGTAGGCGCGCGTTTCAGTGACCGTGTTGTGGGCGATCCGAACCATTTTGCAACCAATGCAAAGATTTTACACATAGATATCGATCCGGCGGAGATCAACAAAAACATCCAGACCGATGCGAGCATTATTGGTGATGTCAAGATTATTCTGCGTAAGCTAAACGCGCGTCTGGATCCGATGAACCATGACGAGTGGCTGAGCCACATTGAGCGTCTGAAAGATATGTACCCGCTCCGCTACAACAAGGAAGTTCTGACCGGTCCGTATATCATGGAAGAGATCTACAAGGTAACCGGCGGCGATGCGATCATCTGTACCGATGTCGGACAGCATCAGATGTGGGCGGCACAGTATTATAAATACAAACGTCCGAGACAGCTTCTGACCTCCGGCGGTCTGGGCACGATGGGCTACGGTCTGGGCGCAGCGATTGGTGCGAAGATGGGCTGCAAGGATAAGACGGTTATCAATATTGCCGGAGACGGCTGTTTCCGTATGAACATGAACGAGATTGCGACGGCAACCCGCTACAACATTCCGGTTATCGAGGTTGTATTTAACAACCATGTTCTGGGTATGGTGCGCCAGTGGCAGACCCTGTTCTATGGAAAACGCTATTCCCAGACGGAGCTTTACGATCAGATGGATTTCGTCAAGGTGGCAGAGGGCATGGGCGCGAAAGCATACCGTATCACGAAGAAAGAGGATGTGGAGCCGGTGCTGCGCGAGGCGATCAGCTTAAATATCCCGGTTATGATCGAGTGTCAGATCGGCAGCGATGACAAGGTATTCCCGATGGTTCCGGCTGGAAAACCCATCGAGGAAGCGTTTGATGAGATTGACTTACGCATCGAATAGTTGTAAAATGGGGGCTATTATCACATTTTTGTGTAAGACAGGAGGAGATTTATTATGAGCAGAGTCTATAACTTTTCGGCAGGTCCGGCAGTGCTTCCGGAGGAGGTACTGAGAGAGGCAGCGGCAGAGATGCTGGATTACCAGGGCAGCGGTATGTCCGTCATGGAGATGAGCCACCGCTCCAAGGATTTCCAGGCCATCATTGATGATGCAGAGAAGGATCTGCGCGAACTGATGCAGATTCCGGACAATTACAAAGTATTATTCGTACAGGGCGGCGGCAATATGCAGTTCGCCATGGTTCCGATGAACCTGTTCAAAAATAAGGTGGGGGATTACATCATCACCGGACAGTGGGCAAAGAAAGCATATCAGGAGGCAAAGATGTTTGGTACTGCCAACGCGATTGCATCCAGCGCTGACAAGACCTTTTCCTACATCCCGGATTGTTCGGACCTTCCAGTGGATGAGGATGCAGATTACGTGTATATCTGCTTAAATAACACTATTTACGGAACCGTATACCATGAGCTTCCGAACACCAAGGGCAAGACACTGGTAGCAGACATCTCCTCCTGTTTCCTGTCAGAGCCGCTGGATGTGAGTAAGTTTGGTATTCTCTGGGGTGGTGTCCAGAAGAACGTAGGTCCGGCTGGTATGGCGATCGTCATCATCCGCGAGGATCTGATCACCGAGGATGTTCTTCCGGGAACACCAACCATGCTGCGCTACAAAACATACGCAGACAATGACTCTCTGTACAACACACCGCCTACATACACCATCTATATGTGCGGCAAGGTATTTAAATGGCTCAAGAAAATGGGCGGTTTAAGTGCCATGAAGGAGCGCAACGAGAAGAAGGCGAAGATCCTTTACGATTTCCTCGATGAGAGCAAGCTCTTCAAGGGAACCGTTGAGAAAAAAGACCGTTCCCTGATGAACGTACCGTTCGTCACCGGCGATGCAGATCTGGATGCCCTGTTTGTCAAGGAAGCCAAAGAGGCAGGTTTTGTGAACTTAAAAGGTCACCGTACCGTCGGCGGTATGCGTGCCAGCATCTACAATGCAATGCCGATCGAGGGCGTTGAGAAATTAGTTGCTTTCATGCGCGAATTTGAGAAAAAACATACAAATTAATCAATTTTAAAATTTATGCCATTGCTGCGGCGAAAGGGAGGGGGAATCCGTTCCTTTCTGCTGCAGCAGTGGACTTTTTAAAACAAAAACAGC
Organism: Clostridium sp. AF35-15; assembly: GCF_003477745.1. Classification (NCBI taxonomy): domain Bacteria; kingdom Bacillati; phylum Bacillota; class Clostridia; order Eubacteriales; family Clostridiaceae; genus Clostridium; species Clostridium sp. AF35-15. The sequence continues at coordinate 33,491 of NZ_QUDY01000013.1, read as the reverse complement.
CCGCGTATGGGAAGATTTGAAATTTTGAAAGAAAAGAGAGTTAAAAAATGAGAAAAATCCATTGCCTGAACCCGATTTCCAAGCTGGGAACCGGTTTACTGACCGAAAATTATGAGATGACTGACAACCTGGCGGAGGCAGAGGGCATTCTGGTCCGCAGTGCTGCCATGCATGATCTGGAACTTCCGAAGGGACTGCGTGCTGTTGCACGTGCCGGAGCGGGCGTCAACAACATTCCGCTTGACAAGTGTGCGGAGGCTGGTGTTGTCGTATTCAATACACCGGGCGCCAATGCAAACGGTGTCAAAGAGCTGGTGCTGGCTGGCATGCTGCTGGGAGCCAGAGACGTAGTCGGCGGCATCGACTGGTGCAAGGAGCAGAAGGACAATGAAAATATCTCCAAAGATATGGAGAAGGCGAAAAAGAAATTTGCCGGTCATGAGATCCGCGGCAAAAAGCTTGGTGTTATCGGACTGGGCGCCATCGGCGCAGAGGTTGCAAACGCAGCTGCAGCGCTCGGCATGGAAGTATACGGCTATGACCCGTTTATTTCTGTCAAAGCAGCGTGGATGCTTTCCAGAGACGTAAAGCACATCACATCGGTTGATACGATCTATCAGGAATGCGATTACATCACCGTTCATGTACCGCTGCTTGACAGCACCCGCCAGATGATCAACAAAGACAGCCTGGGACAGATGAAGGACGGTGTGGTTATCTTAAACTTTGCGCGTGACCTTCTGGTAAATGACGACGATATGGCAGAGGCGCTGGCTTCCGGTCGTGTAAAACGCTATATCACCGATTTCCCGAATGCAAAAGTAATGCAGATGCCGAACGTCATCGCAACCCCACATCTGGGCGCATCCACAGAAGAATCCGAGGATAACTGTGCCGTGATGGCAGTCAAAGAGCTGATGGATTACCTGGACAATGGTAATATCAAGAATTCCGTCAACTTTCCGAATTGCGATATGGGCGTGTGCACAACCGTAGGTCGTCTTGCACTTCTTCATAAGAACGTGCCGAACATGATCGGACAGATTTCCTCGATCCTGGCATCGACTGACATGAACATCGCAAACATGACGAACAAGAGCCGTGATAAATACGCTTATACGCTGGTTGATCTGGAGACCAAGGCAGACGCGGCGACGATTGAGAAGCTGAAAGCTATTCAGGGTATGATGCGCGTGCGCGTGATCAAATAATAAGTGAACATAAAAATGGCGGATTATATCGTATAAGGTAGTTCTGCTGAAAACAGCCGGAGAAAGTGTGGTTTTGGCGCACCTTTTTCGGCTGTTTTTGTCATTGGGTGGAAAATTGCTCAAGACTGGAGTCTTTCATTTCATAAACACGCGTCCACTCCTTAGTGCCATCTTTTTTGACAGTTTCGGAGCGGTTTATCGCCAGAAAACGGATCAGTTCATAGCAGTCAATCCAGATTTCGTTGTTTCCTTCTTTCTGGGATTCGTCAAAAATGAGCTGCAATCCGAAATGCAGGTGCGGTTCAGCGATGTTGTTGGTGTTTTCAGTGCTGCTGTAGCCGGTGTGCCCGAGATAACCGATCACGTCCCCGGCGGTGACGAGACTGCCCTCTTTCAGGTTTGACTGGTAGGGGTAGTCTTTGCGTAAATGTGCATAATAGTAGTATCGTTTCCCGTCAAAGCTGCGGATGCCGATGCGCCAGCCGCCGTACTGGTTCCAGCCGAGCGCCTCGACGCGCCCGGATTCCACAGCAATCACAGGCGTTCCCGTCTGCCCCATCATATCATGCCCGAGATGCCGTCTCCGGTAACCGTAGCTGCGGGAGACACCGAAATCGTCATAGTGGCTGTAGGGAAAGTTTTTCGCCAGTGGGAGAAACGCTTTCAGACCATATTTGGTAACCCAGACTTTTTCCTCACCGGAGGGAGTCAGGGGGACAGCGTCGGGATCGGAGAGAGTGGGGGCTGGGGTTTCAAGAGAAGTTTGTGTGTTGGATGAGGCTGAAGTTTCTGGTGAAGCTTGACTGGCTGAGTCGATTGTGTCTGTACCAGTTGTTGCTGCTGTTGTTGTTGGTGGTGGTGCGTAGGAAGTATTGGCAGCCGGATCCCCTTCCTGTATCTGCGCGTCCGCCAGTGCAAAAGCCGGTGCTTCCGATTTTGGAATCTCAATTTCATACAGTCCGACCATTCCATCCAGAACCGCGCCGTAAGCCTCACGATAATAGGCAAAAGAGGTCATATTTTTCGTCAATTCTTCCACTGTAACGCCATTTTGGAGCTGTTCGGCAGCTTCCGTCATATCGGACGCCTGATAATGTGAAAAATCGCCCCCGTAGCGCGCCCCCAGGTAGGCGAGCAGATCGACCCAGTTCAGATGGAGATCCTGCTGGCAGGTATCAACATCATAGCGGAACGCCTGTGTCATGGCGTCGGCGGTTACATCGAAATCCACCCAGCGGATAAAATGTTCCGACGCATTCCCGACCGTGACCTGACGGCTGTTCGGACGCTGGAAGGACCAGCTGACAAAGAGCGCCGCAATGGCGCAGATTTCCAGTGCAATGATAACAGAACTTCGTTTCAAGACAGATCCCTCCTGTGCGATAGTATTTAAATGCGAAGCCACGGCAAATTCCGTTACTGGGCACGTATGCGTGAACAATAACATTTTTGCAATCTGATAAGATTGTATGAGAGGATGGGAGAAAGTATGAGTCCATCTTTGGAAAAATATGAGAAAAAGCGTTTGAGGCGAGGAAAAAGGATGGGCTGATTCAGGCAAACAGATTATACAAACAGATTATATCAGAGAGAAAAGTGATAGAAAAAATAGAAGAAAATAATAGATGACCTGCAGAGAGATAAAAAAGAGAGTAAATCATATATACAAGGAGGTACATGAAATGGAAAAGAAGGAAGAAAAGAAAAAGCCGTCCGGCTCATTCTCAGAAGTCTGGGACAAGCGCGGACAGGAGACGGATGCAGCCAATGATTTCCGGAAGAAAATCGAGATGGAGATTACCGAGGCACGCCCGGGCTATGCAGTTGGAGAGATTGTATTGAAACCGTGGCATATGAATATCTTAGGTATCGTGCACGGCGGCGTCCTGTATTCACTGGCGGATACCGTGGGCGGCACCGCAGCGATGACCGGGCGCGACTACGCAGTCCCGACTGTGGATGGCACGATCCATTATCTGAAAGCTGGAAAAAACACATCCAAAATCATCGCCCGGGCGCAGGAAATACAGAATGGTTATGCATTTTCGGTGTGCGAATGCAAGATTTATGATGATAAGGAGACGCTACTGGCATCGGCGACGATGACATATTATCATTTGAGGAAGAGGTAGAGCTGCAAGATACAATCACAGCTCTATCACACTCCCATCCTCCGGTACCAGCAAATTCCCATGATAATAGGCTTCCCCTTCAGCGCGGTACAAAGCAGCGCGTTCCGGATAAGTCTTATCTTCAGTGTGCCACAGAATCAAATGCCGCGCACCGAGGCGTTCGGCGAGTTCGCAGGCATCTTTGACGGTGCTGTGGTGTTTTTCATAAGGGGAGAAGATTTCCCGGTCGCGGTAGAGGCAGAAGGCTTCGTGGAAGAGCCAGTCGGCGCCTTTGGCAAATTCTTCGCAGAGCGGGTTCAGCGGTTCGTCGCCCGGGCAGCAGACGATCTTGCCGTCTGGCAGCACAGCGCGGAAGCCGAACTGGCGCGCCTTGGTCGAATGAATGTCAAAGAAGGTGACCTCCATATCGAGAATCTGCCGGGTTTCGCGGTCAGAAACCGGGATGAGCTGGATCGGATCGCCGATCAGGTCGCAGAATTTCTTCTGGAGTGTCAGGCGGCAGAAGGTCTGAATCGTGTCGATCAGCCCGTCGTGGCAGTAAATATGAAAAATTCCCTCATAATTTCCCTTTTTGATGGCAGTGCCAATCATCCGGATCATCCAGATCACGCCGAGAATGTGGTCGGTGTGTTCGTGTGTCACGAAGAGATGGTGGATGCGGTTTAATGGAACCTGCATTTCTTCCAGAATCCGCAGGATGCCATTGCCGCCGCCGGCGTCTGTCATGAAATATTCCTCGCCGGATCGGATGGCGAAGCAGGTATTATAATAACGTGTCATCGTGGCGTTGCCGGTGCCAAACACGTAGAGAGTGTGTGGTTGCGTCATGAATGTTCCTCCTGTATTTATGTAAAAATATGTTTCTGTTCACGGGTAGGCACTTTTGGAACCGAAAGTGCCGTAAGAAAACGTAATGGCAGCAGGAATTTGCCGTATTGAAATGCGAAGCCACGGCAAATTCCGTTACTGGGCACGTATGCGTGTGCAGTAACAAAAGTATGTTTCTGTTCACGAGTAGGCACTTTTGGAACCGAAAGTGCCGAAAATATATTTTGACCCTGATCTGAATCTATGCTACTATAAATCTATTAAAAAGGCAAATGCAATGTAGATAATGTGCTGTTTACCCAAAGCGAGCGCGACGATAACGAGTCACGACAATATCCGGGCAGACAGCGCAGTTTGGGAGCTGATAACATGAGGGATTTAGCATATTTGAAGCTGCTTTCGCGGGAGTATCCGAATATCCGGGCGGCGGCGAGTGATATTATTAATTTACAGGCAATTTGTGGACTTCCGAAGGGCACGGAATATTTTTTCAGTGACCTGCACGGTGAGCATGAGGCGTTTATTTATCTGCTCCGCAGTTCGTCGGGTATTATCCGGGAGAAGATCCGCGAGACATTTGGACATATTATTTCGGAGGAGGACGAGGTGCGGCTGGCGAACCTTATTTATTATCCGGAAAAAATGATCAATCAGATCAAACAGGCGAACGAATACACGGAGGACTGGCAGAAGACGGCGGTGTACCGTCTGGTGCAGATCTGCCGGGAGGTTTCGTCGAAATACACCCGTTCCAAGGTGAGAAAAAAGATGCCGAGGGAATTTTCGGGTGTGATCGATGAGCTTTTATATGTCGATAATACCGATGACAATAAGACGGAGTATTACAGCGAACTCATCAATACCCTGATTGACGTCCGGGTGGCGGACAGCTTTATTGTCGTGATCTGCAGCCTGATCCGGAGTCTGACGATCGATAATCTTCATATCCTGGGCGATATATTTGACCGTGGTCCGAGACCAGATATCATTCTGGAGGAACTGATGCATTTCCATGATGTGGATATCCAGTGGGGCAATCATGATATTTCGTGGATGGGCGCGGCGACGGGCAACCGGGCGTGTATCTGCAATGTTTTGCGTATGGCGCTCGGTTACAATGGATTTGATGTATTGGAGGACGGCTACGGAATTAACCTGCGCCCGCTGTCGATGTTTGCGGAGCGCGTGTACCGGGACGATCCGTGTACCTGTTTTCTGCCGCAGATTCTTGACAAAAATATTTACGACGCAGTGGATCCGAAGCTGGCGGCGAAGATGCACAAGGCGATCGCGGTGTTACAGTATAAGGAAGAGGGGCAGATCATCAAGCGCCATCCGGAGTACGGGATGGAAGAGCGGATACTTCTGTCAGCGATTCGTTATGACCGCGGCACGGTCACGATCGATGGAAAAGAGTATCCGATGCGCGACATGAATTTCCCGACGGTGGATCCGGCGGATCCGCTGCGGCTGACGGACGAAGAGGAAGAGCTGCTTCACACGCTGGAGCTGTCGTTCCGCCACAATGCGCGGCTGCATGAGCATGTCCGTTTCCTATATTCCAACGGAAGCATGTATAAATGCTGCAATTCCAACCTGCTCTATCACGGCTGTATCCCGATGACGGAGAATCGGGAATTTGACGGTCTGATGGTGGGCGGCAAGATGTACCGCGGCAAGGAATTGATGGATTTTATTGACACACAGGTTAAAAATGCCTATTTTCTTCCAGAGGACGCGCCAGAGAAGGAGGCGTGCCGCGATTTTATGTGGTATCTGTGGAATGGTGCGAAATCGCCGGTATTTGGAAAGGACAAAAACCGCAGCTTTGAGCATTATTTCATCGAGGATCCGGAAGTGATGAGAGAGACGATGAACCCGTATTACCAGCTCAGTGAGGAAGAAGAGACCTGCGATATGATTTTGAAGGAATTTGGACTTCCGACGAAGGGATCGCATATCATCAACGGGCATATGCCGGTGAAGATTAAGAGTGGAGAGACACCGATCCGGGCTGGCGGCAAGCTCTTCATCATTGACGGCGGGCTGTCGAAAGCCTACCAGGAGCGGACGGGAATCGCCGGATATACGTTGATTTTCAATTCGCACCATCTCGCGCTTGCGGAACACAAGCCATTTGACCCGGAGCGCGAGCGGACGCCGAAGGTATATATTGTGGAGAAAATGCAGAAGCGCATCACAGTGGCGGATACCGATGAGGGCAAGGAGCTGGCGGGCCGCATCGAGGATCTGAAAGAGCTCTTGAAAGCGTACCGGAGCGGACTTTTGAAAGAGCGCATACGCTGAGGCAGTTGAAAGGGACGGGAACTGGAAGCTTGTTTCTTTCGGCTGGGTGAAACGGGAGAAACGGGACGGTTTGAGGAATAAGGAGACAAGATGAGAAAGACAGAGTTTTTACAGGAGCTTCGGGAGGCGCTGGACGGCGAGGTTTCGGCTTCAGTCATCCAGAGCAACATAAGCTATTACGATCAGTATATCAGCCAGGAGGCGGCGAAAGGGCGCCGGGAGGAAGAAGTGATCGAGGAGATCGGCAGCCCACGCCTGATTGCGAAAACCATTATCGACAGCAGCGAGGGCGCCGGGGAGACCGGCCAGGGCGGTTCGTACACTTCGGGAGACGCTGCCGGGAGCGGGCGCACAGCGTCCTCCTACAACGGCGGTTTTTCGGAGCGGGACGACAGCGGTCTGCCGCCGAACTTCCATTACATCGATTTGAACAAATGGTACTGGAAGGTGATTCTCAGCGTGGTGGTTATTGCGATCTTATTTGTGCTGTTTGCACTGGTCGGAGGTATTTTTACCATCCTGATTCATCTGGCGGGGCCGATTCTTCTGATTTGGCTGATCTATACAGTTATTAAGAGTATTTGGAAATAGAAAAGAACCCCTGCCGCCGGCTGTGAGGGATGACCGGAGCGGGGGTTCTTTTCTTGTTTTTTCGCAAACATATGGAGGTTTATTGAGTTGAAAAATGTTGTATTATGGAACATTTCAGAGGGAGTTTCCATAATACAAAAAAAGCACTTGTCATGCCGTCTTTGGCAAACAAATGCTTTTTAGCTGGGCTACAAGGATTCGAACCTTGAAAATGACGGAGTCAGAGTCCGTTGCCTTACCATTTGGCGATAGCCCAATGAATTGAACGATTTGTATTATACTGTAAGGAAACAGATTCGTCAACTACTTTTTTCGCTTTTTTGATAATTTTTTTTGTTTGGGCGGCTGCTGTGGCAGAAACCGCGCCATGCGTCCGGCAAATTCTGCAATATTCTGGGTCTGTAAGTAGACAACGTGGTTCGAATCGGATATAATGAGTTTCATGACAGAATGTTAAGGCAGTATAGGACGAAACGGCAGATGGCGGATGCGCGGAGATGGTGCGGAGAGCCGGAAGCCGGAAAGGAAAAGAGAGCGATATGTATACATTTGACAGCCGGGTCCGGTACAGTGAGACGGATGAAGAGGGAAATCTTTCTGTGGTGGGAATCATGAATTATCTTCAGGATTGTTCGACGTTCCAGTCGGAGGATCTGAAACTCGGGATTTCCTATCTGAATGAGGAAAAACGGGCGTGGTGGCTGAGCGGATGGCAGATAGAGATTCTCAGACAGCCGCATTTTGGCGAGCGGATCCGTATTTCGACCTGGCCGTATGGGTTTAAGGGAATCTATGGCTACCGGAATTTCACGATCGAGGATGAGATGGGAAACCCGCTGGTGCGGGCGGATTCGACCTGGTTTTACTACGATCTGGAAAAAGGATGCCCGGTGCGGGTGCCGGAAAGCCAGTTGGAGGGCTACCAGATTGAAGATAAACCGCTTGCAATGCCGCCAGCGCCGAAGAAAATCCGCCTGCCTGAGACGTATGAGACGGCGGCGCCGGTCACGGTGGAACGCCATCATCTCGATACGAACCGGCACGTGAACAATGCACAGTATGTGGCGATTGCGCGTGAATTGCTGCCTGTGGACTTTGCACTCGGAGAACTGCGAGTGGAGTACCGGAAGGCGGCAGTGCTTGGGAATGTGATGTACCCGAAACTGGCGCAGGTGCCGGAAGGATACGTGGTATCGCTGCAGGATGCGGAAGGTCAGGTGTATGCGAATTTGTGGCTGGCAAGGACTGGTTTGTAAAGAGTTTGTATGTAGCAGTGAAGAAACTGAATCATTGCAGCCGAAGAAAGATTCGGCGTGGATTGTCTGCCAGTGAATGAAAAATGCAACCGTTAAATAAAAAAAGAGATCGGCAGAAAAGAGAGGACGAATGACATGATTGAACTGGGAAGAGTACAGGAACTGATGGTAGTGCGGGAGAAAAACTTCGGCGTGTATCTGGGACAGAAGAAAGATGATGCGGCGGCGGTCCTGCTTCCGAAGAAACAGGTGCCGGAGGGCACAAAAGTGGGCGATAAGCTCAAGGTGTTTATTTATAAAGATTCCGAGGACCGCCTGATTGCGACGACCTCGATGCCGAAACTGGAACTGGGCGGGACGGCGGTTTTGAAGGTCAAGGATGTATCGAAGATCGGCGCCTTTCTCGATATGGGGCTGGAAAAAGATCTGCTGCTCCCGTTTAAAGAGCAGGTATATCCGGTTCGCGCCGGGGAAGAGTGCCTGGTAGCGCTGTATATCGATAAGAGTGGTCGTCTGGCGGCGACGATGAAGGTATATTCGTATCTTTGCAGCGATGCACCGTACAGGAAGGACGAGTGGACCGAGGGGCGAGTCTATGAGATCAATGAAAATCTGGGCGTGTTCGTGGCAGTGGCAGACCACTATTTCGGTCTGATTCCGAACCGTGAGCTGTATGGAAAATGCCGCCTGGGCGAGGTTTTAAAGGTACGCGTGACGAAGGTGCGCGAGGATGGAAAACTGGATTTGAGCCTGCGCGAGGTGGCGTATCGTCAGATGAATGCGGATGCCGAGGCGGTGCTGGCACGTCTGAAAGAAAAAAACGGCGTTCTTCCGTTCAATGACCGCGTGGAGCCGGAGATTATCCGCCGCGAATTTAATTTAAGCAAAAACGCGTTCAAGCGTGCGGTTGGACACCTTTTAAAAGAAGGAAAAGTAGAAGTAAACGAAGATTCTATCCGTTTAAAATAAAAGACAAAGGAGAGATTTGGCATGAAGAAAGTAATCAGCACAACCAATGCACCGGCAGCGATCGGTCCGTATTCCCAGGCAATCGAGGTAAATGGAATGGTATTTGCATCCGGTCAGATTCCGGTCAATCCGGCAAACGGCGAGATCCCGGAGGGAATCGAGGCTCAGGCAGAGCAGGTTTTAACCAATGTAAAGAATCTTTTGGCGGCAGCAGGCGCTTCCATGGAGCAGGTTGTAAAGACCACCGTATTTATCCAGAACATGGATGATTTCGGAAAGGTAAATGAAATCTATGCGAAATATTTCGAGGGCGCATGCCCGGCACGTTCCTGCGTCGAGGTATCTAAGCTTCCGAAGGGTGTACTGATGGAGATGGAAGCGATCGCAGCAAAATAAGAATGAATCGCATATTTGGAAAATTTCGCCGGAAAAACAAGTTCCAGTTTGTGAAAATCCCGGCGTGTGAGGGCAAAATGACGAAAAAATTCACTTTTTTTCGTCCGCCCTCTTTTTTTTTTCGTCACTTTGCTTTAAAATAGAGAGAAAGATCCGTCCAAGATTCAGAGAGAAAACGGTTATGGTCCACAGGCACAGATTGCCGGAGGGGTAACAAACGGGTTTGGGGGATGACAGGTTGGAAGACCCGGAAACACAGCTGGACGGAGGATAAAAGAAAAGGAGAGAGGAATATGATTTCGAACCAGATACTCCAGACAAACATCGAGGGGTTAAAGGGAATTACGCGTGTCGATCTCTGTATCTGTGATACGGAAGGCAAGGTGCTGGCATCCACATTTACTGGCGCTGAAGAATATGAGAGTGCAATTCTGGCTTTCGTAGACTCTCCGGCGGACAGTCAGGTGATACAGGGATATCAGTTTTTCAAGGTGTTTGACGATCACCAGTTAGAATATATACTTCTTGCCAAGGGCGGAAGCGACGACGTATACATGGTCGGCAAGATGGCGGCATTTCAGGTTCAGAACCTCCTGGTAGCTTACAAGGAGCGCTTTGACAAGGACAATTTTATCAAGAACCTGCTGCTTGACAACCTGCTTCTGGTTGACATTTATAACCGTGCGAAGAAGCTGCACATCGAGACGAACGTCAAGCGGATCGTATTTATCATCGAGACGCAGCATGAGAAGGATGTGAATGCGCTTGAGACCGTCCGCAGCCTGTTCTCGACCAAGACGAAGGATTTCATCACGGCAGTGGATGAGAAGAACATTATTCTGGTCAAGGAAGTGAAGCCGGGCGAGACTTACGACGATCTGGAAAAGACAGCCACATCGATCGTAGATATGCTCAATACCGAGTCCTTGACGCGTGTCAGCGTGGCATTCGGTACGATTGTCAACGAGATCAAAGACGTATCGCGTTCTTATAAAGAGGCGAAGATGGCGTTGGATGTAGGAAAGATTTTCTACAGCAGCAAAAATGTGGTCGCATACAGCAAGCTGGGAATCGGACGTCTGATCTATCAGCTGCCGCTGCCGTTGTGCCGGATGTTTATCAAGGAAATTTTTGATGGCAAATCGCCGGATGAGTTTGATGAGGAGACGCTTACGACAATCAACAAGTTCTTCGAGAACAGCCTGAACGTATCTGAGACTTCCCGACAGCTTTACATCCATCGCAATACACTGGTATACCGTCTGGATAAGCTCCAGAAGAGCACGGGATTGGATCTGCGGGTGTTTGAGGATGCGATCACATTTAAGATTGCCCTAATGGTTGTAAAATATATGAAATACATGGAAAACCTGGATTATTAATCCAAATTGCTGTGGCGGGGAGGAAGATTGCCTTTGCCGCAGCAATTTCATTTGGAGAATTGAAAAAGAGGATTTACGCATGATAGAGGTTAAAAATCTCACCAAGACGTACAAGACGGGGAATAAAGCCTTAAAGGGAATCAATATTCAGATTCAGGACGGCGAGTTTGTTTTCATCATGGGACGAAGCGGTTCCGGCAAATCGACGCTTTTAAAGCTTCTTTTGAAGGAGCTGGAGCCGACTTCCGGCCAGATTATCGTCAACGATATGGATCTGGAAAAGATGCCGAGACGCTACATCCCGAAGTACCGCAGACGGCTGGGAATGGTGTTTCAGGATTTCCGTCTGTTGAAGGATAAGACGGTATATGAAAATGTCGCGTTTGCACAGCGGGTCATCGGCGTATCGCCCCGTGAGATTAAGAAAAATGTGCCGGAAATGCTCCGACTGGTAGGGCTTTCTTCAAAATATAAAGCATACCCTAACCAGCTCTCGGGCGGCGAGCAGCAGCGTGTTGCGATTGCCCGTGCGCTGATCAACTCGCCGGAGATACTTCTGGCGGACGAGCCGACGGGAAACCTGGATGTACATAATTCCATGGAGATCATGGAGCTTCTGGAGGAGATAAACCGGCGCGGGACGACGGTGCTTGTGGTAACGCACAGCCGGGAGATCGTAGCAGAGATGGGAAAACGTGTGATCACGCTGACGCGCGGCGTGCTGACGGGAGATCAAAAAGGCGGTATCTGGCATGAAAATTAGTACATTGATTTACTGCACCAAGGAGGGCATGCGCAATATCATCCGGAATATCTGGTTTTCACTGGCGTCGGTGGCGATTATTTCGGCATGTATTTTCCTGTTCTGTATGTTTTTTGGCTTGATTGCCAACGTACAGTATATGGTGCGGAATGCAGAATCTACAGTAGGAATCACGGTTTTCTTCAATGAAGATATGAGTGAGGACGATATACAGAAAATCGGGGATGAGATACGCGCCCGCGATGAGGTCAAGGAAGTAAAGTATGTTTCTGCCGAGGAGGCATGGGAGAATTTTAAGAAAGAATATTTTAAGGGAGTCGAGGATCTGGCAGAAGGATTTGCGGATGACAACCCGTTAGCCGGTTCGGCGTCCTACGAGATCTATCTGAAAGACATTGACATGCAGGATGACATGGTTGCATGGCTTGGCACGGTGCAGGGGATCCGGAAGATCAATTATTCGAGCGATACGGCGTCCGGGCTTTCAAGCTTCAACAAGATGCTGGGACTTTTGTCGGGGGTGATCATCGCTATTCTGCTGGCAGTTGCTATCTTCCTTATCAGCAATACGATCACGACGGCAGCTGCATTTAGGCGGGAGGAAAACCGGATCATGCGCCTGATCGGTGCGACGAATTTCATGATCCGTGCGCCGTTCGTTGTACAGGGTGTGATGATCGGTCTGGTTGGCGCGCTGATTCCGCTGGCGATCACGTATTTTCTGTACCGCCAGGCGGTTGTATATATGATGGAACGGTTTGATATCTTGTCGAACCTGATTGAATTTATCCCGATTCAGACCATTTTCCCGAGCATGGTAGCCGTGGCGATGGCGCTGGGCGTGGGAATCGGTTTTGTCGGAAGTTTCTTTACGATCCGCAGACATTTAAAGGTGTAAGAAACATTGGCGGCTGCTGTAGGAGAATGCGGCGGCAGCGAAAATTTGCGGTAAAAAGGATGAGAACATGAAAAAACAGGGATTGAAAATACGTGCGGCTCTGTTCCTTGTGACGGCGGCGCTGGCGTCTTCCCCAGTGCTGACCTCGGTGGCGGCAGCGACGAAAAAGGATGTAAGCAGCGCCAAGGATAAGAAAAGCGCCCTGGAACAGGAGAAAAAGAAGACCGAGGAGGCGATCAAAAGCCTTCAGGGTCTGAAAAGTAACACCGAGAGCTATGTCAAGGAGCTGGACACGAAGATGAATGATCTGCAGTCGCAGGTCACGAAGCTGGAAAATAATATTTCCAGCAAGCAGAAAAGCATCAATGAGACGGCGGTAAAGCTGGAGGAAGCGCAGAAAACTGAAAAAAAGCAGTATGCTTCGATGAAAATGCGTATCAAATATATGTATGAGAAGGGCGATAGCAGCTACTTAAATCTGCTTCTGGAAGCCCGTTCGCTCTCGGAGCTTTTAAACCGGGCAGAGTATGTTTCAAAGATTTCGGAGTATGACCGGAAGATGCTCGACCAGTATGTGGCGACGAAAGAGTCCATCGCGGACAGCAAGAAAAAGCTGGAGACGGAGAAGACGGAGCTGCAAGAGATGAAGACGCAGACGGAGGCAAAGCAGGATTCAGTCCAGCTTCTCCTGAATGAGAAAAATAAAGAACTCCAGAACGTCAACGCGCAGATCGGCGAGAAATCAGCGCAGGCGAAAGCGTATGAGGACGATATCAAGGCGCAGGAAGCCAAGATCGCGCAGATGGAGGCGGAGATTAAGAAGAAGGAAGCGGAAGAGGCGGCGAAAAAAGCGGCAGAGGAAGCTGCCAGAAAAGCCGCCGCAGCGGGAAAAACGAATAATTCGACCGCGAAAGGGAATACTGGCAGTACGACTACCACTTCGACGGGAAGTTCTTCGCTGCGCTGGCCGTGCCCTGCAAGCGGACGCATTACATCTGGATTCGGAAAACGTAAATCACCGACGGCGGGCGCGTCCTCGAACCATAAGGGCATTGATATCAGCGCTTCGACCGGCAGCAGCATCGTGGCAGCCGCCGGAGGAACGGTTTCGATTGCAACCTACAGTTATTCGGCTGGAAATTATGTTGTGGTCAACCATGGAAATGGACTTTCAACCGTGTATATGCACTGTTCCCAGCTTCTGGTATCGGCAGGGGATACGGTAAAAGCCGGACAGACGATCGCGAAGGTAGGTTCGACCGGATATTCGACAGGTTCTCATCTGCATTTTGCAGTCCGCAAGAACGGAAGTTATGTAAACCCTTCGAGCTATGTAAGTCCGTAGTGCGGAAAGTATCAGGTGGCTGCAAAAGATGAAATCCGGGTAACTGTTCAGTAGGTCTGCGCATTTACTGCGCTGACCGTACGAAAACATGGACCAGCAGGCAAAAATCCCATTGCCGTAGGCAATTTTTGATGGATTTTTGCGCGTGACTGTGAAGGTACTGAACAGTTACAAATCCGGAAGGAATAGACAGGAATCAGGAGGCATAAGAGATGGACAGTAAAAATAAATTCTGGCGCGGTGTGATGGTCGGTGTGCTGGTGACAGCACTGGTGTGTCTGATCACGGTCGGTGCTTCGGCGGGGATTTACATGTTTGGACGCCGTGTGATCGATAATCAGACACAGGTACAGGTACAGACCGAGGGAACACCGTCGCAGGCACAGGAGCCGGTCAATTTTGAGAATGTCACGAAAAAGCTGGAGCAGATACAGGATATTATCGATAAAAAGTACCTGTTTGAGGAAAAAATTGATACATCCGAGGAGGAAGCCGGCATTTATCAGGGCTTTTTGAGTGGTTTAAATGATCCGTATGCGGTTTACTATACGCCGGACGAGCTGACAAGCTTCCTGGATGAGACAAATGGTTCTTACTGCGGCATCGGCGCTCTGGTATCCCAGAATGTCCAGACCGGCGTCAGCACGATCGTGCGCGTCTTTGAGGGCAGCCCGGCCGAGGAGGCAGGCATCCTTCCGGGTGATGCGCTTTATAAGGTAGACGGCACCGAGGTGATTGGCATGGATCTGTCGCTTCTGGTCAATAATTACGTCAAGGGCGAGGAAGGCAGCCAGCTGACGATCACGGTTTATCGTGAAAATAGCGACGAGTACAAGGATATCACCCTGACCCGCAGACCGATCGATGTGCAGACGGTGTCAGGCAAGATGCTGGATGAAGAGATCGGATATATTTCCGTTGCAGAGTTTGACCGTGTGACTGCCGATCAGTTTAAATCCAAGATCGAGGAACTGCAGGGCGAGGGCATGAAGCGCCTGATCATCGATCTGCGGAACAACCCGGGCGGCGAGGTGACGACGGTTGTCTCAATGGCGGATTATATCCTGAAAGATGGCGGACGGATCCTGACCGTGGCAAATAAGAAGGGCACGGAGGAGACATACGACGCTGAGGATGGACACAGCCTGGAGATCCCGATGGTTGTGCTGGTAAATGGCAATTCCGCCAGCGCGTCGGAGGTATTTACCGGTGCGATGAAGGATTACGGCGTGGCGACGATCGTCGGAACGAAGACTTTCGGTAAAGGTATCGTGCAGACGCTGATGCCGCTTTCGGATGGAAGCGCGATCAAGCTGACGACCGACCATTATTATACGCCGAATGGAAATGATATCCATGGAAAAGGCATCGAGCCGGATCTCGAGGTGGAGCTGGATGAAGAGGCGGCGCAGGAAGTCGTGATTCCAGAGGAGAAGGATAACCAGCTGCAGAAGGCGGTTGAGGTTGTGAAGGGAAAGTAACTTCTTATTTACACGACCCCAAAACTTACGGCACTTTCGATTCCAAAAGTGCCTATCCGTGAACAGTAACTTTAAAAGTATCCAGAAAAATAAGTGCGTTAGATCCTGAAACAGCTTGAAAAAGTGGCAGTTTCAGGATTTAACGCTTAAAGTCGTGTCTGTTTTGGCTTTTTGAGAAAGACGATGAGTGAAGAATCTGGTATTTTTGATACTATAGAAAAAGAGGGAGAAATAGAATTATGTATGTAATTGCAGGACTTGGAAATCCGGGAAGAGAATATGAGGGAACCCGCCACAATGTGGGATTTATGACGCTGGATGCGCTGGCGGACAAGTATAACATTGATGTCCGGGAGAAAGCATTTAAGGGACTGATCGGAAAAGGCGTGATCGAGGGAAATAAGGTCATTCTGGTAAAGCCGCAGATGTATATGAACCTGAGCGGCGAGTGCATCCGTCAGGTGATGGATTATTATAAGGTAGATCCAGCGGAGTTTATCGTGATTTATGACGATATCAGCCTGGTTCCGGGCGGCATCCGGATCCGCAAAAAAGGCAGCGCGGGCGGCCACAATGGAATCAAAAATATCATCGCCCATCTGGGAACGCAGGAATTTCCACGCGTGCGGATCGGTGTGGGCGAGAAGCCGGCGCGCATGGATCTGGCAGACTATGTGCTGGGACGTTTTCCGAAAGAGGAAGCCGAAACGATGACGACGGCGTTTAAGGACGGTGCGGCGGCAGTCGTGGATATGATGACAGAGGGCGTTGAGGCGGCGATGAACCATTTTAACGGCGCGGCGCGCGGGGAGAAGGAGAAGCTAGAGAAGCAGAAGGCGGAGAGGAAGGAGGAAGTCAAGACACAATGAGCGATTTATTTGCAAATCCGTTAGAGGAGATGATCGAGTTTCAGGATCTCAAGACGGATTTACAGCTCGGACAGGGACCGCTTCTTGTCACGGGATGCCTGGATTCGCAGAAGGTGCATCTGCTGTCCGAGCTTTCGGATCTGACGCCCTGGAAGCTGATTGTCACCTACGATGATTCGAGGGCGCGGGAGATCTGTGAGGATTACCGGTGCTTTGATACGGATATTTCGCTGTACCCGGCGAGGGATCTGCTGTTTTATACGTCGGATATCCACGGAAACCTGCTGACGAAACAGCGGATTCAGGTCATGCGGCGGGTCCTGGAGAGTTCCGGCGGCGTGGTGGTCACGACGATCGACGGGCTGATGGAACATCTGCTGCCGCTTGCGTGGATGAAAGAGCGGAGTCTCACGATCGGGACAGAAGATGTGGTCGAGGTCGGGAAGCTGACGCACGCCCTGGCAGAAATGGGATATGAGAAGGTCGCGCAGGTTGAGGGATCAGGGCAGTTTTCGGTGCGCGGCGGTATCATTGACATTTTCCCGCTGACGGAGGAGGTGCCGTACCGGATCGAGCTGTGGGGCGACGAGGTCGATTCGATCCGTACCTTCGACCCGGAGAGCCAGCGATCGATCGAGCAGGTGGATGAGGCAGTGATCTATCCGGCGACGGAGATGGCGCTGACGCCGGAGCAGATTCAGGATGGAACCGAGGCGATCGAGAAAGACCGCAGGAAATACGTGAAAAAGCTCCGGGATGCCATGAAGACGGAAGAGGCGTACCGGATGGATTCGGCTGTCTCGGAGGTCTTAGAGGGGCTTCGCGAGGGCTTCCGGGTGCATGGGCTGGGAAGCTATATCCGGTATTTCTGCAAGGAAACGGTATCGTTTTTAAACTATTTTCCAGTCGATGAGCTGACGATTTTCCTGGATGAGCCGCTGCGCTTGAAGGAAAAAGCAGAGACGACCGAGACGGAGTTCCGGGAGAGCATGTCGCACCGTCTCGAGGGCGGCTATCTGCTTCCGGGGCAGACTTCCTTCCTCTATTCGGCGAAGGAGACGCTGGCGATGGCAATGCGCCCGCGCACTCTTTTACTGCTGGGGCTGGATCAGAAGCTCTCCGGCATGACGGTTAAGAAAAAATACAGTCTGAGCGTTAAAAATGTCAATTCCTACCAGAATGGATTTGAGCTTTTAATCAGCGATCTGGCGCGCTGGAAGAAGGAAAAATACCGGGTGGTATTGCTGGCTGGTTCGCGGACGCGCGCGAGCCGTCTGGCGGGCGATCTGCGGGAGTATGATTTAAGTGCCTTCTGCCCGGATGAGGGCGAAAACACCGTGAAACCGGGTGAAATCCTGGTGACTTACGGAAAGCTGCATCGGGGATTTGAATATCCGCTGATTAAGTTCGTCGTGATCACCGAGGGAGACATGTTCGGCGGCGGACGGGGGCGGAAAAAGAAGAAAAAGACCTCCTACCAGGGTAAGACAATCCAGAGCTTTTCCGAGCTTTCGATCGGCGATTATGTGGTGCATGAGAGCCACGGACTCGGCATTTACCGGGGCATTGAGAAGATCGAGCAGGACAAGGTCGTCAAGGATTACATCAAGATTGAGTACCGCGACGGCGGTAATCTCTATCTTCCGGCGACCCGCCTGGAGGGAATCCAGAAATATGCCGGTTCGGATGCCAGGACGCCGAAGCTCAATAAACTGGGCGGAATGGAATGGAATAAGACGAAGAGCAAGGTGCGCGGTGCGGTCCGTGATATTGCAAAGGATCTCGTCGAGCTTTATGCAGCGCGTCAGCGGAGCGAGGGCTACCAGTATGGACCGGATACGGTCTGGCAGAGGGAATTTGAGGAAATGTTCCCGTTTGAGGAGACGGAGGATCAGCTGGAGGCGATCGAGGCGACCAAAAAAGACATGGAAAGCCGCCGCATCATGGACCGCCTGATCTGCGGCGACGTTGGATACGGCAAGACGGAGATAGCGCTCCGGGCGGCATTTAAGGCGATTCAGGAGGGTAAGCAGGTTGTGTATCTGGTGCCGACCACAATTTTGGCGCAGCAGCATTACAATACCTTTGTGCAGAGGATGAAGGATTTCCCAGTGCGGGTCGATATGCTGTCGCGTTTCCGCACGGCGGGCGAGCAGAAAAAAACGCTGGAAGATCTGAAAAAAGGGCAGGTGGACGTCGTGATCGGAACGCACCGCGTCCTTTCTAAGGATGTTGTCTTTAAAAATCTGGGGCTTCTGATCATCGATGAGGAACAGCGCTTCGGTGTGGCACATAAGGAAAAGATCAAGAAATTAAAGGAAAATGTAGACGTTCTGACGCTGACGGCGACGCCGATTCCGCGTACCCTGCATATGAGTCTCATTGGCATCCGGGATATGAGTGTCCTGGAGGAACCGCCGGTGGACCGCCTGCCGATTCAGACCTACGTCATGGAGTACAACGACGAGATGGTGCGCGAGGCGATTCACAGGGAGCTGGCGCGGGGCGGACAGGTATATTATGTCTACAACCGTGTCAATAACATCGACGAGGTGGCAAACCATGTGGCGGCTCTGGTGCCGGAGGCAAACGTCGTGTTCGCCCACGGGCAGATGCACGAACATGAACTGGAAAAAATTATGCTGGATTTCGTTGAGGGCAATATCGACGTTCTGGTGTCCACGACCATCATTGAGACGGGACTGGACATTCCGAATGCGAACACGATCATCATCCACGACGCCGACCGGCTGGGGCTGTCGCAGCTCTACCAGATCCGCGGTCGCGTCGGACGTTCCGGGCGGACTTCGTATGCGTTTCTCATGTACCGGCGCGACAAGCTGCTGCGTGAGGAGGCGGAAAAACGTCTGCAGGCGATCCGTGAATTTACGGAGCTGGGAAGCGGTATCAAGATTGCGATGCGCGATCTGGAGCTGCGCGGTGCCGGAAATCTTCTGGGCGCGGAACAGCATGGCCACATGCAGGCGGTCGGTTATGACCTGTACTGCAAGCTCTTAAACGAGGCGGTGCTGGCACTTCGCGGTAAGAACGAAGCCGAGGACTTCGAGACGGTGGTGGACTGCGACATCGACGCGTATATTCCGCCGTCCTACATCCGCAATGAATATCAGAAACTCGACGTTTACAAGCGGATTTCCGGTATTGAGAACCAGGAAGAGTACATGGATATGCAGGATGAGCTGATCGACCGCTTTGGCGAGATTCCACGTTCGGTGGAGAACCTGTTAAAGATCGCCGATCTAAAAGCGCTTGCTCATCAGGCGGGTGTCGTGGAGGTCGATGTAAAGAAGCAGGATATCACGATTCAGATGTACCAGAAAGCCGATCTGGACGTCTCCGGCATTCCGGCGCTGATGGAGAAATATAAGGGCACGCTGACCTTCAGGACGGGTGATGTGCCGTCGTTCTATTACCGCGACGTGCGGCAGAAACATACGGACTGCGAGACGATGCTTGTGAAGGCGCGGGAGATTCTTTCCGGGCTCGCGGCGCTGGCGAAAGAGTAGTTTTTAATTGTGTAGAAAAGATTGAAAGTATATTTGAAATGAAAATATATTTTTAATATTGACATATATAATCAAAGATGATAATATATAATCAAATTAAAGCTTGTTTACTAAATTTAAAGAAGGGAGGGATTCCAATGCAGCAAAAATGTGGGATGCTCATTAATAATGTGAATAACGTTAAGAGGTGGTTTTATGAAAAAAATTATGAGTATTTTATTGTCGATAGTTATGTCAACTTCATTGGTAATCCCAACATTTGCGGAAGCGCCGCCATATTCAATAGATAAAGTGGCAACAAAGGTTGTGATTGATCAACATGAATTGAGAGATATTTATGATAAATATGCTTCGGTAACGGATGAAACTGTTGTGGAAGATATGTTAATGGAAGATTTTGGTTTTTCAAGATCGGAAGTTAAAGAATTATTGGAAGTAAGCAAAAGTGGTAGTGGAGGATCTACAGGTGCTTCGAGGGCATCTAGTATAACTGGAAGATTACCAGCAACAGCTGCTATAGGAACCGTTGTAAATATTGTGTATACAATTGATTTGCAAGAAATGAAAGATTTAGCGACAATAACTAATTTTATCGCAAGACAGGTAGGCGGAGCAGGAGCAGGGGTAGCAGTGGCAGCACTTGTTGCTAAAACAGTTTTAGCAGCTGCACAAAAGGGTGGCATAAACTATGCAAAAGTTACAATATCTTATACATATGGCTATAATAATGATGGAGTATTAGGGTGGACGCCAGGTTATACCAAGTATG
The DNA here is from genome assembly GCF_003477745.1 of Clostridium sp. AF35-15. Taxonomy (NCBI): domain Bacteria; kingdom Bacillati; phylum Bacillota; class Clostridia; order Eubacteriales; family Clostridiaceae; genus Clostridium; species Clostridium sp. AF35-15. The sequence goes on along the minus strand of NZ_QUDY01000013.1, from coordinate 12,767 downwards.
AGTATTGGTAATAAAAAAGGGAGATGCAATGAAAGAGAATAGAGTATCAAATGAATTCCGTCAAGGAAGAGAAGCAACGTTTGCCGCTTTATTAATGGAACTGTGTCTTTGTGGGGAGCGAATTGCTTCCATAATGGGAATTAGAAATTGGTATGATCAGGTGGGAACTGTTAGAATTTTTCTTTGTATTTTGATTTTTTGTTATTATTATATAATTAAAAAACCAAGATTATTAGATACGCCTGAATGGTATGAGCTAATGAAAAAAGATAGAGTGATTTATGGAATGTGGATCTTGGAAATGATAATATTAGTTAGTAGTATTGGAACTTGAGTGAAAAACAAAGGGGGCGTCAGTTGCTCCCTTTGTTTCTATAAATTATGAGATTGGGAATTTTATGAAGAATAATTATTTAAGTGAACGAGAAATGAATGTTATGCAGGTTTTGTGGAAGTATGAAAAACCCATGACGGTGACAGAAATTGTAGAATCTGAAAAAGAATTGACAACGCCAACAGTCCATACTGTGTTAAGAAAATTGCTTGATAAGGGTTATGTTCAGGTTATTGATACAGTTCAGACTGGAAAAGTTTTTGCTAGGCGATATAAAGCGAAAAAGACTCAGGATGAAGAAATAGAAGAAAAAATAGAAAAATGTATGAAAAATTCTAGAAATCCTATGTCCTTTGTAAATACAATAACAGCAGCTTTGTTGAATGGAGCAGTAGATGAAGAGTCGGTTATTGACGAATTAGAACGTATAGTTCAAAAAAGAAAAAAAGAGATTTTATGAAAATAACATATACATCAATTTTATCGGCAATATGTAGTTCAATTTTGCTATTGGGTTTTTTGTCGGTTTATATATGGAAAAAGCAAGAAAATTATAGCTTGTATGAAGTAAAATTACTTATTTTTTGCACTGTACTAACAGGAGTAAGATTATTTTTTCCAATAGATATTTGCGGAATAAGTCATACGATAGGAATAAAAATATTATATCCAGAACTTTGTCGCTTTATGCGGGGGAAAATAGGATTTTTAAGTCATTTTTCTGTACTTTTTTTGATTAGTTTACTTGGAAGTTTTCTTATCTTAGTGCAAAAAAGTTTATCATATATATCATTTATAAAATTAATAAAAGAAATAAGACCGATAGAGTATATTCGTGTTAAAAAGTATAAAAAAGTGAAAAAAATACCAATATTGAAAGTTGATAGTATAGAAGATCCATTTATTGTTGGTATAAAAAATCCGTATATAATAATACCGAATATAGATGAAGAAACAAAAAAAATAGTACTCTTGCATGAAGTGGGACATTACATTAAAAGAGATTTATTTTTAAAGTGTTTTTTTGAAATATTATGTCTTTTATACTGGTAGAATCCGTTAGTATACATAGTTCGGTATTATTTTTCTAACATATTAGAAATAAGAAATGATTTAATTGTTTGTAATGAGTTATCTGAAATAGAAAAAATTCATTATGTTGAAATATTGTTAAAAATGTCTAGGACAAAAGCGTTAAAAAGGAGAGGAACACTATCTTTTTTTAATGGAAGTTTTTTGAAAATTAGAATTTCTTCTATATTGAATGAAGAACAAAAAAAACAGGTCAATATTAAGTTGTTCTTTTTCTTAATTGCTATTATATTGTCTGGTACAATAGTAATAGAACCAGTAGCTGATTTGAAGTTGCATGCACCGTATTTTGAAGAAGATGATATAGTCAAAAAAAATAACTTTTTTGTAAAGACAGAAAACGGGTATGAATTATATATGAATGGTACATATATAGGAACATTGGATGAAATACCAAATGAATTAAAGAATATTAATATTAGGAGGAAATAAAAATGAAAAAAACGATCAGAATTTTAGCAGTAATAATTGCTATGACATGTATTTTTTCAGGGACTGCGTTTGCACAAGAGAAAGAGGTGGCTGTTGAAAAATCGAGTTCAATAGCTAGAGCAGATGTTATAAAATATGTTTATAAAGTTGAAAACGGGAAATTATATAGAAGATTATATAATTATTCTAAGGATACGTGGCTGGGAGATTGGGAACTGTGTGACTAAAGTAATAATATGATAATTATATTTAATAAATATGTACACTACTTTTTACGCTTTGAATTTAAAGTAATGTAAAAATTTTATAGCGTGAAGTTTGAAGTTGAGAAATTGCCTTGACAAATAATAAATTTCGCTTATAATACAGAATATACTCAATAACCTTACAAAGGCAATGAAGGGAACAAGTAGAGATCCGCAGGAGAGCGCACAGAAAGCAGCCGGATGATGAGAGGCGCGCGTGAACCGGATATTCGAATACATCCCGGAGCTTCGCACCGAAGAATCTAAAATCGGATCCGATGAAAAGGCTGCGTGGAAAATGTGCGGCGGTTGATTTGGTAGGCTGCGACGTGAGAGACACACGTTATCCGGTCACGGTATCAGAGGGTACCGGCAGAGGCAGATGGGCGCGAGCTGTCTGCGAACAAAGGTGGTAACACGGGAATTTTGCCCCGTCCTTTTTGGAGGACGGGGCTTTTTTATTTTATAGAAAAATGTGTCTTGTGAAATCACAGACGTTCCAAAGTACCTTTATTGTTCTGTTTTGAGAATGATTTTCGGAGAGAAAATAAAGGATGAATCGGATGTATTTTTGAAAAAAGGAATCCCGTGGAGAAGCAAAACGAGTAAGCAAAATTATTTTTTATAAAAAGGAGTAAACAGGAAAATGCAGATTTACGAAGAATTAGTAGCCAGAGGTCTGATCGCCCAGGTTACAAACGAAGAAGAGATCAAAAAACTGGTCAACGAAGGAAAAGCCGTTTTCTACATCGGTTTTGACCCGACCGCAGACAGCCTTCATGTAGGACATTTCATGGCACTGTGCCTGATGAAACGTCTGCAGATGGCAGGCAACAAGCCGATCGCATTACTTGGCGGCGGCACCGGCATGATCGGCGATCCGTCCGGACGTACGGATATGCGCCAGATGCTGACACCGGAGACGATCCAGCATAACTGCGACTGCTTCAAAAAGCAGATGAGCCGTTTCATCGATTTCTCTGATGACAAGGCGCTCTTAGTCAACAACGCAGAGTGGCTGATGAATCTGAATTATGTAAACTTACTGCGCGAGGTTGGTCCGCATTTCAGCGTCAACCGTATGCTGACCGCTGAGTGCTACAAGCAGAGAATGGAGAGAGGCTTAAGCTTCTTAGAGTTCAACTACATGATTATGCAGAGCTACGACTTCTATATGTTATACCAGAAATACGGCTGCAACATGCAGTTCGGCGGCGATGATCAGTGGAGCAATATGTTAGGCGGTACCGAGCTGATCCGCAGAAAGCTTGGCAAGGACGCACACGCAATGACCATCACCCTGCTGTTAAACTCCGAGGGCAAGAAGATGGGTAAGACCCAGTCCGGCGCTGTATGGCTGGATCCGAACAAGACATCCCCGTTCGAGTTCTACCAGTACTGGAGAAACGTAGCCGATGCCGATGTATTAAAGTGCCTGCGTATGCTGACCTTCCTGCCGCTTGAGCAGATCGATGAGATGGACAAATGGGAAGGCAGCCAGTTAAATACTGCAAAAGAGATCCTGGCTTACGAGCTGACCAAGCTGGTACACGGCGAGGAAGAGGCTGAGAAGGCACAGGCAGCAGCGAAAGCACTGTTCTCCAGCGGAAATGCAGCCAATATGCCGACCTACGAACTGACTGAGGATGATTTCAACGGTGATGAGATCGATATTCTCTCCATCCTGCAGAAATCCGGTCTGGCTCCGTCCCGTTCCGAGGCAAGAAGAAATGTCGAGCAGGGCGGCGTATCTGTAGACGGAAACCAGGTAAAAGATATCAAGGCAGTCTTCACGAAGGATCAGCTCGCTGGCGAAGGAATGGTTGTCAAGAGAGGTAAGAAGAACTTTAAGAAGGTTGTTTTAAAATAAGTGGAGATGTTCCGCCAGAATCTTCACCCCATACAAATCAGAATCACGCCGCCGGCGATCTCTGCCGGGCTTTCAAGCGAAGCCCGGAGAGATGTCCGGCGGCGGTTCCGATCATGGAGAGAAGCAGAGCAAATCCGAAACCATATCTTACATTCACTCCCACAAAAATTACCCAAATTTTACATAAACGATACCAAAATATGATTTCTGTAAATCCAGGAATCTTTTATACTGCGTACTGTAAGAAATCAAGGATAAAAAACTCTGAGAGAAAAAAGAGAGAGGAAAGAGGAATTTTATTATGAAGAAAAATATTCAGAAAACAATCGCAGTATTAGGAGCAGCCGTTCTGGCAACTGGAATGGTAGGATGTGGTTCCAGCAATACAAATACAAGTGCAGCAGACACAAGCGCAGACAGCAGCGCAGCTGAAAGTGGTGCAGCAGCAGATACAACCGAGAACAGCGCAGATACAAAAGATTTAAGTGGTTCTATCACCCTGGCAGGTTCCACTTCGATGGAAAAATTTGCAAATGCACTGGCAGAAACGTTCATGGAGAAATATCCGAACGTGACCGTACAGGCTGAATTTACCGGCTCTTCCGCAGGTATCGAGTCCGTGCTGGTAGGTCAGTGTGATGTCGGTGATTCTTCCAGAGCATTAAAGGATGATGAGAAAGCAAAAGGTGCTGTTGAAAATATCGTAGCCATCGATGGTATCGCCGTTGTCGTTGACCCGTCCAACGCTGTAGATGGTCTGAGCAAGGACGAGCTGACCGGCATTTACGACGGAAGCATCACAAACTGGAAGGATGTAGGCGGCAGCGATATGCCGATTGTCGTAGTCGGACGGGAAGCAGGTTCCGGTACAAGAGGCGCATTTGAGGAGCTTCTGGGTCTGGAAGATGCCTGCAAATATGCAAACGAGCTGGATTCCACCGGTGCAGTTATGGCAAAAGTAGCATCTACACCGGGTTCCATCGGATACGTATCTCTGGATGTAGTTGATGATACCGTCAAGGCAGTGAAGCTCGACGATGTAGAGCCGACGGAAGAAAACATCAAGGCAGGCAGCTATTTCTTAAGCCGCCCATTCGTAATGGCAACCAAGGGAGAAATTTCTGAGCAGAACGAGCTGGTACAGGCGCTGTTTGACTATGTATACTCTGCAGAAGGCGATGACCTGATTAAATCTGTAGGCCTGATTACTACGAAGTAAGAAACTGCATCGGAATTTGTGAATGTGGATAAAATTACCGGTGAAAACCGGTAAGGATAGAAAAATCAGAAATTCACGAATACACATAATATTGAATAGATTCAAATAATATCGAGTCGCTTGCAGTCAAGCCGCAGAAAGGAAACTCTGCTTTGACCGAAAGCGGCTCGCTGTTCAATCCGGGACAGGAGAGACATATGCACGAAAAGAAATTTACCATTTTTGGAAGCCATGCCACGAAATCAGCGGTAGAGAGGGCAGCGGAAATTATTTTTACCGCCTGCGGCCTGCTGGCGGTGGTGGCAGTTTTTTCAATTACCTTATACATGATTATCAGCGGTACCCCGGCACTTTTTAAGGTGGGTGTTCCGGAAATCTTATTTGGAACCGTCTGGAAGCCGACTGGAAATCCGGCGTCTTTCGGAATTCTCTACGTTATTTTAACTTCCATCGTCGGAACCTTTCTGGCGATCCTGATCGGTGTTCCGATTGGGCTGTTTACCGCCATCTTTCTGGCAGAGGTTGCGCCGCCGAAGGTAGCGGCAGTGGTCCGCCCGGCAGTTGAGCTTCTGGCAGGTATTCCGTCGGTTATCTACGGACTCTTAGGAATTTTGATTTTAAATCCCCTGATGTATAAGCTGGAAATGAAAATCTTTGCCGGTTCCACGACGCATCAATTTACCGGCGGTGCGAACCTGATATCGGCGGTTCTGGTTCTGGCAATCATGATTCTTCCGACCGTCATCAATATCAGTGAGGCGTCGCTTAGGGCAGTCCCGAAACATTTAAAAAGCGCATCGCTGGCGCTCGGTGCAACGCATATCCAGACGATTTTCAAAGTAATCGTTCCGGCGGCGCACTCCGGCATCATCACGGCGGTGGTTTTAGGCTGCGGACGTGCGATCGGGGAGGCAATGGCGATCAGCCTGGTATCTGGAAGTTCAGTCAATCTGCCGCTCCCATTTAACTCCGTCCGTTTCCTGACAACCGCGATCGTGGCGGAAATGTCTTATTCAGAGGGACTTCACCGGGAAGTGCTCTTTACCATCGGTCTGGTGCTGTTCGTATTTATCATGTTTATCAACACGGTGCTCAGCCGGATGTTTGTGAAGGAGGGCGGCGCAAATGACCGATAATAGTATGAAAAGTATTTACCAGAAGCGCACCCGCATCGGGGACAATATCTTAAAAGCGCTGATTTATCTGGCAGCTGGCGTGGCGATCGCGCTGTTAGTTGGCATCATGGGGTATGTGTTTGTGCGCGGCCTGCCGCAGGTTTCCTGGCAGCTTCTGTCCACGGTGCAGAGCTCCCTCAAGGGCACCTTTGGTATTCTGGGAAATATCATCAACACGATTTACATCATTGTAATTACCCTTATCATTGCAGCGCCGATCGGAATCGGCTCCGCCATTTATCTGAACGAATACGCAAAGCCGGGAAAACTGGTGCGGACGATTGAATTTACAACCGAGATCCTGTCCGGTATTCCGTCGATTATTTTTGGCTTGTTCGGTATGGTCTTTTTCGGAATGACGCTGAAGCTGGGCTATTCGGTTCTGACCGGATCCTTCACGCTGACCCTGATGGTGCTTCCGCTGATTACGCGGAACACACAGGAAGCACTCAAAACCGTTCCGGACAGCTACCGTAGCGGCGCACTGGGAATCGGTGCAACGAAATGGTATATGATCCGGACGATCCTGCTGCCGAGCGCGGCACCGGGTATTATGACTGGCGTCATCCTTTCGATTGGCCGTATCGTGGGCGAGTCGGCGGCGCTTCTGTTTACTGCCGGAAGCGGCTTCCAGCTTCCGAAAAACCTGTTTGGAAAACTGTTTGAGTCGAGCGGCACGCTGACCATCCAGCTCTACCTGTCGATGCAGAAAGCAAAATACGATCAGGCATTTGGAATCGCGGTCGTGCTTCTGATTATCGTGCTGGGAATCAACCTGCTGACGAGATTTTTGACCAACCGGTTTGATGTGACAAAATTAAAATAAAGTAAAAAATGAGGAAATGATATGGAGACAAAAATTTCTACGTCGGATTTGAATCTGTACTATGGAAACAATCATGCATTAAAAAATATCAATCTGGATATATATGAAAATCAGATCACAGCGTTTATCGGACCGTCCGGTTGCGGTAAGTCTACCTATTTGAAAACATTGAACCGCATGAACGATCTGGTGCCGAATGTAACAATCAATGGAAAGGTGTGGATCGACGGCGAGGATATCTATGATCCGAAGGTTGATACGACGCTTCTTCGCAAGAAGGTCGGCATGGTATTTCAGCAGCCGAACCCATTTCCGATGAGTATTTATGACAATATCGCGTATGGACCGCGGATTCACGGCATTAAGGGAAAAGCAGAGCTGGACGCGATTGTGGAGAAGAGTCTGCGCGGCGCGGCCCTGTGGGATGAGGTCAAGGATCGCCTGAAACGTTCTGCACTGGGACTTTCCGGCGGACAGCAGCAGCGTCTCTGCATCGCGCGTGCGCTGGCGGTTGAGCCGGAGATTCTCCTGATGGATGAGCCGACCTCGGCACTGGACCCGATTTCCACGCTGAAAATCGAGGATCTGATGGGCGAGCTTAAGAAGAATTATACAGTTGTCATCGTTACCCACAATATGCAGCAGGCGACCCGTATTGCGGACTACACGGCATTTTTCCTGGTGGGAGAGGTAGTCGAGTATGCACCGACGACGGATCTGTTCTCGCATCCGCGGGAGAAGAAGACGGAAGACTATATTACCGGACGGTTTGGATGATAGGCGTAAGATTGAGGATTTAAAAATAAGTAGAAAATCAGTTTACTGTTCAGAAGTGGAAAATTTCTGGGCAGAAAACAGGGGAGATGGAGAGGAGATACGGGATGGCGACGAGAGAGGCATTTATACAGGAGTTAGAAGGGCTGAATCAGGAATTGAACGCGATGAGCCAGATGGTGCAGGATGCGATTGACAGTAGTTTTCAAGCGCTTACCGAGCATAATGAAGAGCTGGCACAGAAGGTTATCAAAGGAGACCGGGATGTGGACAATATGGAGCGAAAGATCGAGACACACTGCCTGACGCTGATGTTAAAGCAGCAGCCGGTCGCCAGTGATCTGCGCCATATCTCGACGGCGCTGAAGGTTGTGACCGATCTGGAGCGGATGGGCGATCAGGCGGCGGACATTGCCGATCTGTCCCTGCGTTTGGAGGATGCAGATATTAGTCTTGTAAGCAAACATCTTCCGGCCATGGTGGCAAATGTGAAAACGATGGTAAAGGATGCGATTCACGCGTTTACCCAGCGTGACACCGAGACGGCGGAGACATTCGAACAGAGGGATGACCTGATCGATGCCTTCTTTGAGCGGGTAAAACGGGAAGTGATTGAGTTTCTGAAAAAAGACGGGGATAAATCCGATGTGGCAGTCGATCTTTTGATGGTTGCTAAGTATCTGGAGCGAATCGCCGATCACGCGGTCAATGTGTGCGAGTGGACAGAGTTCTCGGATACGGGGGCCGTGGGGGATGTGATGATTCTCTAGGTTTAATTAAAATCCGGGCATGAAAAATGAAAATTAGATGCCTGGATTTTTTCCGTTCTGCATAAAATAAATAGAATATGTGGAAATAACGTGGAGTGCGATATATCATGCGTGATATAGTTCTGGAACTTCTCAGTTCTTACGGGTATGCGGGGATGTTTGCCTTGATTCTGATTGAAAATCTCTTTCCGCCGATTCCTTCAGAAGTGATTCTGACATTCGGCGGATTTATGACAACGTACACACGGATGTCAATCGCAGGGGCTGTCCTGGCAGCAACATCCGGATCGGTACTTGGAGCACTGATTTTGTATGAACTGGGAAGACGAATTCCTGTCCAGAAGTTTTATTCCTTTTTGGGCGGCGCATGGGGAAAACGGCTCGGAGTGGAAGTGGAAGATGTAAAAGATGCAGACGGATGGCTGGAGAGAACGGGACGATCAGCCGTCTTTTTTTGCCGTTTCGTTCCGATCATCCGAAGTCTGATCTCGATCCCGGCGGGAATGGCAAAGATGGAACTCCTGCCATTTCTCCTTCTGACAACAGCGGGCAGTCTTATCTGGAATACGGTGCTCATCGGAGCCGGCGCGGTGGCGGGGGCATCGTGGGAACGTATTCTGGTGCTGTTAAAGACATATTCCCGCTTCGCCGTGATGGGAGCGGGAATCTTGGGATTTGCAGGGGCGTGTGTGTATTTTCGGAAACGATAACAACAAGAGAGGGAAAATTCATGCAGAAAGAGTTTATTCATTCAAACAAAAATATATCGTGTCATTCTTTACTTCCAGCCGTGCCGTCCCATCGATCACCAGCTGTTCCAGATATGGGCGCAGGTGGCGTTCCTGACGGATGAGCTGGTCGTAGGTACCGATGTGCATTCCGATCAGACGTCGGCTTGCCTGATAAAATTCATCGCGTGTCATTGGTCTCTGCAAAAGCTCTGCCAGCTCTGCGAGACGCAGACGGACAAGATCCATATTTTTGTCCGCCAGTTCCCGGATATTGCCATCAAATGGACCTTTGTGCGATAAAATCCAGTGCTGGTAAGGCAGTTTTGTGATTGCTTCCTTGCTTTCCAGATCCAGACCGACGTGGTCGCAGTATGGAAGCTTGACGTGACGCAGGACATTTTCGGTTAAAAGCGCGTCTCCGGTAAAGCAGACGCCGTCCGGTGTGCCGATGACGATGTGGTCGAGGGAATGCCCCGGCAGATGGTGAACCGGGAAGGTTACGCCGCAGAGTGTCACGGAAGTATCCTCCGGCTGGATGATACAGTCAACCGGGCAGCGCTGCTCGGTGTCGATGGAAACCTTTTCCTTCTCGGAGCGCCCGAAATAATTGGTATACCGTTCCAGCGCCGCCTGGGAGGCGATCAGCCCGGCTTCGCCAAGCGACATAGCCAGTGGAATCTGAAAGGCTTCGCGCAGGCGTTTGCTGTTTCCATGATGGTCGATGTGCGCGTGGGAAACGATCAGCCCCGCCGGGGTCAGCCCGGCGTCTTTCAGAGAGCCGACCAGCTCGTCATATTCCTTTGAGTAACCATTGTCAAACAGGATGCAGCGGGTGTCGTCGATGCGGTAGATGCCGACGGCTGTTTTGCCAAGCAGGCAGTCTGTATTTCCAGAAACGTGTATGAGTTCCACGGAAAGAGTCCTCCTTTTATCATGAATAACACAAAAAGCGACGGCTGAGATATCTCCGCTGTCGCTTTTTAAGAATGCGTCTGATAGGAATCGAACCTACGCCTCAGGCTCCGGAGGCCGGCGCTCTATCCACTGAGCTACAGACGCATTACTTGTATGATACTATAATATTTAGAAAATTGCAAGTTTTTTTTCGGAAATACTGCTTGCCGAGTAACCAAATCACCGCTATAATATTAACAATCGAATAAGTCAGGAGGCGGTCGGGTGGGAGAACCGAAAAAGAAACCGGGACGCAGCCGGAAGAACGGAACGGACTGGGAACTGCGCCGCTATGTGATGCTGCTTGCGGCGGTGATTGTATTGATTCTGATTGGCGCGGTGGCGATGTTTTCCGGGAAAATAACAAACATTCTGGGGAAAAAGGATGGCTTACCGGCAGAAATGGTGGATACAGGCGGATCTGGAATGGTGATTGAGCCGGACACGAAAGAATATATTCAGGACTTTGGCGGATGTATTCTGACAGAGAATGGCGAGCCGGGGATCACAGAGCTGATGAATACTTATTTTCAGGCGGTTTCCGACTGTGATATGGATACGTTTGTGAAGTTGTTTACCTCACAGGATACGAGTGAGGAAGAACACTACCGTCAGGAATTTGAAGAACAGAAGCAGTACATTTCCGGGTACCAGAATGTGAAATGTTATACGACGCCGGGGCTTAGGAACGGTGAGATGGCAGCGTATGTGTATTATGAGATTTTGTATACGGGCGTGGAGACACCGGCACCGAGTCTGGTGCGGATCTATGCGATCCGGGCGGAGGACGGAAACTGGCAGATCGATGACGGGAAAATGTCCGAAGAGCTGACGCAGTATTTTGAAGAACTGTCGGTCAATGAGGATGTGCGCCTTCTCAGCAAGCAGACGGATGAAGCAATGGATGCGGCGATGGAGCAGGATGAGGCGTTGAAAGAGCGCGTGGAATTTATGAAACAGGGCGCATCTTATATGCAGGAGGAGTCAGAACCGGCTGCGTCAAATCCTTAAAATGCTTTATTGAATTCGTCTGGCTGGAAAAATAAAGTTTTTAAGGTATGGAAAGCTGAAAAGCGGATATGCCGGAGTATAGAGAAATGGTTGATAGCATATAAGATATAAAACCGATTGATTTATAAAAAGTGAAAGTACAGATATAGAAAGACAAAGAGGCACAAAGAATGGATGTAAAAGATTTTTATTATGATTTACCACAGGAGCTGATCGCACAGGATCCGCTGGAAGATCGTTCTTCTTCCCGGCTTTTAGTGCTGGATAAAAAGACGGGTGAGATGCAGCATAAGGTGTTTAAGGATATTGTCAATTATCTTCATCCGGGCGATTGCCTGGTGATCAATGACACAAAGGTTATCCCGGCGCGTCTGATCGGAAGCAAGGAGGGAACGGATGCACACATCGAGATTCTTCTTCTGAAACGCCGTGAGAACGATATCTGGGAGACGCTGGTAAAGCCGGGCAAAAAGGCAAAGCCGGGAACCGTAATTAATTTTGGCGATGGTTTGTTAAAAGGAACCGTCATTGATGTGGTAGAAGAGGGAAATCGTCTGATTCAGTTCTCCTATGAGGGGATCTTCGAGGAGATTCTTGACCAGCTTGGTCAGATGCCGCTTCCACCGTATATTACACACCGTCTGAAAGATAAAAACCGTTATCAGACCGTTTATGCAGAACATGAGGGATCCGCGGCTGCTCCGACTGCCGGACTTCATTTTACCAAGGAACTGCTGGCACAGATTCAGGAAATGGGCGTCAAGATCGCGCATGTCACACTTCATGTGGGTCTGGGAACCTTCCGGCCGGTCAAGGTTTCGAATGTACTGGATCATCATATGCACTCGGAGTTCTATCGTATCGAGGAAGATGCCGCCAACATGATCAATGAGACGAAGAAAAATGGCGGACGCATCATCTGTGTCGGTACGACAAGCTGCCGGACGATTGAATCCGCAGCGGCTGAGGACGGCACGATCCGCGCGTGCAGCGGCTGGACCGACATTTTCATCTATCCGGGCTATCAGTTCAAGATTCTGGACTGCCTGATCACAAACTTCCACCTGCCGGAGTCCACACTCGTCATGCTGGTATCCGCACTGGCAGGCAGAGAACACGTGCTCACGGCGTATGAAGAGGCGATCCGGCAGAGATATCGGTTCTTTAGTTTTGGGGATGCTATGTTTATCCAGTAGAGAAAAGGGATGTATGAAAAAGACTCATAGTGAAAGGCTATGGGTCTTTTTATTTCGAAAAATGTTTGAAAAACGGCACACCGCGTTCTCGTTACTTTAGCCTGCAAATAAAAAGTCAAGACTTAATGGGGAAAAAAA
>NZ_QUDY01000012.1:0-91939 GCF_003477745.1 Clostridium sp. AF35-15 | reverse complement strand
CTGGATGTAAGGGGATTACCCATAAGTATATTGTAGTAGTGATGAGTTAGGTGTGCCAATTATTTTAATAGATACAGAACAAGTGTTTGCCTTGCAAAGAGATGCATGGTATAATATAAATGTAAATATAGTGTATTACCTACGAAAGAAAAATTACTTTCGCAGGAAGAAGAAATGCGTATTTTTTACAGTATCATTTTGCACAGTGTGCGAAATATCGAAAACAGAAAGCAGGGACCTTTATGCAGATTGTATCCAGCTATGGAGTAGAAATTAAAAAAAAGAATATACCGCTCCGCTCTACGCTGGATATTTTTCGGAAAGCAGTTTCCTATCTGATTCCGGTGTATGCAGAGATCTGGGAAGAACTTTCAGAAATCAAAAATCTACAAAAACGCTTTAATGAGGCGGAACATCTGGTACATGAGACAAAAAAGAATCATGCCAGATTTCCGTTTGACCGTCATTTTCCTAAGATGCCATCTTATCTGAGAAGAGCGGCGATTCAACACGCACTTGGAGCCGTGTCCTCCTATCAATCACGCCTTAGTTTGTGGGAAAAGGGAGAACTGAGGGGGAAACCGAAGCTGGTCTGTGAGAATCATGCGATGCCGGTATTCTATCGGGATGTCATGTATAGGGAAGCAGAACCGGGAGAAGATACGGCTTATTTAAAGCTATTTGATGGGCGTGAGTGGAAGTGGTTTCAGGTGAAATTACTTCATACCGATATGGAATATCTTCGAAAAAAGTGGAGCGGGAAAGAGGCATCTGCCCCAACTTTGGAAAGGAAACATCATAAATATTTCCTTCGGTTTTCATACACAGAGGAAGTAACCTTATCGAAAACAGCTGTAAAAGAGCAGGTGATATGCAGTGTTGATTTGGGAATCAATACGGATGCAGTCTGCAGCATCATGCGGGCAGATGGCACTATCCTGGGACGTAAATTTATAAATTTCCCCAGTGATAAAGACCATTTGTATCATGTACTTGGCAGAATCCGCCGTTTTCAGAGAGAACATTCCTCCAGACAGGTTCAAAGCCGATGGGGTTATGCAAAAAGGCTGAATATGGAACTGTCCCGCAAAATAGCTACGGAGATCACGAAATATGCCGTAGAATATCAGGCAGATGTAATTGTTTTTGAGTATCTGGAAATGCAGGGAAAAATATCCGGAAAAAAGAAGCAAAAACTTCATTTATGGAGAAAGCGGGATATTCAGAAGCTATGTGAACATCAGGCACATCGGAACAGGATTCGTGTGTCCAGAGTTAGTGCCCGGAACACCAGCAGGCTGGCCTGTGACGGAAGTGGAGCGGTAGTAAGAAATCCGGAGAACCATAGCCTATGTATCTTCCAGACAGGAAAGCAGTATAACTGTGATTTGTCAGCAACTTATAATATCGGGGCGAGATATTTTATACGGGAACTTTTAAAACCCTTGCCGGAAACGGAAAGGTCTTCACTGGAGGCAAAAGTACCTGCAGTGAAGCGTAGAACCTCCTGCGTTTATGCAGATTTGAGAAAGCTTTATGTAGAAGTAAATAACTTAAAAGCGGCATAAATACAGGCAGATATACAGCGGACTACCTGTAATGTGGAAACCAGCCGTATCCGGCGTGGAAAAAGTGCGTATCCGCACGAATTCTAAGTTACTGGCGTATCCGCCGATATTTAGTCTTGCCGTTTAAAACGGCCGAGAAGCATGTGACTTTAGCCATGTGAGGTTCACCCAACGGCAGATCAATTTTGTTCATAAGATTATTAATCATATGGAGCAGAATGGGTATATGGAGAATGTGGCTGTTTTGCAGAAGCCTCCGTTTGATAAGCCAATTAGTTTTTTAAAGTTGTTTGATGTGAGAACGAGAACAGCGCTTATGAAAGCGATTAATGATGTCCGGGAGAATGCGGTTACAGTGGCGGGATGATGAAAAAATGACAGGAGACTGCGGAGGCAGTCAGTATAGAAGAATGAAAGAAGCGAACGACTGCGTATTGTGTTAGAAATAGACAGTCGTTTGCTTTTTGAACGTTATTTTTTCTTTTTAAAATATCGCAGTGCCACCGCATACCCATAGAGCACCGCCGGTATAACGATCGTGCAGAACAGCGATGCCAGCAGCAGATTTTCTGCCAGTGGACTGTCCATCAGGGCGAAGATGATGGAAGAGACGTAGAGGGTGATTAGGATAACAGCACCCGTCAGCGCCAAAATGCGTTTTGATTTCATATATGGTATCCTTTCTAATTTTATAACTCTATAAAAAAGAGTGATTGGAATTTGTAATCATTTTTATATTGTTTCAAAGGCAGATTGGATATTGCTGTCTTTGATGAACTGTCTTTTATTTTATTATTATAAAGGATGTAAGAATTTTTTTCTATACTTTTCATTTGCGGTGCGGTAAAATAAGAAGAGATGTGGCAACTGTTCACAGTTTTTTGCTTAATTATGAACAAGAAAGGGGAGGCACACGATGAATTGGAAGAAAAAATTTATGTGGGCAGCATCCTTTTTAGTATCCCTGTTTGTTTGTGGGACAGCGCTGGCGGCAGGTAACGATGCGTCTGCGGACACCCCGGCGCAGGGCAAGGAAGAAAATCAAGTTTACAGGTTCGGCACCGAAAATAATGCCAATGATATAACAGAGACAGAGGCATCGGCGACAGAAAGTGGCGCGGCTGGTTTTGAAAATAAAGAAATGTATCTGTATGAGGGCGAGTGGGTCGGAGACGGCGAGGACTGGCAGTACCGCCTGACGGATGGCAGCTTTTTGAAAGCGTCCTGGCTGAAATCGAATGGTCACTGGTATTATCTGGGAAAAAGCAGCTATATGCAGCGGGGACTCCGGAAAATCGGCACAAACCGTTATTATTTCGCCGAGAGCGGCGCGATGATGACTGGCTGGATTTATGAGGAAGAGACGGATCAGTGGTATCATGCAAACGAGGATGGGGCACTGACGACCGGCTGGTATCAGGCAGGAAATGCCTGGTATTGGTTTGATTCCAAATGTGTTATGTTCAGCGGCGGAAACCGGATGGTAAACGGGCATAAATATTATTTCTTTGACAATGGTCAGATGGCGGCGGATCAGTACGTGGAACTCAACTACTACGATGCAAATGGACTGCGCGACCGGACGCATGATGTGCGTTTGATGGGAAAACGGCGTCCGTCGGACAGTGAAAAAGAACAGATTACGAAAGAACTGGCAGGCGTGCCAAGAGAGTGGATCAAACGATTTGCAGAATCAGGCTGGGAGCTGATGTACTACACAGACAAGGCATACTTCTCAGCGCCGAAAACAGAGCAGGGTATCTATTTTGTCAATTATGATACAGATGTGCATTACAAGAAAATCAAATTTTCTAAACCGCAGGGGCTTGCGATGGCATTCGGCGAGTTCGCTGCGTCGGAACTAAGCGACGAAGAAACCTCACGTGCCCTGACGGATTTCGAGCGATATCTGGCTGGCAGTGGACTGGTGCAGCCGCTTCCATCCTACTTTGACGATAAGTCGGAGATGCAGTTCGGCAGCTTTTTCGCCGCCTGCTGTGACGAAGATGTCCGAGCTGACATCCGAAAAAACAGTCCGGAATTATACAAATATGTCGTAAAGTTAGGATTCTGGCAGGAAGGACAAAAACCAGACGAAGCCGAAGGGGTCGAGATGAACTCTGATCCGGAATTTGCCGGAAATGGAGCCGGACCGGCTGGGGATGAATCTTTAAAGGCTAAGAGTGGTCCGGCATCGGAAGTGCCGTAAGAAAACGTGGTGGCAGCAGGAATTTGCCGTATGTAAATGCAAAGCCGCGGCAAATTCCGTTACTGGGCACGTATGCGTGAACAGTAACCACTACTCTGCCAATTCCTCCCACTTCTCATACAATCCCTCTAACTTTGCATTCAGTTCTTCCTTCTCTTTATTCAGTTTCATCAAACGCGGAACATCGGAAAAGACAGTCTCATCGCAGAGAAGCGCATCGATCTCCTGATCGCGGGTTTCAAGAGTGTGGATTTCTTCCTCGACGCGTTTCAATTCATTCTGTTTCTTACGAAGCCGCGTCTGTTCTTCCTTCTGCTGTTTCCAGTCCAATTTGCCGGAGGAAGCGCTGGCTGCCGCTTGAACTGCAGCGGTCACGGCAGAAGCGGACGAAGCAGCAGAGGTACCAGTGCCATTTCCGGAAAGAGCAGTCGGATTTGCGCCTGCCGCAGCGGTCAGATGGCTGGAAGTCCCTGTGTTTCCGGCTCCGGAAGATTTTGCAGAGCGGTTGGCTGCCTGTGCGGCGGAAGCCAGATAGGCTTTCTCCTGCGTCTCCTTCTTTTCCAGATAATAATCGTAGTTTCCAATATAATTAATCAGTGTTCCCATCGTCAGATCGAGAATCCGGGTCGCAGTTTTGTTGATGAAATATCGGTCATGGGAGACGTAGAGAACGGTTCCGGTATAATGAACCAGCGCGTTTTCCAGAATCTCCTTCGAGGCGATATCCAGATGGTTGGTCGGCTCATCGAGGATCAGGAAGTTCGCCTCCGAGAGCATCAGCTTCGCCAGGGAAACACGTCCGCGTTCGCCGCCGCTCAGATCGCGGATGCGCTTAAAGACATCGTCGCCGGTGAAGAGAAATGCCGCCAGCACATTTCGGATCTGCGTGTTGTTCATATCCGGGTAGGTGTCCTGTAGCTCGTCAAAGAGCGTCTTGTCCATGTGCAGAACCTGGTGTTCCTGATCGTAGTAACCGATATGCACCTTGGAACCTAACCGGATCTCGCCGTTGTCCGGGGTCAGAAGACCGTTGATCATCTTGAGAATTGTGGTCTTGCCGGTTCCGTTGTTGCCGATGATGGCGATGCGCTCGCCGCGTTTTACCTCAAAGTTCAGATCCGTGAAGAGTGTCATGCCGTCGAAACTCTTGGCAAGCTCACGGACGGAGAGAACGTCATTTCCGCTGGTAACGCACGGTTCCAGCGTAATATGCATCGCGTCGTTGATTTCGGTCGGTTTTTCCAGAAGATCCATCTTGGAAAGCATTTTTTCACGGCTCTCGGCACGCTTGATGGATTTCTCACGGTTAAAGGATTTGAGTTTGGTGATAACCTCCTCCTGATGGCGGATCTCCTGCTGTTGGTTTAGGTAAGCCTTGAGCACACCGGCGCGGATGATCGCTTTTTTCTCGCTGTAGGCGGTGTAATTGCCCTGGAAAGAGGTGGCGATGCCGCCGTCCAGCTCGACGATCTTGGTCACGACGCGGTCCAGAAAATAGCGGTCGTGGGCGACGATGATGACCGTCCCGGCGTAGTTCATCAGATAGGTTTCCAGCCACGCGATGGATTCCATGTCGAGGTGGTTGGTCGGCTCGTCCAAAAGGATGATATCCGGTTTGGAGAGCAGGAGCTTACCGAGGGAGACGCGCGTTTTCTGACCGCCTGAAAGTTCGGAAACCGGTTTGGAAAATTCTTCCTCGACAAAGCCGAGTCCCTTTAAGACACCGGTGATCTCGCTCTGCCATGCGTAGCCGTTTAAAAGTTCAAATTCATGGTTTAAGCGGCTGTAAGTGTTGAGCATCGTTTCGAGCTTTTCGCCCTCGGCGTGCTTCATCTGGAGTTCCAGCGTGCGGATCTGCTGTTCCATTTCCAGAATCGGACGTTTGACCTCCAGAAGAGAGTCATAAATGGTGGTCTGGCTATGCAGATCCTGGTGCTGTGCCAGGTAACCGAGGGTTTTGCCCTTGGCGATGGTCACGGAGCCCTCGTCTGCTGCGAGTTCTCCGACAATTATTTTTAAAAGAGTCGATTTACCGGCTCCGTTGATGCCGACGATGGCGGCTTTTTCGTGATCTTCTACATGAAACGATACGTGTTTGAGGATTTCCTCCGTACCGAATGCTTTTGAAATATTGCTGCAAGATAAAATCATAGATTCCTCCTGTGGTTGTATCCATGTATTTCGGTTAAAAAATATACCGTCAATCTTAAATTATAATATAAATAAAGAAGCAATGCAAGAATGAGAACGGTTAATGGCTGTTTCTGGTCAGAAAATTTTGCAAAATACAATGTAAAATCCCTCATATAAAATAAAAAAAATTGACAATTATTTATCATATGACTATAATAAATTTATCAGATTGTCCGAAGGTTTGCGTAAACCATATGGACAACGTTATAGGAAAGAAAGGTGGAAGAAAGCCGTGGAACAGAAAGAGATATCTAAAGCGGTCATTTCTAGGCTACCCAGATACTATCGTTACTTGGGCGAATTGCTCGAGGAGGGAGTAGAGAGAATCTCATCGAATGATTTGAGTATCCGCATGAAGGTGACAGCGTCCCAGATTCGTCAGGATCTGAACAATTTCGGCGGATTTGGTCAGCAGGGATATGGTTATAATGTAAAGTATTTATATTCGGAGATTGCCCGGATTCTGGGAATTGACCGTCAGCATAACCTGATTATTATCGGTGCGGGAAATCTGGGTCAGGCGATCGCGAATTATACAAATTTTGAGCGGCGTGGTTTTTTAATCAAAGGCATGTTTGATGTGAATCCGCGTCTGGTCGGTCTGGTAGTCCGAGGAGTGGAGATCCGTGGTATTGAAGATTTGGAGCAGTTTATCAAGGACAATGAAGTGCAGATCGCAGCGCTGACGATTCCGAAGTCGAAAGCACCGGAGATTGCGGATCGGCTTGTCAAAGCCGGAATCAAGGCGATCTGGAATTTTGCCCATACAGATTTACAGGTTCCAGATGACGTTGTGGTGGAAAATGTCCATCTGTCGGAGAGCCTGATGCGCCTTTCTTACCGCGTATGCAGTATGCAGGATCAGAAAGCGAGAGAAGAAGCGCAGAGAAAGCAGGAAGAGGCAGCTGGTGCTGGAGAAATAAAATGATCGTCGGAATTGGTACGGATCTGATAGAGATAGAGCGAATCAAAAAAGCCTGTGAAAAAGAGGCTTTTTTGGTGCGTGTATATACAGAAGAAGAGCGTCGGCAGGCTGGGGGAAATGCGTCCCGGCTCGCCGGCGATTTTGCGGTAAAAGAGGCAGTCTCGAAGGTGTTTGGAACAGGCTTTAGGGGCTTTGGACTGCTGGATGTAGAAGTGCTCCGGGACGAGTTTGGAAAACCGTGGGTGCAGCTTCACGGGGGAGCGAAGAAACTTGCGGACAGCCTGAAAATCACCCGGATTCACGTGTCGATCACGAATACAGGCAGTCTGGCATCTGCTTACGCAGTCGGAGAGGGGGAATGGAAATGAGACGTCTGGTGACAGGAAAACAGATGAAAGAGATAGATGGATATGCAATCCGGAAAGTGGGTATTCCCTCTCTGGTACTGATGGAGCGAGCGGCGCTGGCGGTTGCAGACGAGATGGAAAAACGGTATGGGAAGCTTTCAGGGCAGAGGCTTCTGGTATTTTGCGGAACGGGCAATAACGGTGCGGACGGCGCGGCGCTGGCTAGGATTCTCTTTCTGCGCGGCGCGCTTCCGACGGTGCTCACGGTCGGTGACAAGGCACACTGGACGGGGGAGATGACCTGTCAGGTGGCGATTGACCGGAATCTGGGGATCCCGGTGGAGGCGTTTGAAAATTATGTGCCGGGGCATGTGGAGATCATGGTGGATGCGATCTTTGGCGTGGGTCTTTCCAGAGAGGTCGGCGGTGAATTTGCCGAGGCGATCCGTTTTATGCGTGAGCAGGAGCCAAAGGCGGTAGTTGCGGTTGATATTCCGTCCGGCGTCAGCTCAGAGACAGGGGCGGCGCTTGGCGAGGCAGCTGAGGCGGATCTGACCGTTACTTTCGGCTATGAGAAGCTGGGAATGGTGTTCTATCCGGGACGGAAGCTGTGCGGCGAGATTGTGATTGCCGACATCGGGTTTCCGGCGTATACAAAATATGAAGGGCATACCTATTTTGCCTATGATCCGGAGGATCGGAGCCAGATCCCGAAACGGCGGGCAGACGCCAACAAGGGAACGTATGGAAAAATCCTGATCGCAGCCGGTTCGGAGGGAATGTGCGGCGCAGCGTATTTGAGCGCCCTGGCTGCGTACCGGATGGGCGCAGGACTTGTGAAGATCCTGACCGTCCGGGCAAATGTGCCGATTCTGCAAAATCTCCTTCCGGAGGCGATCCTGACGCCGTATGATCCGGAACAGGCACAGACGGATCCGGCAGGTTTTAAGAGCCTGGTGGAACAGGAGTGCGGCTGGGCGAGCGCGATCG
Source organism: Clostridium sp. AF35-15 (assembly GCF_003477745.1). NCBI lineage: Bacteria > Bacillati > Bacillota > Clostridia > Eubacteriales > Clostridiaceae > Clostridium > Clostridium sp. AF35-15. The sequence goes on along the minus strand of NZ_QUDY01000012.1, from coordinate 83,707 downwards.
TGCTGGGACCGGGACTGGGAAAGGAAGCCCATGTCGCAAGTCTGGTGCAGAACGTGCTGCTTTCCGCCTATGTGCCGATCATTGTGGATGCGGATGGATTAAATGCTGTCGCACAGCATCCGCATTTGTCCGGGTATTTTACGGAAAATGTGATCGTTACTCCACATCTGGGGGAGATGGCGCGTCTGACGGGACGCTCGATTGAGGATCTGAAACGGGATCTGGTCGAGTCAGCGGTGCGGTATGGCGAAGAAAAAGGCGTGACCTGCGTGCTCAAGGATGCCGTGACGGTGACGGCGGGGCGCGATGGCAATGTGTATATCGGCGACAGCGGCTGCGCCGCGATGGCAAAGGGCGGTTCCGGCGATGTGCTGACCGGTGTGATTGCCGGGCTTCTGGCGCTGGGATTTTCAGAGGATGAAGCGGCGGCGCTCGGCGTGTTCCTGCACGGAAGAGCTGGGGCGGCAGCTGCCTGTAAAAAGGGAGAGCATTCCGTGCTGGCAAGAGATATCGCGGACTGTCTGCTTGAAAAGATAGATTGAAAATAAAAAGGAAGACAAAAAGATGGAAAAAGCATATACAATGGCAGAAGAACCATATACCCGGATTTATGCGCGGATTGACCTGGATGCGATTGTGAAAAATATGGAGGCGATGCGCGAAAATCTTCCGGCAAAAACGAAGATGATCGGCGTGGTTAAGACGGATGGTTACGGTCACGGGGCTGTCCCGGTGGCGAAGACGATCGCGTCGTTTGTCTGGGGCTATGCGGTGGCAACCTTGGAGGAAGGACAGAACCTGCGCCGCCACGGCATTGACAAACCGATTCTGGTGCTTGGTAGCACGCACCCGCGCCATTTTGCGGAATTGATTGAGGGCGATATCCGTCCAGCGATCTTTGAGGAAGACAAGGCAGAGCTGCTCTCAAAACTTGCGGTTTCGATGGGAAAGACGGCGAAAATGCATATTGCGCTCGATACCGGCATGGGACGAATCGGATTTCACCCGGATGAAAATAGCCTGGAAGAGATAAAGCGGATTGCAAAGCTTCCGGGCATTGAGATCGAGGGAATGTTTACACATTTTGCGCGTGCTGACGAGGCGGATAAGGCATTTACCCATTTACAGTATGAGCGGTACCAGAAATTCCATGAAGGTCTGGAAGCTGCAGGTGTTCATATTCCGATGTGCCACTGTGCGAACAGCGCGGCGATCATGGAACTGCCGCGGATGGGACTGGATGCGGCGAGAGCCGGTATCACGGTATACGGTCTGTATCCGTCGGATGAGGTAGAGCGGAACATGAAGATTTACCCGGCGATGGAGATCCGCAGCTTTATTACCTATGTTAAGGAAGTGGAGCCGGGCACGCCGATCAGCTACGGCGGAACCTTTGTGACGGACCGTCCGATGCGGATCGCGACGATTGGCGCCGGATACGGCGATGGCTATCCGAGAAATCTCTCTGGAAAGGGTTATGTCCTGATTCATGGACACCGCGCACCGATTCTGGGACGCGTCTGCATGGATCAGTGCATGATCGATGTGACCGATATCCCGGAGGCTGCTGAGGACACGCGGGTAACGCTGGTCGGACGCGACGGGGACGACGAGATCACGATGGAAGAGCTGGCGGAATGGAGTGGCGGTTTCCACTATGAGATCCCATGCGTGCTTGGAAAACGTGTGCCGCGCGTGTACGTGAGAGGTGGAAAGATCGTCGGGAAAAAGGATTATAATGATGATCGGTATGAGGATTTTATGGAGTAAAGCCGGTGTTTGAACCATTTAGAAAAAGGATTCATAAGATAAAGTAGATAGCTTCGGCAAAGCCGGGAACCTGGACTGCCGGATGCATTTGTGGGACGACCCGCGTATAGGCGGTGTAAATCTGTCCATACTAACGGTATAAACGGACTGTGGAGCTGTGAAAGTACAAAGCAGTTATTTATATCTTAAAATAGTTTGGACGGAGTGTGAATCGAGTGGTTATCAGACGAGGAGATATTTATTACGCAGATTTAAGACCGGTCATCGGCTCAGAGCAGGGCGGCGTCCGCCCGGTGCTGGTCATCCAGAATGATATCGGCAACAAGCACAGCCCGACCGTGATCTGCGCGGCGATCACATCAAAGATGAACAAAGCCAAGCTGCCGACGCATGTGGAATTAAACACGCGCCGCTGTGCGATGGTGAGGGATTCGGTTATTTTACTGGAACAACTCCGCACGATCGATAAGCAGCGGCTGAAAGAGAAAATCTGTCATATCGACGGGGCGCTTTTACAGGAAGTGGACCGTGCGCTGAAGGTCAGTCTGGAACTGGATACATAAAATCAGCCGCGAACCCCTTGTCAAGCATACAGAATGGTGTTAAAATAGTTAAGATGCAGCTTTTTAGTGCCGAAATCGGCGTGATATAAAAGCTGATGAGCGAAAAGATACAACAAAGAAGATAGAAAGAGGAGTGTTATTTTATGTCAGGACATTCAAAGTTCGCCAATATTAAGCACAAAAAAGAGAGAAACGACGCAGCAAAGGGAAAAATCTTTACCGTTATCGGTCGTGAGATTGCCGTAGCTGTTAAGGAAGGTGGTTCGGATCCGGCAAACAACAGCCGTCTGCGTGATGTGATTGCAAAAGCAAAAGCGAACAATATGCCGAACGATACCATCGATCGTGGTATCAAGAAAGCAGCCGGAGATGCAAACTCTGTCAATTACGAGAATCTTACATATGAGGGATATGGTCCGAATGGCGTCGCTATCATCGTAGATACCCTGACCGACAACAAGAACCGTACCGCAGCGAATGTCCGCAGCGCATTTACCAAGGGCGGCGGAAACGTAGGTACTCCGGGCAGCGTGTCTTTCATGTTTGATAAAAAAGGTCAGATCATCATCGACAAAGAAGAGTGCGAGATGGATCCGGATGAGCTGATGATGCTTGCACTGGATGCAGGAGCTGAGGATTTCTCCGAGGAGGAGGACAGCTACGAAGTGATCACCGCACCGGAAGATTTCTCTGCAGTCCGCGAGGCGCTGGAGAAGGCTGGCGTTCCGATGATGGAAGCAGACGTTACCATGATTCCGCAGAACTGGGTAGAGCTTACCGATGAGGAATCCATCAAAAAGATGCAGAGAATCCTGGATCTTCTGGATGAGGATGATGACGTACAGGCTACTTACCATAACTGGGATGAGTAATTAATATCATATTTGATATAGATTTAAAAAAATAAAGATACGATTCATATAAAAACTGTCGCTGGAATACAATGGCGGGCTGGACTTTTCAAAGAAGAGGGCTGGCAGCCGGATGTATTTGGCGGCAGTTTTTGTGTAATAGGAATTTCCTTGGAGACACATTCGTTTTTATTTTGCAAATTTTATGGAAGCGTTAAAGAAAAAAATACCATGTCCGGCAGCAATAAACTTGCCTGAACATGGTATTTACTCGTATTTTATCTACTAGTTGCTTGTATAATGATAGCTGTCTAACAGCTGTGCCTTCATATGCCACAGCTCGTTGGAGAGATCCACATGAATCTCATGCGGGTTTACCAGACGGCGGGACTCATCCCACAGCGTCTCCTGTTCTTTCTTGCAGTATTCGCGGATGTCCATAACCTTTGGAGACTCGTAAACGCATTCGCCGTTTTTGAAGATTGGAACGAGAAGTTCGCGCATAGTGTAGGTGCCCGGCGCGAGGTGTGTCTTTTTCCATGTCTCGATCGGATCGAAGAGCAGAAGGGAATTCTTCTCATCGAACTCTTCATCCACGAGACAGATCAGATCTGCGATAATCTTGCCAGTCTCCTTGTCATAGATTCGCTGGATGGTCTTGTTGCCCGGATTGGTAACCTTTTCTGTATTTTCCGAAAGCTTGATCTTCGGGATAAATTTGCCTGTGTGACGGTCCATGATGGCAGCCAGCTTATAAACGCCGCCGAAGGAAGGACAGTCCTTGGAGGTAATGAGGTTTGTGCCGACACCCCAGGACGTGATGGCAGCGCCCTGAATCTTCAGGCTGTCGATCAGGTATTCATCCAGATCGTTGGAGGCGGAGATGACTGCATCCGGGAATCCGGCGTCATCCAGCATCTTGCGGGCTTTCTTGGAAATATATGCAAGGTCGCCGCTGTCGAGGCGGATGCCGTAGAAAGTCAGCGGGATACCGGCGTCGCGCATCTCCTGGAAGACGCGGATCGCGTTCGGAACACCGGAACCCAGGGTATCATAGGTATCGGCTAACAGGATGCAGGCACTCGGATAGAGCTTTGCATAAGCGCGGAATGCAGTCAGCTCATCTGGAAAACTCATGATCCAGCTGTGTGCGTGGGTTCCCTTGACCGGAACGTCAAACAGTTTTCCGGCCAGTACATTGGAAGTGCCGATACAGCCGGCGATCATGGCAGCGCGGGCGCCATAGGTACCGGCGTCAGCACCCTGCGCGCGGCGAAGCCCGAACTCCATGATTCCGTCCCCGCGTGCGGCGAAGACGATACGGGAGGTTTTGGTCGCGATCAGGCTCTGGTGGTTGATGATGTTTAAGATGGCAGTCTCAACCAGCTGTGCTTCCATGATCGGCGCGATGACCTTGACGAGAGGCTCACGCGGGAAGACAACGGTGCCTTCCGGGATTGCGTAAATGTCACCCGAAAATTTGAAATTGTGAAGATATTCGAGGAAATCTTCATCAAAAATGCCGAGTCCGCGTAAGTATTCGATGTCGGCATCATCGAAGTGAAGATTTTTCACATAGTCAATGACCTGCTCTAAGCCGGCGCAGATGGAAAACGCATTTCCATCTGGGTTTGTGCGGTAGAACGCATCAAAAATGACGGTTTCGTTGGCATCTTTCTCCCGGAAATAGCCCTGCATCATCGTCAGTTCATACAGGTCGGTCAATAGGGTAAGGTTTCTTGGCTCCATAATATTCTCCTTTGTTGCGAAAGACGGCTGCGGGCACGCCCTTCTTTTTATATATAGTATACTTCATTGTTTATATTTGCAATGAATGTCTGTGTCTGTTTTTTAAAGTAAATACAGACATATTTTATATACTATACCATAAAATCAGGGGAATGGCAAAATAATGATAATTTTATAACATGTGAATCATATCCGAAACATTCCTTGACAACCATCTGGAAAAAAGATACAATGTCCATGTTAGTGATTTGATTACTAATTATGATAGGAAAAGCAATGATGGAGACAGTAGCGCCGCACGGAAAGCGGGAGCGAGGCAGGGACGGTGAGAGCCTGCTGTGAGTAAGGCGGATGCGAAGATCACTCCGGAGCTTCGGGCTGAACCATTTTTGGAAGTCTGAGCGCCGTTTCTGACAGCGCCCGGAAGGAAAATTCAGTAAGTACCGACGGTTTCCTCCGTTATAGGGAGCGCATATAAAGGTATGCAGTAATAGGTGGTTAAAAGCAAGTGGGCCCTTGTCCTGTTACAGGATGGGTCCATTTTTATTTCATATTTTTAGGAGGAATTTATCATGTACAACAAAGTTCCGGCAAACATGAATTTCGTGGAACGTGAAAAGAACATTGAGAAGTTCTGGGAAGATGAGCAGATTTTTAAGAAGAGTATCGACAGCCGTAAGCAGGGACCGACCTATACATTCTATGACGGACCGCCTACCGCAAACGGCAAGCCGCACATCGGACACGTGCTGACCCGTGTTATCAAGGATATGATTCCGAGATACCGCGCGATGAAGGGCTACATGGTTCCGAGAAAGGCTGGATGGGATACCCACGGTCTTCCGGTTGAGCTGGAAGTAGAGAAGATGCTGGGACTGGACGGCAAGGAGCAGATTGAGCAGTATGGTCTGGAACCGTTCATCGAGCACTGTAAAGAGAGTGTCTGGAAATACAAAGGAATGTGGGAAAGATTCTCCAACACCGTTGGTTTCTGGGCAGACATGGAGCATCCGTATGTTACCTACCACAACAGCTTCATTGAGTCTGAGTGGTGGGCATTAAAAGAAATCTGGAACAAGGGACTTCTTTATAAGGGCTTCAAGATCGTACCGTACTGCCCGCGCTGCGGCACCCCGCTGTCCAGCCATGAGGTGGCACAGGGATATAAGGACGTCAAAGAGCGTTCTGCGATTGCTAAATTCCCGGTAAAGGGCGAAGATGCATACATTCTTGCATGGACGACCACCCCGTGGACACTTCCGTCCAACGTGGCGCTCTGTGTAAATCCGGACGAGACATATGTAAAGGTAAAAATGAAAGAGGATGGCACGGTTTATTATATGGCGCAGGCGCTGTGTGATACCGTTCTGGGCGAGGGCACTTACGATGTTCTGGAAACCTTTGTCGGAAAAGATCTGGAATATAAAGAGTATGAGCCATTATTTGACTATGCCGTAGCAACCTGTGAAAAACAGCATAAGAAAGCATTCTACATTGTCTGCGATAATTATGTAACACTGACCGATGGTACCGGTGTCGTACACATTGCGCCGGCATTTGGTGAGGATGACTCCAAGGTCGGCAGAAAATATGACCTTCCGTTCGTACAGTTGGTAGACGGCAAGGGCGAGATGACGAAGGAGACTCCGTGGGCTGGTATGTTCTGCAAGAAAGCCGATCCGGAGGTTCTGAAAGCATTAAGAGAAAGCGGACTTCTGTTCTCTGCACCGGTATTTGAGCATAGCTACCCGCACTGCTGGCGCTGCGATACACCACTTATCTACTATGCACGTGAATCCTGGTTCATCAAGATGACCGCAGTCAAGGATGACCTGATCCGCAACAACAACACGATCAACTGGATTCCGGAGAGCATCGGTAAAGGGCGTTTCGGCGACTGGCTGGAGAATGTCCAGGACTGGGGCGTGAGCCGTAACCGTTACTGGGGTACTCCATTAAATATCTGGGAGTGCGAGTGCGGCTGCCAGCACGCGATCGGAAGCCAGGCAGAATTAAAATCTATGAGCCCGAACTACACGGACGTTGTGAAAAAATATGCAAAAGAGATGGATCAGGAGGCAAATGGAGAGGTTGAGCTTCACCGCCCATTCATCGATGATGTGACGATCACCTGCCCGAAGTGCGGCAAACAGATGCACCGTGTACCGGAGGTTATCGACTGCTGGTTTGATTCCGGTTCCATGCCATTTGCACAGCATCATTATCCATTTGAAAATAAAGAACTGTTTGAGCAGCAGTTCCCGGCAGATTTCATCTCCGAGGCGGTTGATCAGACGCGTGGATGGTTCTACTCCCTGTTAGCTATCTCGACCCTGATCTTTAACAAGGCGCCGTACAAGAATGTTATCGTTCTGGGGCATGTCCAGGATGAGAACGGACAGAAGATGAGTAAGTCCAAGGGCAACGCGGTTGACCCGTTCGATGCACTGCAGACTTACGGCGCTGATGCGATCCGCTGGTATTTCTACATTAACAGTGCACCGTGGCTGCCGAACCGTTTCCACGGAAAAGCCGTTATCGAGGGACAGAGACGTTTCATGGGTACTCTCTGGAATACCTATGCATTCTTTGTACTCTATGCGAATATTGATAATTTTGACGCAACCAAATATACGCTGGAATACGATAAACTTCCGGTTATGGACAAATGGCTGCTGTCTAAGTTAAACAGCCTCATCAAAGAGGTAGACGACGATCTGGGCAACTACCGAATTCCGGAGGCTGCAAGAGCGCTCCAGGATTTCGTCGATGATATGAGTAACTGGTATGTCAGAAGAAGCCGTGAGCGTTTCTGGGCGAAGGGCATGGAGCAGGATAAGATCAATGCGTACATGACACTCTACACCGCACTGGTAACTGTAGCGAAGGTAGCGGCTCCGATGATTCCGTTCATGACCGAAGACATTTACCAGAATCTGGTTCGCAGTCTGGATAAAGAGGCACCGGAGAGCATCCATCTGTGCGACTTCCCGGTTGCAAATGAGGCGCACATCGACAAGGATCTGGAAGCGAAAATGGAAGAAGTCCTGAAGGTTGTCGTTCTGGGCCGTGCAGCAAGAAATACTGCTAACATCAAGAACCGTCAGCCGATCGGACGTATGTTCGTGAAGGCAGAGACCGCTCTGCCGGAGTTCTATCAGGAAATCATCCAGGATGAGCTGAATGTGAAGAAGGTAGAGTTCACGGATGATGTCCGCGCATTTACCTCCTACAGCTTCAAGCCGCAGCTTCGTACCGTTGGACGCAAGTATGGCAAGTATGTAAACGAGATCAAAGAGATTCTTGCAGGTCTGGACGGAAATCAGGCGATGGATACCTTAAATGAAACCGACCTTTTAAGCTTTGAGACGCAGGACGGTACAAAGGTAGAGCTGGCAAAAGAAGATCTTCTGATTGACATGGCACAGGTACCGGGCTTTGTATCTGAGGGTGACAATTTCGTTACCGTTGTTCTGGACACCAATCTGACACCGGAACTCATCGAAGAGGGCTTTGTCCGCGAGATCATCAGTAAGATTCAGACGATGCGTAAGGAAGCCGGTTTTGAGGTAATGAACCATATCAACGTCTTCCAGGACGGAAATGATAAACTTGCAGAAATTTTAAAGAAGCATACAGAGGAAATCAAGAAAGAGGTTCTGGCTGATAATATCCTGATTGGCACCATGAGCGGATACACAAAAGAGTGGGATATCAATGGCGAAAAAGGTATGTTTGGTGTTGAGAAAACGACTGACTGATGTGCCTGGCGGGAAACCGTGATACTACGAATATTAGGAGGACAGGATGCGCGAGATCAGCAAAGAAGAGTTTAAAAAGAGTATTATCGAAAATGTAAAGAACCAGTACCGCAGAACGATCGACGAGGCGACACCGCAGCAGATATTCCAGGCTGTGTCCTATGCGATCAAGGATGTGATTATCGACGACTGGATTGCAACCCAGAAGCAGTTTGACGAGACAGGCGCAAAGAAGGTATATTACCTTTCTATGGAGTTTCTGATGGGACGTGCGCTTGGTAACAATATCATCAACTTGGGTGCGAAAAAAGCAGTGAAGGAAGCACTGGAAGAGCTTGGTTTTGACCTCAATGCGATTGAGGATCAGGAGCCGGATCCGGCACTTGGAAACGGCGGTCTGGGGCGTCTGGCAGCATGTTTTCTGGATTCCCTGGCAACTCTTGGTTATCCGGCTTACGGCTGCGGCATCCGTTACCACTACGGTATGTTTAAGCAGAAAATCAAGGACGGCTACCAGGTGGAGGTGCCGGATGAGTGGCTGAAAAACGGTTATCCGTTCGAGCTTCGCCGCCCGGAGTATGCGACCGAGGTTAAATTTGGCGGTTATGTCAAGACCGAGTGGGACGGTGAGCGCAACCATTTTGTACAGGAAGGTTATCAGTCTGTTCTGGCAGTTCCGTATGATATGCCGATTGTCGGCTACGGCAACAACGTAGTCAACACCCTGCGTATCTGGGATGCACAGCCGATCGACACGTTCAGCCTTTCTGCATTTGACAAGGGTGATTACCAGAAGGCGGTCGAGCAGGAGAATCTGGCGAAGAACCTGGTTGAGGTCCTTTATCCGAACGACAACCACTATGCGGGTAAAGAGCTGCGTCTTAAACAGCAGTATTTCTTCATTTCTGCCAGCTTACAGGTTGCTCTGAAGAAATTCAAAGAGACCAACGATGATATTCACAAACTGCCGGAGAAGATCGTATTCCAGATGAACGATACGCATCCGACCGTGGCAGTTGCTGAGCTGATGCGCCTGCTCCTGGATCAGGAAGGCTTAAACTGGGATGAGGCGTGGGGTATCACAACAAAATGTTGTGCATACACCAACCACACTATCATGGCAGAGGCGCTGGAAAAATGGCCGATCGAGCTGTTCTCCCGCCTGCTTCCGCGTGTATACCAGATTGTGGAAGAGATCAACCGCCGTTTTCTGATCGAGGTACAGAATAAGTACCCGAATAACTATGAGAAAGTTAAAAAGATGGCGATCATCTTTGACGGTCAGGTTAAGATGGCGCATCTGGCGATCGTAGCCGGATATTCCGTCAACGGTGTGGCAAAACTTCACACCGAGATTCTGAAAAATCAGGAGCTGAAAGATTTCTACGAGATGATGCCGGAGAAATTTAACAATAAGACAAACGGTATCACCCAGCGTCGTTTCCTGCTGCATGGCAATCCGCTTCTGGCAGACTGGATCACGGAGCAGATTGGCGACGAGTGGATTACCGATCTTCCGCACCTGGCAAAATTAAAAGTATACGTCGATGATCCGAAATTCCAGCAGGAATTTATGAACATCAAGTATCAGAATAAACTGCGCCTGGCAAAATACATCAAGGAGCACAACGGCATCGACATTGATCCGCGTTCCATTTTCGATGTACAGGTAAAACGTCTCCATGAGTACAAGAGACAGCTTTTAAATATCCTTCATGTAATGTACCTGTATAACCAGCTCAAAGACAATCCAAACATGGATATGGTTCCGAGAACCTTTATCTTTGGTGCGAAAGCAGCGGCAGGTTACCAGATTGCCAAGAAGACGATCAAACTGATTAACTCCGTAGCAGATGTTATCAACAATGATAAATCCATCAATGGTAAGCTGAAAGTTGTGTTTATCGAAGATTACCGCGTTTCCAACGCAGAATTGATTTTTGCGGCAGCGGATGTCAGCGAGCAGATTTCCACCGCCAGCAAGGAGGCGTCCGGTACCGGCAACATGAAGTTCATGCTGAACGGTGCGCTGACGCTGGGCACGATGGATGGTGCGAACGTGGAGATCGTCGAGGAGGTAGGCAAGGAGAACGCATTTATCTTCGGTCTGAGCGCTGACGAGGTTATCAATTATGAGAACAACGGCGGTTACAATCCGGAGGAGATCTTCAACACCGACCAGGATATCCGTCGCGTGCTGATGCAGCTCATCAACGGCTACTATTCACCGCAGGATCCGGAGCTGTTCCGCGATATTTACAATTCTCTGTTAAATACAAAGAACAGTGCCAAGGCAGATACCTACTTCATCCTGAAAGATTTCCGTTCCTATGCGGAAGCACAGAAACGCGTCGAGGCAGCTTACCGTGACGAGAACTGGTGGGCGAGAGCAGCCATGCTCAACACAGCAAGCGCTGGTAAATTCTCCTCTGACCGTACCATCGAGGAGTATGTGCGCGACATCTGGCATCTGGAGAAGATCCATGTGGACGATGATGATGTAAAGGCACTGTAAAAGGAGTAAAAAGAGGGAGGACACACTATGAGAGGATACAGAAAAAGACCGGGGACACAAGGATTTTCGGTTCCTCTTGTGGGTGCTTCCCTCTTTTTTATCATTTCGCTGTTTTTGTTTGCTTCTTATAAAAACAGCGCCTATCAGCAGGCGAAAAAGGAAATCTATTCGCTTTATACGGCGAACCGGGCGTTTGATCTGGATGAGGTGTATCAGGACGGTCTGACGGCGATCTACGCGAAAGAGTATGGAAAGACGGCAACCGAGGCTGGATGCGAGGCGCTGGAGCAGACGGGGCTTCCGTATGTTCTTTTATTATCGCAGTTTTCCGCACCGGTGGAACGCGTGTATGTGACGAACTGTCAGCTGAGCGAGACGGGGCGGGAGAAGAAGGCGCGGACGTATGACTACACGGTTTCGGTGCGTTTCTGCCTGGAAAAAGGCGATGAGGTGCTGGCACCGGAGAAGACGATGGACTTTCATGGAACTGTGGTGATGAAGAAAAAGGGATGGTTCCGCTGGCTGCTGGATGGTGTGACGCTGGGGGAGTAAAAGAATGATAGAGGGGAAACTGGAAGAGACTGCAAAGGGCGGCGGAGGAAAAGCCGGAGCGTAGACTTGTGATATTTTTTGAGTGCCTGTCATAAGATAAGGAAGGCAGAGAAAAGAAGCTGGTTTGTAAGGCATTGAAACCATAAGTTTACTGGTATGGCAAAACAGAAAATGCGTGAAACCGTACTGGAACAGTCAAAACAGGAGAACCGAAATGAAGAAGAGAACTGCCGCCGTACTGGCGGCTTTTTTGATCCCATATATCACAACACTGGCAGTTTCCGGGCGTGTGCAGGGGGCGGATGGAGGAAAAATCGGTGGAAATTCAGATAGAACATCTGGAGGGGGAAGTCAGACGGATGGTCGGCAGATCCTTCTGGATCGGGAGGATGGCGTCCGCAACAACGGAACCGGGTATGCTGTCCCACTGGAAGAATATCTGATCGGTCTGACTGCAGTGCAGATTCCGGACGGCTATCCGAAGGAGGCAGTCAAGGCGCAGGCAATTCTGGCGCGGACGGCGCTGTACCGGGAGATGGACGGGGCAGATTCGATCGAGGAATCGGCGTTAGATATGGATTATCTGGAGCCGGAGCAGATCGAGAGCCGGTTTGAGGCGGCTGGAATGCCGGAATATTACCAGACGATCTGTGGGGCGGTGCGGGAGAGCGCAGGACAGACGGCGATCTGGGATGGGAATTATATTGAGCCGCTGTTTCATGCAGTGAGCGCGGGGCGGACGCGCGAAGGGGATGAGGCGCATCCGTATCTGGCGTCGGTTGCGGCAAAGGAGGATGAGGGCGCTGGCGGCTACCTGACGCGGCAGGGCATGACACGGGAAGAACTGAAAAAACGTCTGGAAGAAGGACTGAATGCATTGGGAGAACACCCGGATCTGGAAAATTTGGAAGAAGAGCGGATTCTGGAGGAAATTCAGATCGTGAAACGGGACAGCGCCGGTTATGTGGAAACCGTGCAGATTGGGGCGGAGACGTACAGCGGGGACGCGGTGCGCTATGCGTTAGGCGTGCCGTCGCCAGCTTTTTCCCTCGAGGAAGACGGGGATGAAATCCGCTGTGTTACTTATGGGCGCGGGCATGGTTACGGGTTGTCGCAGTACGGGGCGGGACTCATGGCGGAGAATGGGAGCAGCGCGGAAGAAATTTTAAAGCATTATTTTAAAAATATTCAAATCGTTTCTGAATAAAACGATTCACTTCGGCAAGACTAATACCGAGGTGATAAACGTGAAAAATAAAGTAAGACAGTTATTCAGGGACAAACTTGTTCTGGTAATGACAGTGCTTGGTCTGCTGACAATCGTAGCCGCAGCAGGAACCGTAAAAATTCGAAAAGATAATGCACAGGATGGAAGAAATCCGTATCTGGATGTGCCGCAGACGGAGGGAATCCTGGCGGAAGAGATGCCGCAGAACCGTTTAGAAGAAAACGACGGACAGGCGGAAACACGCGCACAGGTGGCAGGAAGTTCGGACGCTTCGTATTCGGTCAATAACCGGGATGAAGCCGATCAGAAGCCGATGGAGGAGGAAAAAGAGAGCAGTCTGGGAGCCGGAGCAGCTGCCGCACGCGCACTTTCCTACAATGGAACCGATCGCTTAAGCTGGCCGGTCCAGGGCAATGTGATTCTCGATTACAGCATGGATTCGACCATCTATTTTCCGACGCTCGATCAATACAAATGCAATCCGGCGCTCATTATCCAGGGCGATGTGAGTGAGCCGGTCGCCGCACCCGCCGAGGCGCAGGTAACCGAAGTCGGTTCTAATGAGGAGATCGGCAATTATGTTGTGCTGGATCTGGGAAGCGGCTACACGGCGGTCTGTGGACAGCTCAAAGACGTTCAGGTGGCGCAGAAGCAGTATGTGGCAAAAGATACGATACTCGGATATGTGGCAGAGCCGACCAAATACTATTCGATTGAGGGAAATAACGTATATTTCGAGCTGATGCACGACGGAGAACCGGTGGATGCGCTGGACTATCTGGAATGACAGGCTGAAATGCTGTTTATGATACGCCTTGCAGTCTGGTTCTGGCTGTGGCAGAAATTGGAAATGAAGGGATAAGTTTGTGTTTTGTGACAGGTGGTTTTGAAACAGAAAGCTGCTGTATGAAAACATGAAGACAGGGAATTTTGTTGACTTGATACTGTTTACGGGTAGGCACTTTTGGAACCGAAAGTGCCGTAAGAAAACGTGGTGGTAGCAGGAATTTGCCGTATTTGAATGCGAAGCCACGGCAAATTCCGTTACTGGGCACGCATGCGTGAACAGTAACTTGACTTGAAGCAAGGCGGGCAGCTAATTTGCTCTGCCTTGTTTTTCTGCCAATATTTGATATACTATAGGTAAAGTACGAATATTTTCAAAGATCAAAGGCTGTCAATGTAGGTTATAAATAAAAGTTACTATAAATTGAACGATTTAATAAGGAGGACAAAGATGGAACAGGAACTGCTGAAGAATAATTTTGAACGTCACGGATTTAAAACGAGTTTCTTTGATACAAAGAAGGCTGCGTCGGACTATCTGAAAGATCAGATTTCCGGGAAAAAAGTTGCGATAGGCGGAAGTGTGACGGCACAGGAGATGGGACTTTATGAGGCACTTTCCGAGAAAAATGAGGTGATCTGGCACTGGAAAAAGGCAGGGCGCGAGATGCTTGTGGAAGCGAGAAGTGCCGAGGTGTACATAACCAGCGCTAATGGTGTTTCCAAAACCGGAGAACTGGTCAATATCGATGGAACCGGAAACCGCGTGTCGCAGACCTTATTCGGACCGGAAAAAGTATATTTTGTCATTGGAAACAATAAAGTCTGTCCGGATTTGACATCTGCGATGGAACGTGCAAAACAGATCGCAGCACCGAAGAACGCAGCCCGTCTGCAGGTCCAGACCCCGTGTGCGAAAACGGGCGTCTGCGTAGACTGCAACAGCCCGGCACGGATTTGCCATTCGATCGTGATCCTGGAGCGTCCGAGCAATGGGATGGAAGTAGAGGTTGTGTTTGTGGATGAGGAGATGGGTTATTAGGAGCGGAATATAGTTACTGGTCACGGGTATGAACAGTACCGATTACAGAAAAATTTGATGGAAAAATAAGGATTTCTTTATATCTTTTTTGGACGGATTTGGTATAATCAAGAAGAACGAAGGCAGATTTGAACGAAAATATACAAAATCTACAGATACGTATGGGGGACGTATGGGGAAAGATGAAAGGAGAACAGGTAAACCATGAATATATTATTTTTTCTGACACCGAAAAGCGAAGTCATTTATGTGAATGAGGAGGACACGGTTGGGCAGGCAATGGATACGATGGAAAAGTACAAGTATTCTGCGGTGCCGATCATCACGAAGGCAGGGCGTTACGCAGGAACATTAACCGAGGGCGACTTGCTGTGGGGACTCAAAAATAAGACAGATCTGGTGCAGAAAGGACTAGAAAAAGTGCGGATCACTGAGATTCCACGCCGTTCGGATAATCAGCCGGTACTTGTCAATGCGGATATGGAAGATCTTCTGGGAAAGATCATGAACCAGAATTTCGTGCCGGTGCTGGATGATCAGAAAAATTTTATCGGTATTATTACCAGAAAAGATGTTATCAGTTACCTTTGTAAAAAATAGTACATAATGATCGCTCTGTTTTTCAGCGGCGATCGCATTTATATATTTCCTGCATAAGATAAAGTATAACTGCTTTTGTAGGAGAATGAAATATGAATGGTTATCAGGATAACTCCAGCCGGAAAAATGCCTGCCGTTCGGGAATGCCTCTTATGTCATGCCCGGTGGCAGGCATTTCTGGCAATCGTTGCATAAATACCGCACCGCCAACCTGTCCGCCGGAAATACCTTGTGCTGGTTCGGTGCATCTTGTTTCGGAAAATGGGGCATTTTGCCCGCAGGGTCCAGAAATCCGACCTGCCCGCCCGTATCCGCAGACAGGAGGGAACAGGCCGCCGCAGACATTTCTGGGAGGCGGAAATTATCCGGTCGGCATGGGATATGTACCGATTCAGTCCTGGCAGCAGCCGTATGCGCTGGAAACCGCATTCAGGCGGGGAACTATTTTTCCGGATCTGGATCTGCCGTTTATGATGGGAGGTGCCTGCTGATGAATGAGACTGCCAGAAAATTGATGAAACGGATTGATGATGCCAGCTTTGCAATGGATGATGTGATTCTCTATCTGGACACCCACCCGGATGACAGGAATGCGCTGAATTATTACCGGTATGTGGTGGCACTTCGGAAAGAAGCTGTTAAAGCGTATGAGGCATCGTTTGGACCGCTCACGATCGAGGATGCGGACGATGCATGCACATGGTCCTGGCTTACAGAGCGCTGGCCGTGGGAAGGGGAGGTGTAGCGTATGTGGAGATATGAAAAAAGATTACAATATCCAGTCAATATCAAGACGCCGAATCCGAAGATCGCGCAATATGTAATGAGCCAGTATGGCGGTCCTGACGGCGAAATCGGAGCCTCTATGCGCTACCTGTCCCAGCGGTATACGATGCCTTATAAGATGCAGAAAGGACTTCTGACCGACATCGGAACCGAGGAACTCGCCCATATGGAGATGATTGCCGCCATTGTCCAGCAGCTCACGCGCAACCTTACTCCGGCACAGATCGAGTCATCCGGGTTCGGACCATACTATATCGACCACACCACGGCAATCTGGCCGCAGGCAGCAGGCGGAATCCCGTTCAATGCGTGCGAGTTCCAGTCGAAGGGCGATGCGATCACGGATTTATATGAGGATATGGCAGCAGAGCAGAAAGCCCGCACAACCTACGACAATATTCTCCGCGTGGTCAAAGATCCGGAAGTATGCGATCCGATCCGTTTTCTGCGCGAGCGGGAGATTGTACATTTTCAGCGGTTTGGCGAAGCTTTAAGAAATGTACAGGATCACCTGAGCAGTCGTAATTTCTATACGTTTAACCCAGAGTTTGATAAAGTGAAAGCGAAGGGATAAAACAAAAACCTCCGTAAACAATGTCAAATTCATTCTTTACGGAGGTTTTCAAACCAGCACCGAGTGCGGATAAATCCGAACCCTCAACCTCCGCCAGTGTGATGGTCTTAGAACTGTTCTTACAGTTAAAAGTAAGGAATTATCTTGTCCTCATAAAGATACACCGCATTTACAAAACTGTCAATCAGTCTTTGCCGCTGTTCCCGCTTTGTCACATCAAATTTACGGAAGCGGTAAATGAAAAATGCTATCTGTTCTCTTGTAAGCAGGGGCTTGTGCATTTCCTCCTGCAAAATGCTGACTTCAAGCTGCCTTTTGGTTTCCTCCAACTCGTCCAGTCTTTGCTTGGTGGACGGAGTAAAAATCCCTGCTTGAATGGAGTTGAGCATATTGTTAATACCTTTTTCCGTTTCTGCAAGCTACTTTTTCAAAAGAGGCAGATCGGTGCTTTCTTTCTTCTGCAACTCCATCAGCGTATCAATCAGTCGTTCCATGACTTCATCATTCATAATTGCTTTCATACAGTAATTGAGCGTACATATAAATTAGAGGAGACCGAGGCAGTGATGCAGAAACAGATCCGGGTGGCAAACCATCGGATCGCAGATTTGGAAAAGCAGATGGAGGGATAAGGTATGCAGATTAAAGATTATGTAAAGCCGGAATTACTTGTGGTAGCAGTAGTGCTGTACTTTATTGGGATGTGGCTGAAGCAGAGTGAGACAGTGAAAGACAAATACATCCCACTCATTAATGGGCTGATTGGCGTTGCGATTTGTGCCATCTATGTGTTCGCCACCTGTGCCTGCGGCAGTGGTCAGGATATCGCGCTGGCAGTTTTCACGGCACTTACACAGGGCGTCCTTGTGGCGGGATTGTCTACGTATGTAAACCAGATTTTTAAGCAGTCAGGAAAAGAAGAGTAGAAGGAGGCGATCCGACTATCTCCCGCGGCAGTTCGGGGCGTGGCTGCCGTTGCGACATCGCAACAATAGGGGAAAATCGACGAAAGCCGATAGTAGGAATAAAAACCCCCAAGGAGTCGCGATCCTTGGGGGTTTTGTCGTTGCCTGTGATGGACAACTACTATCTCTTAGCCTATCGGCATTATAGCATATGCGAAAATTCTTTGCAAGATACCCCGGAAAACAAAATTTCATATTTTTTCATATCATAAAGAAAAGAGGACAAATCTATGAGAGATATCACATTATGCCATCCGCGTCTCCAGCGCATTGCGTCCGCCTGGATCAAAGCCTGTGCGACCGAGGGTATCACAGTAGCCATCGGAGAGACACTGCGGACGGTGGCGGAGCAGGACGCTCTGTACGCGCAAGGACGTACCAAGCCTGGCAACATTGTAACCAATGCCAAAGGCAGTAGCTATAGCAGTCAGCATCAGTGGGGGGTTGCTTTTGATTTTTATCTTAAGATGGATGTGGACGGCGATGGCAGCGTGTCAGACGATGCCTACAATGACAGCACAGGTATGTTTAAAAAGGCCGCAGAGCTGGCAAAAGCTTTAGGACTTGCCTGGGGCGGAGACTGGCGTAGCATCGTAGACAAGCCACATCTTTATCTGCCGGACTGGGGCAGCGGCACCAATATTCTTAAACAGCGTTACGGCACCTTTGAGGCGTTTAAAAAGACCTGGCCTAAAATGGATGTAGCGACAGTCAAAGCCGACAGCGATGCCGGAGCGGCGGATCTCAAGGACATCAAGAGCGGCGCACACGGCTTGAGCATCACTGCGTCCTCACTCATCATCCGGACAGCTCCGGCAGGTGCTGACTCTGGCAAGCGATACAGTAAGGATCAGCAGGTGCAGCCGATCCGGAAGTGTTTTGTCAGCGGAGCACCGTGGATCCAGACTGCGGACGGCTGGGTGTCTGGCAAGTATCTTACTGGCTGGGTGTGCCAGGACGGGCGCTGGTGGTATCTGCTGAGTGGGTACACCTACCGGCACGATGCAGTCTGCCAGATTGACGGGCAGGCGTATGCGTTTGATTCGGATGGCTGGATGATTACCGCAGATCGGATAGCAGAGGACGGACATATACGATAAAATATGATGAAAAACACAATATAAGCGCATAATAAGGGGCTGTCATTCCTTGAAAATAAAGGAAAAACAGCCCTTTTTCGTGTGATATTTCCCCAGAAAAAGGGGTTCTTTATACTGAAATATGCTTTCGTGGTAGATGCTCCAAAAACACCGGAAACCCTTGTAAATAAAGGAAAAATCCAGCATTTACAAGGGTTTCCGCATCCGTCAAAAAAAGCAGATAACGGGAATCGAACCCGCCTTTCCAGCTTGGGAAGCTAGCGTTCTACCGATGAACCATATCTGCAAATATATATTAAGTATACTGTTTTTTCTGAAAAAGTCAAGAAATTTATCTTGCCAAAAAGGGAGGAAAGTTACTGTACACGGGTAGGCACTTTTGGGACCGAAAGAGACAAATATATTCAAAACGCCCACAAAATCCCCTCTTAACACAATTTATATTTCAAAAACTCGCAGAAGGTGTTATAATAATTCCGTATGGATTAGGGCGCGGTTTTCAGGCACCCTTTTTCCGTCATAGGAAAGTGTTAAGGCACATTTTTTATTTTGTATATAAATCTGTATCGGTATGGCGGATAAACAGAAAATAACGGAGGAAACTATGGATATAATCATTATCGGATGCGGCAAGGTTGGTACGACGCTGGCGGAGCAGCTTGTCCGGGAAGATCACAATGTGGTGATGATCGATACGTCTGCGGAGCGGATGCAGCGGGTGTCAGATGATATCGATGCGATCAAGCTGGTGGGAAATGGTGCCAGCATTTCCATGCAGATCGAGGCAGGTGTGCAGACGGCGGACATGCTGATTGCCGTGACAGGGTCGGATGAGATGAACCTTCTCTGCTGCCTGATTGCGAGAAAAGTGGGGCATTGCCACACGATTGCGCGTGTGCGGAATCCGATTTACAGCAACGAGCTTACCTTTATCAAGCAGCAGCTGGGAATTTCCATGATTATTAACCCGGAATATGCGGCGGCGACGGAGATTTCGAGAATTCTGCGCTTCCCGTCAGCGATCAAGATCGATCCATTTGCCAAGGGAAAGGTAGAGCTTCTGAAATTTAAGGTAAAACCGGAGTTTAAGCTGGACGGGCTTTCGGTCATGGATATTGACAGCCAATTCCGCTGCGATGTCCTGATCGGCGGTGTTGAGCGCGGCGATGAGGTGGCGATCCCGGATGGTAAATTTGTGATCAAAAACGGGGATATGGTGTCGATTATCGCCTCCCCGGCAAATTCGGCAGAATTTTTCCGCAAGATCGGCATTCAGACAAACCAGGTCAGAAATACGTTGATTGTCGGAGGCGGTACGATTGCTTATTATCTGGCAAAACTTTTGGCGGCGATGAAGATCCGGGTTAAAATTGTGGAGAAGGATAAAGCGCGCTGCGAGGTTCTGACAGAACTTCTGGACGATGCGTTGATCCTCAACGGCGACGGAACGGACCGGCAGCTTCTTCTGGAAGAGGGGCTGATGACGGCGGAGGCATTTGTCACTCTGACGAATATGGATGAGGAAAATGTATTCCTTGCGCTGTATGCGAAGGAAAATTCCAGCGCGAAGCTGGTGACGAAGGTTAACCGGATCGCCTTTGACGAGCTGATCAGCAAGCTGGATCTGGGAAGTCTGATTTATCCGAAATACATTACGGCGGACTACATTTTACAGTATGTGCGCGCGATGCAGAATACCATCGGTAGCAATGTGGAGACGTTGTACCATATTCTCGACAGCCGGGCGGAAGCGCTGGAGTTTGTGATCCGCGAGGAGTCGGAAGTGACGGGCATTCCGCTGATGAATCTGAATCTCAAGAACAACCTGCTGATCGGATGCATCAACCGCGGCGGTAATATCAAGATCGCGCGTGGACAGGACTGCATCCAGCAGGGCGATACAGTGATCGTCCTGACGAGTCAGAAAGGTCTGCGGGATATCCGCGACATCCTGAGAAAGTAGGCGGCATAGATGAATTATTCGATTGTATTTTATATCATAGGCTGGATCCTGAATTTTGAGGCGGCTTTTATGGTGCTTCCGACGGTAGTGGCACTGATTTACCGTGAGTCAGAGGTATGGTGTTTTCTGGCAACGATGGCAGTATGCCTGATGGTTGGTATGCTTCTGGTACGCCGGAAACCGAAAAATCAGATCTTTTATGTGGCGGAGAGCTTTGTGGCGGTTTCTCTAAGCTGGGTTTTACTCAGTGTGATGGGAGCAGTGCCGTTTGTATTAAGCGGCTATATTCCAAATCCGATCGATGCCTTGTTTGAGACGGTATCGGGCTTTACGACGACCGGTGCAAGTATTCTGAGCAATGTGGAGCAGCTGCCGAAATGCTTATTATTCTGGCGAAGTTTTACGCACTGGATCGGCGGTATGGGCGTTCTGGTATTTCTTCTGAGTGTCCTGCCGATGGTGGGCGGTTCCCATATGAATTTGATGAAAGCGGAGAGCCCAGGACCCATCGTGAGTCGTCTCGTTCCGAAGGTTCAGATGACGGCGAAGCTGTTATACCAGATTTATCTGGGAATGACGATTCTTGAGGCTGTGATTCTGATTCTTGGGAAAATGCCGATTTTCGACGCGATCACGATCACGGTCGGAACAGCAGGTACGGGTGGTTTTGCAATCCGGAATGATAGTCTGGCGAGCTACACGGCATTTCAGAAAAATGTCGTGACGGTGTTTATGATTCTGTTCGGAGTGAACTTTAACTTTTACTTCTTTCTGCTGATGCGGAAGATGGGACAGGCCTTTAAAATGCAGGAGGTCCGGGCATATTTTCTAATCATTGCATCGGCGATTGGCATCATTACAGTCAATACGGTAGCACTCTGCGGCAATGCACTGCAGGCATTCCAGGATGCGGCATTCCAGGTCGGTTCGATTATCACGACGACCGGTTATGCCACGGTGGATTTTGATAAATGGCCGCAGCTTTCAAGAACGATTATGGTACTTTTGATGTTTATCGGCGCCTGCGCGGGCAGTACCGGAGGCGGTATCAAGGTGTCGCGTGTTTTGATTCTGCTTAAATCGGTAAAAAAGGAGCTGAAACAGTACCTGCACCCGAGTGCAGTGGAGAAGATCAAAATGGATGGAAAGATCGTGGAGCATGAGGTTGTGCGCTCGACGAATGTGTTTATGGTTGCGTATGTGCTCATTTTTACGGTATCTGTTCTGCTGATTTCTCTGGATGAATACGATCTGGTGACGAATTTTACGGCGGTTACGGCTACGTTTAATAATATCGGACCGGGTCTGGCGCTGGTCGGACCGACCGGAAACTTTGGATTTTTCAGTAATTTCTCAAAAGTGGTTCTGATTTTTGATATGCTGGCAGGACGTCTGGAGATTTTCCCGGTACTTCTGCTGTTTTCAAGGGAAACCTGGAAGCGGTTCTAGGGAAGGAGAATGCGGATGGATATACTGTTCTTTTTAACGGGGTGTCTGGGACTGGCAGAGACAATTGATTTGTTCTGCGGCAAAGATTTCCTGATTTTTATATCGGATTCGATCGATCCGAAGAAATATAACCTGAAAAAGGTGTATGCGGTTGAAAAATGGCTGTTTGCGATTGATACGCTGTCGCTGTTTGGCATGGCGTTTCATCTGGGCGGCGGTACGGGCGATCTGGTGCTGGCGGCAGTTGTGCTGGTGACACTGTTCGCACATGTGTATGTGTTTAAGAGCCGGAACTTCCGGGTGTAAGTAGATAAAAGTGGGCGTGATGTGTCTGGCATGCGCCCATTTTTGCTGCCATGATGCAGAGAAAATGGCTGGTGGCTTGTTTTGGGACAGATGCTTGAAACGGCTGACAGTGTGGCTTCCGGGGAAGTGGGACACACTTTGCGTTGACAGGCATATGATATAGTATCAATGAAAAATGAAAAGGAGATTATCATATGTGTTGGTCTTGGGGTAATGGTTGTGGACACTGCGGAGGATGCGGCGGCTGTGGAAATAATGGATGGGGCTGGAATAGCTGTGGAAATAACGGAAGAAATTCCTATCGGAGAGGTTTCAACGATGGTTATGCAATCGGCTATCGGGATGGCTATGATGCCGGAAGAGACAGCCAGTCTGGCTGCGGCTGCGGCAATAATGGCGGCTGTGGCTGCGGAAACTAGAGAGGGCGATTCAATTTGCACGAGGTGTGAACTGAGGGAAAGAAAGCCGGGCGGTGAGAGCTGCCCGGCTTTCTTCCCTTCAGTTATTAAGAACTCTAAGAATACGCTAAAAATCGGGGCAACAGGATTTGAACCTGCGACCTCTCGGCCCCCAGCCGAGCGCGCTACCAAGCTACGCCATACCCCGAAAATAAATCATAGCTGCACTTTGCCAAATGTTCAGCTGACATATACCGCCATTTGTTGAAATATTATATGCATGATACCAGGGTCAAAAGGTCAGAAGTTCGACGCAAGCTTGCTTGCAGGAGAATTTTTGACCTTGGGACCCGCCAAAAACATGAGTAAGTAGCCATTTTTCAAAGAAAAATGAGCGAATTGCGAATGTTTTTGAGAATTGCGGGAGCACGCAGTGCAGAGCAATTCGGTATCAGAGGGGTCAAAAGCTTTTGCCCCCAACATCATATGCATATCATTATATCAAAATTACATCAAAAATCAACTATGACTTCTAAATTTTCGCTGCCGGATGTTTGTTTTTTGATGTAATTTTGATGGTTGAGTGGAATTTTATGAATCAATGGAATGGATCAATAGAATGAATATTTTCCAAATATTGACTCCAAATTTGAAAAATGGTATGATGAAAACGTGGATAATTAAAAGAAAAGGTCATAGCAGAGTCTTCGGCTGTGACCTTTTGTAGTAACCAACCCCAAGGAGAACATCATGATAAGTTTTGACCTTGACATGACCCTCTTAGACCACCGGACGGATCAGATCACACCGAGTGCGCTGGAGGCGATTGAAAAGCTACGCCCGAAGTACAAGATTGTGCTGGCAACGGGGCGCGATATGGATAATTATTACAGTACATCGTACCGGGACATCGTCCGTCCGGATGCGATTGTACATATGAACGGGACGAAGATCACAGTGGGAGATAAGCTGCTGTTTGAGCACATCTTTGATCCGGAACTCCTGCGCCGGGTGCTGAGTTTCTGCGATGAAAAGGGATTCGGAATCGGCATGACGGTGGGGGATGAAGATTACTATATCCATCCGGAGATCATTGCGGCTAATGATATCCGCTTCTGGGGAAGCTGCGGGCGGCAGTTCCAGAATCCGTGGAAGATGCTCACGATGCCGGTCCGGACACTGGCGTTTGTCGGCAGCCGTGAACAGGTGAAGGAGATGGAACGGGAATTTCCGACCCTGAAATTGCCGATGTTTGCGAGCGGACATGGCGCGGATGTGGTCGAGAAAGGCAATTCCAAGGCGGACGGACTCCGCAGGCTGGCGGTGTATTTTGGAGAAAAAGAAGATCTCTCCGATACAGTGGCATTTGGCGACAGCATGAATGATATTGAGGTTGTGCAGGAAGCCGGCATCGGCGTGGCGATGGGAAATGCAGTGGATGCGCTTAAAAAAGTAGCCGATTACGTGACGGCACCGATCGGGGAAGATGGAATTTATAAAGCGTGCGAACACCTTCATTTATTTTAAAGAAGTTATTTTCCTATTTTACCTGTTCCCATTTTCCTATATAAATGATATAATAGCTACCAAACGGTTATTGTCCACAGGTGAGTTTCTTTGAGTAGAAATTCCATGCAGTACAATAACAAGAAATGACTTAAAAGGCGCGTGCCTGCAAGCTTTGACTAAAAGGATGAACTGCGGCTGCAGAAATCGGCAGTGCGGCAGGGAACCGGACACGCACCGGGAAAAAGAGAGGATGTAACAGATGGAACATTTAATTACTCCGGCTGGTTATAAACCGGTATTGGATTTGAGAGAAACACAGGTTGCTATCAAGGAAATCAAGGACTTTTTTCAGAGAGAACTGGCAAAACAGCTCAATCTGACCCGTGTGTCCGCACCGCTTTTTGTACTGCCGGAATCTGGTCTGAACGATAACTTAAACGGCGTAGAGCGCCCGGTATCCTTTGGGATTCTGGAGCAGAAAGATCGGAAGGCTGAGATTGTACATTCTCTCGCCAAATGGAAACGTCAGGCATTAAAAGAGTACGGATTTCAGGAAGGTGAAGGCCTTTACACCGACATGAGCGCGATTCGTCGTGATGAGGATACAGACAACATCCATTCCATTTATGTGGATCAGTGGGACTGGGAGAAGATCATCAGTAAAAAAGATCGTACCCGTGAGACACTGGAATCCATTGTCCGTTCGGTTTACAAGGCACTGAAAGTGACCGAGGACTATATGGCATATGAATATGAGTACATTGGACGTTATCTTCCGGAAAATATCACATTTGTGACGACCCAGGAACTGGAAGATATGTATCCGGATTGCACACCGAAGGAGCGCGAGTATAAGATTGCGAAGCTGCATGGTGCGGTATTTATTGAGCAGATTGGTGACAAGATGAAATCCGGTGAGAAGCACGATGGTCGTGCTCCGGACTATGATGACTGGAAATTAAACGGCGATATTCTGGTATATTATCCAGTTCTGGATATCGGACTGGAGCTTTCTTCCATGGGTATCCGTGTTGATGAGGATTCCCTGAAAGAGCAGCTGGTAAAGGCGGGATGTGAGGAACGCGCGGAGCTGCCATTCCAGAAAGCAGTTCTGGAGGGAGAGCTTCCGTATACAGTCGGCGGCGGTATCGGTCAGTCCCGTATCTGTATGTTCTTTCTGCGGAAAGCACATATCGGAGAGGTGCAGGCGTCGATCTGGCCGGACGGTGTGCGCGCAGAGGCAGAGGCTCACAACATTCATCTGCTGTAAAAATAAAATTGATGAAAAGCTGCCCGGGAAAGTGATTTTCTGCGGCAGTTTTTTGTGTAATAAGAAATTCATTAGAATTCCCTATTACACAAAAAGGCACATTCTTTTTATGTAATGGGAAGCCCATAGAATGAGAGGATAGGATATTTATATGGCGGATCATATCTATGATTTAATTATTATCGGTGCGGGACCGGCGGGATATACGGCAGCGCTGCGTGCGGCAGCGATGGGGATGGATGCAGTCCTGATCGAGAAAAAAGCGCTGGGCGGCTCATGCGTCAATACCGGCTGTATTCCTGCCAAGGCGCTTCTGCAGGCGACGGCAGTCTACCGGGATATGCTGAAAGCATTCCGGTTTGGCATCGTGGCGGAGAAGGTCAGCTTTGACTGGCGGCAGATGCAGATTTATAAAAATGAGTCCGTGGAATCATTCCGCTCAATGATTCAGGGAATGTTAGAAAAAGCGGAGGTGGAGATGATTCACGGCGATGCGCGCCTGCATGCGGATAATGTGGTGCGTGTGACGACCTCCAAAGGCGCATTGACGCTGAAAGGAAAAAATGTGATTCTGGCAACCGGTTCCAGCCCTGTGATTCCGGATATCCCGGGAATTGATCTGCCGCAGGTTATGACAAGCCGTGATATTCTGCGGATGGATGACTGGAATTTTGACTGTCTGACGGTCATCGGCGGCGGTGTCATCGGTGTGGAGATCGCGACGATCTTCGCGGCGCTCGGTTCCCGCGTGACGCTTTTGGAGCAGGCAAATCGTCTGCTGGAGTCGATGGATCCGATGATTTCCGAGCAGATGGAAGCAAATCTGCGTTCTAAGGGTATTGAAGTCCACTGCAATGTACAGGTCATGGAGATCAAGGATCGCGGCAATGACACGGTGTCGGTCAATTACCGTTGTGAGCGCGGCTGGAAGGAAAGCCCGGCGGACCGCGTGCTGGTGGCAGTCGGCAGACGCCCGAATATGTCGAAGGTTCTGGCGGACGATTGTCAGGTACAGCTGGAAAATGGGCGTCCGCTCATCAAGGGAACCTACCGCACGACGCAGGAAAATGTCTATGCGATCGGCGATACCGTGGCGCGGAAACGTCTTGCCCATGTGGCAGCGTCCCATGCGGCTTATCTGGTCGAAAACCTGGCGGGACGCGGACACCGGATGCAGCTTTCGGTCGTGCCGAACGGTATGTATGTCGTGCTTCCGGTTGTGCCGACCTGTATTTATACGGAGCCGGAGATTGCGGCGGTTGGATTTACGGAAAATGATGCCCGCCTTTATAATATGAAGATCAAGTGCGGTGTGGCATATATGACGGAAAATGGAAAAGCGCTTCTGGCGAGAAACAGCCGCGGTTTTGTGCGCCTGATTTTTGAGGCGTATACCAACACGCTGATCGGGGCGCAGATCATGTGTGCGCGTGCGACGGACATGATTGGAGAGATGGCAACGGCGATCGCCAACGGTCTTACGGCATATCAGCTCTCGACGGCGATGCGCGCGCATCCGACGTACAGTGAGGCGATCACGGAGGCGATCGAAGATGCGTTGAAAAATGGATAATAGAGAAACAATAGGAGGCAGAAAAATGGGACGTGAGGTTCGGGAGAGAATTGAACAGCTTCGCGAGAAGATGGCGGAGCGTGGAATGGACGCATATCTGATTCCGACATCGGATTTCCATGGCTCGGAATATGTGAGCGAGTATTTCAAATGCCGGAAATATATGACAGGCTTTACCGGCTCGGCGGGAACAGCGATCATCACGATGGAGGACGCAGGGCTCTGGACGGATGGCAGATATTTTGTGCAGGCGGCAGCAGAGCTTTCCGGCAGCGGGGTGAAACTTTATCGCTCCGGTCAGGAGGGCGTGCCGACAACGCTGGAATTTTTGAAAAAACATATGCCGGAACAGGGTGTTCTGGGCTTTGACGGCAGAGTGGTCGATACGGCAGAGGGCGAGCACATCGCGAAAGCACTGTCTGGGAAAAAGGTACGCATTTCGGAGGGAGAGGATCTGATTGGGAGTATCTGGGATGACCGCCCGGCGCTTCCGATGAACCCGGTCTGGATTCTGGAAGAGAAGTATGCGGGAAAACCGGCGGCGGAGAAGATTGCAGATCTGCGCGGGGAGATGAAAAAGTGTCAGGCGACGGTGCATCTGCTGACGAGTCTTGATGATATTGCGTGGCTTTTAAATATCCGGGGCGATGACATTGTACATACGCCGGTTGTATTGTCCTACTTGATTGTGACAAAACAGGAATTATTCTTCTTTATTCATGAGAAGACGCTGAACGAGGAAGTACGTGCCTATCTGCATGGACTGGGCGTTCGGATCATGCCATATGAGGCGGTATACCAGATTGCATCCGCATTCCGCTATGAGCGTGTATTATTGGAAAAGTCGAAGATCAATTACCGTCTGTTCCGGTGCCTGGATGCGAGTGTGAAAGTGATCGAGGCGATGAACCCGACGGCAGCGGCAAAAGCAGTCAAAAATCCAGTGGAACAGGAAAATATGCGCCGCGTGCATGTGCAGGATGGTCTGGTATTGACCCGTTTCCTGCGCTGGATGAAGGAACATGCAGGTGAAAAAGGACTGGATGAGTGGACCGCCGGGGAATATCTGGATAAGCTGCGCTTGGAACAAAAAAACTGCCTGGATATGAGCTTTACGACGATCTCTGCGTGGGGACCGAACGCGGCGATGTGCCACTATACGGCGTCTGAGACAGAGAAGAGCAGTGTGCCGAATAAGGGGCTGTATCTGGTCGATTCCGGCGGACAGTATTATGAGGGAACGACGGATGTGACGCGTACCATCGCGGTCGGACCGATCACGCAGGAAGAAAAACGCTGCTGTACGCTGGTGGCGTGCTCGATGCTGCGTCTGCTGGATGCGAAGTTTATGTATGGCTGCCGCGGTATCAACCTGGACTATATTGCGCGCGAACTCCTGTGGAGAAACGGCCTGGATTTCAACCATGGAACAGGGCATGGTGTCGGCTATCTGGGCTGTGTGCATGAGCGCCCGAATTCCATCCGATGGAGGCTGCTCACATCGCCCGCTGAAAATGCGGTTCTGGAGGAAGGCATGGTTACCTCTGATGAGCCGGGTCTTTATCTGGAAGGAAAATTTGGCATCCGGACGGAGAATCTGATGCTCTGTGTGAAAGATGTGAAGAATGAATTTGGTCAGTTCATGAAATTTGAAAATCTGACCTGGGTTCCGATTGATCTGGACACGATCGATGTATCGCTGATGGAAGGGCGTGACCGCGAGCTTTTGAACGCGTACCACAAGGGCGTGTTTAAGAAGCTGTCTCCGTATATGACGGAGGAAGAGAAAGCATGGCTGACAGAGGCGACGCGAGCGATTTAGAGGAGGAGAACAAGGAAGATACGGCAGTAAAACATTAAAAAGCGGTTAAAAACCGGCATAGATAAAAGATGCCGGATATAAACTGTAAATGACCATGTAAAATAAATGCGAGGCTGCGTGTATGCGCTATCATTTGTTCGACCGTGTTCGAATCTGTGAGACAACTGGAATGCAGGACGGCTATCTGAGGATCGATGTGGTAAACCGTGAAAACAATTTCCCGATTGAGGGAGCAGAGGTTTCGGTCAGCTATGGCAATTCAGGACAGACGCAGGAAGTGCTTAGAACCAATTTATCCGGGCAGACGGAGGAGATTGCGGTAGCGGCGCCTCCTGCGTTGCTTTCACTGGAAGAACAGAACCGGGAAAAGCCGTATGCGAATTATACGGTGGAAGTGCGGGCAGCGGGCTATGAGCCGGTAAGGGTAAAGGGAACAGAGGTGCTGGCGGGCGTGCTGGCAGTCCAGCCGATCCGGATGATTCCGCTTCCGGCTCAGACCGGAGCGGAGGAGAATATCCAGATTCCGGACCATACCTTATATGGTTCCTATCCGCCCAAGATTGCCGAAGATGAGGTAAAACCGGTGCAGGAGAGCGGCGAGATCGTGCTGAGCCGCGTGGTGGTACCGCAGACGATCGTCGTGCATGACGGCGTACCGACCAATGCCTCCGCAAAAGATTACTATGTGTCATACCGGGATTATATCAAAAACGTGGCGTCGAGCGAGATCTACGCGACCTGGCCGCGCAGCACGATCGTCGCCAATGTGCTTGCGATCATGTCATTTACACTGAACCGGGTGTATACGGAGTGGTATCGGAACCAGGGCTACGATTTTACAATCACTTCCTCGACGGCATTCGATCACAAGTGGATTTACGGGCGTGATATTTTCGAGCCGATCTCAGAGGTGGTGGACGACATTTTTGACAACTATCTGTCCCGCCCCGGTGTGCGGCAGCCGATTCTGACACAGTACTGCGACGGGCGGCGGGTGTCCTGCCCGGGCTGGATGACCCAGTGGGGATCCTGCAGTCTGGGAGAACAGGGATACAGCGCGATCGAGATATTGCGGCGCTTCTATGGAAATAGTATTTACATCAACACTGCGGAACAGATATCAGGAATCCCGATCTCCTATCCGGGGGAACCGCTTAAGGTGGGGTCCAGCGGCGATAAGGTGCGGCAGCTGCAGCAGCAGCTTGACGCGGTGGCGACTGTGTATACAGCGATCCCGCGGGTTACGCCGGACGGGATCTACGGATCCGGAACGGAGGCGTCCGTACGGGCGTTCCAGTCGGTGTTTGGACTTCCGCAGACGGGCGTGGTCGATTTTGCTACCTGGTACAAGATTTCTCATATCTATGTGGGGATCTCGCGGATTGCGGAGCTGAATTGAGTTGGAAATGGGATTTGCGGGAGAAGAATAACGAAAAGACATATGAATTCATATAGGTGAAATATCTGTGAGCAGGATGCATACAGGAAACAGAGACAAAGAACATAAGAGGGGGTGGATTGGATGAAAGATACCAGACGGGAAGAGGGAGTCAGACAAACCGGGGGGACTGGCCGGGCAAATGCGATCACAGAGGGAGTGATCTGGAAACAGCTTCTGCTATTTTTCTTCCCGATTTTATTTGGAACTTTTTTTCAGCAGCTCTATAATACGGCAGATGCGGTGGTAGTAGGCCGTTTTGTCGGAAAGGAAGCGCTGGCGGCGGTCGGCGGAAGCACATCGATGCTTACGAACCTGCTGGTTGGCTTTTTTGTGGGACTTTCTTCGGGTGCGACAGTTATCATCGCCCAGTTTTACGGGGCGGGACGCGGTCAGCGGGTCAGCGAGGCAGTCCACACGGCGATTGCCTTTTCGCTGCTGTGCGGTATCCTCATGACGGTTGGCGGACTCCTTTTTTCTGACACGGCGCTTCGCCTGATGGGGACGCCGGAGGATATCATGGACAATGCAAGCGGGTATCTGCACATTTATTTTGTCGGAATCACGGCGAACCTCTTATATAATATGGGTGCCGGAATCCTGCGGGCGATCGGTGATTCCAAAAGACCGTTCTATTTCCTTGTGATCAGCTGTTTTACAAACATTGCGCTCGATCTGTTGTTTGTAGTAGGACTTCGGATGGGCGTGCGTGGTGCGGCGGTGGCGACGATCCTTTCCCAGGTGGTCAGCGCGTGTCTGGTATTGGGAACGCTGATGCGTGCGGATGGCTCGTACCGGTTTGAGATCCGGAAAACGCGGATCACACCGGTGATTCTGGTGCGGATCATCCGGATTGGGTTTCCGGCTGGACTCCAGTCGGTTATGTATTCCTTTTCCAACCTCGTGATCCAGAGCAGCGTCAATGCACTGGGAACAGACACGGTGGCGGCGTGGGCTGCATATGGAAAGATCGACAGCACTTACTGGATGATCATTAATGCGCTGGGGATCTCCATCACGACCTTTGTCGGACAAAATTACGGCGCGGGGCGGCTGGACCGTGTGAAACGCAGCGTGTACGTCTGCCTGGGAATTTCCTGTATTATCACGGTGGGGCTGAGCACGATCCTGTATCTGACGGGCGGCTATATTTATCTGTTGTTCACAACGGATGCGGCGGTAATTGCGATCGGCATGAAGATTCTTCACTTCCTGGTGCCGGCATTTGTGACATACCTCTGTATTGAGATTTATTCCGGCGCACTGCGCGGTGTGGGAGACTGCTGGATTCCGATGATTATGACGGCGCTGGGCGTGTGCGTCCTGCGGGTTGTCTGGATCCTGATCGCTGTTCCGATCCGCCCGGATATCCTGACAGTGGTATTCAGCTATCCGCTGACCTGGACGATCACAACGGTTCTCTTTAATATTTATTATTATTTTTTCAGTGCGCTGAAAAAATGGAATGTGCCGCTTCCGTGGAAGAAAAAGAGGCGGGAGCTTCATAACCTGTAAATAGTTATGCATGGTTTCGAAAATGATTGACAAAACGGGGTGGTACTGGATTTTTTTCAGAAAGTGTGATATTCTTATGTTACAAAAGATAGGTGACAGTGTTTCTTCCTGGATGGATGCCGCGCAAGCGGCAGATAAAACGGAGATTCGAAACAGAGGGCAGAGGCACTTGCCGCTGGTCAGAAAGAGAGGCAGAATTATGGGCTATGAACCAATGAATGAGTCCTGGCAGATGGCGGGGGAACGCCATGAGACACTGGGACAGTATGTGGCGAAGACATATTTATGGATGTTTGCAGGGCTTCTTGTGACATTTGGCATCGCATTAGCCGGATACGTGACGGGAGCGATTTTGTATGTATTTCAGGTTCCGTATGCGACCCTCGCATTGACGGGACTGGAGCTTTTGACGGTGATCTGGCTGAGTGCCCGGATTCACAAGTTATCGGTGGGAGCGGCGAGAGGGCTGTTTCTATTCTATGCAGCTTTAAACGGCGTTGTTTTCTCGATGTATTTCCTGATCTTCGGTGTTGTGGAGATGGTGTTTGTATTTGCGGCGACCGCGCTGTTCTTCGGAATGATGGCGGGCGTCAGCCTGATCTTCAAGCTGGACTTGAGCGGAATCCGTCCACTGCTCGTTGGCGGATTGCTGTTTCTGATTCTCTTTGGTCTGCTTTCAATGTTTTTAAATCTAGGCAGCTTTGAGACAGTGCTCTGCTATGCCGGTATCGTGGTATTCTTAGGCTTTACCGCTTATGATACAACCAAGATCCGGGATAATTACCAGATTTTCTCTGCGGATCCGGAGCTGCTTCAGAAAGCATCGGTATTCTCGGCGTTGCAGCTGTATCTCGATTTTATCAACCTGTTTCTGTACATTATCCGCCTGATGAACCGGAATCGGAAATAGGAAAAAATCTTTCAGGAGAACGAAAGTTCCTTTGCAGGAATAAAGAAAAGTGGAATTTTGCGGAAAACTGAATATGCAAAAATGAAATGCCGGAACGGGGGAAAGCTTTGTTCCGGCATTATTGTGTTTTTCTGCTTGAAAATCCTGTTTTTGGCATGGACGGCTTCATTCTTTTAGCAGAAAGGGAAGCATTCTGTAATAAATTTGACAGATTTTATTTAAAGTTTCTCTATTGAAGTGGATGGGGAGTATCTGTTAAACTAGATTATAATAGGGAAAGTCCTGCTGTTGGTTACACAGTGTGTGGATGAACCATATCTGTTTCGCATATGCCCCCGCCGGATCAGGCGGGGAAATGTATATAAAATGGTGAACAGACAACAGGAATAAAAGGATAATCAAGGAGGTTTTTTGGCATGAATCGGAATAGAGTGAACAAAAAAAGGATGGGGGGCGCGCGTGTGCTTTCACGGGCAGCGGCTGGCATGCTGGCAGCAGCGCTGTGTTTTCAGCCGATGACAGCGCTGGCAGGACCGGCGGGAGATTCTTCTCTTACATCGTCATCCTCGAATGCGGGGCCGGGCGGCGGTTCGGGCAGCTCCAATTCGGGAAGTACAGGCAGCTCTGGCGGTTCGACTTCTGTTTCCAATGGGGGTGTGAGCGCGGTCACATCGGGGCTTGGCGTGTACCGGGTGACGGAGAATGAGGGGATCGGTGCGATTGCGCGCGGCGTGGATGTGTCTTACTGGCAGCAGAATGTAAATTGGAGCCAGGTGGCATCGGATAATGTACAGTTTGCGATGCTGGCAACCCGGTTCCGCGGTAATGTGGATCCGTTTTTCGCTATGAACGCGGCAAATGCGAGCCAGGCAGGGCTGCGGCTGGGCGCGTACATTTATTCGTATGCGACTTCGGTCGAAATGGCGCAGCAGGAGGCGGATTTTGTCCTGAATCTTATCAAGGATTATCCTATCTCCTTCCCGGTTGTCTTTGATGCCGAGGATGCTAATACGCTGGGAACTCTGACGCAGTCTCAGGTCAGCGATGTGATCAACGCGTTCTGTAAGCGGATTCAGGATGCAGGATATTATCCGATGGTCTATGCAAATGAATACTGGATTGCCAATAAGATTGATATGTCGAAGATTTCGTATGATATATGGGTGGCAAAATACCAGCAGAAGTATACATATTCAAAGACCTCGATGTGGCAGGCGTCCAACACCGGTTCGGTCAAGGGCGTGAACGGCAATGTGGATATTGATTATCTGTATAAAGATTATATGCAGATCATTCCGGGCAATACCTGGCGGACGATCGCGGGGAACCGTTACTATTATCAGAACCATGTGATGCAGAAATCGGCGTGGATTAACGATGGTCAGAATTGGTACTATATGAATGCGGCGGGCAATCCGTCTACAGGATGGCTGGAGCTTTCAGGCAAAAAGTATTATCTGGAGGCGGATGGTCATATGATTACCGGCTGGAAGACACTGGATGGCGGCTGGCGTTATTTTGATGCATCGGGCGAGCAGGCGACGGGCTGGCGTGCGGTTGATGGGAGCTGGTATTTCATGGCGGACAATGGTCTGATGCAGACCGGCTGGCTGGAGACGGGCGGCAAGAAATATTATCTGAACGCATCCGGCGCGATGCAGGCGGGCTGGCAGAACCTGGGCGGAAGCTGGTATTACTTTGACGGCTCCGGCGCCATGACGACGGGCTGGCAGGCAGTCGGCGGAAAGTGGTATTACATGAACGAGTCCGGCGTGATGCAGACCGGCTGGCTGGATCTTGGCGGTAAGAAATATTACCTGGATGCCAGCGGCGCGATGTACGCAGGTATTACGTTCGAGATGGATGGAAATACCTGGCAGGCAGCGGCAGACGGAAGCTGCACGGTAGTTCTGCCGGAGGAGAATGCGGCGGGAAATGGCGGTTCGACGGATGGACAGACTCCGATAACCGGAAGCCAGTCACCGGTGCAGCCGTCCGGTCCGGCAGGGGTATAATATAAATATGATTTGAACCAGTACCCAGATATTGGAGCTGATTCAGTTAAAAAAATGAAAAAGTAAACAAATTCGAACGGAAATAACTTGCTTTTTTGCCGACCTCATTATACAATGTTAAACAGGCAAAAAAATGGACTTGCTTATGGGATGGAGGAAACCAGCATAAGTAATCTGGCATAACATGACGTTTCAAACTGCTATATCAACTGTATGTGCAAGATAAGCTGCGGCTGTTCCGGTGCGGATTTGACGAAAGATGCGAGGCTCTTCTGGCTGCAAATTAGGAAGAGCCTCGGTATGCGTTATATCGGCAAAAGCGCAGAATCGGGATGGCGGGCACAGAAGTAGTGCGAAAGCGGGGGCGTTTGTCAGCAGGAAACTGTGAAAGCAGTGGTTCGCAGGCAGGTAGCTGCGCTAAGACGCAGGCAGGGAAAGGTCGGAGAATGCAGATTCCGGATTTAGTACTGCATGGAAGCAGCGTGTTTTTACATATTGTATAATGATTATATAATCAGAACCGTCGGCGGAGTTGTAGTGCTAAAAAAGGGATGTCAGTGCGGCTGGCTGCCGGAATCATTTCCGGAAACAGGGATGAGGGCAGTGTTTGTCATCAGTCAGGCACCGGACAGCGCTTATGTGAGAATCGAATAACAAGTCAGTGGTACAGATGTTTATGTATGCATGGCCATTAAAGTCGGATTCGCATAGACGGAAGTGCATGCCATTTATGTATGCAGAGGAGAGTGTACAATCCTCTGCTGCCGCAGCGTGTCAGATGGAGAATTCCCGGAGTGGATGACAAGCTCTGGAAATTTTGCAAAAACACCTGCAAACACAGATAGGTGGGAAGTATCACGGATGGCGCCATGAAAGAAACATGGATGCTGTCAGGATATGATTCACGAAGAAAGAGGGACGTCCGTCAAAGCATGGAACGATCTAATTACGAGGTGACACATTTATGAAACAGAATATGAAAAGAATGCTGCTTGTACTTTGCATGGCAGTCTGCTTTTTCGCTCTGTCCGCCTGTGGTAGCGCTTCTGAAGAAGCGGTAGAGCCGATTTCTCCGGAGATCGAGCAGACCATGAGCGATGGCGCTAAGAGCTATCTGGAGCAGTTCGCCAGCTACAGTGACGAAGATCTGGCAGCACAGCTGAAACAGGCTGAGAAGCAGAAAAACACAGTCATTGAGTCTGCAATTTCTTCCTGGACTAGTTCTAAGGACGATTTAGGCAAGATGGGTGAGGTTCAGAGCGTGACCGTAGAGCGCGCCGATGATGACAGCTACACAGCAGTTGTTCAGGCTTCCTTTGAGAAGAGAGACTTGACTTTCTCCCTGACCGCTGAGGAGAGCGTAAGCAGCTACGGCGGTACTTCTCTGGTACCGACCGAGTTATCCTTTGTTGTAAACTACAGCTTCGGTGAGAAGATGGAGAAGGCAGCATTAAATACCCTGATGGGTATGGGTACCGTATTCCTGGTACTGATTTTCATCAGCTTAATTATCAGCAGCTTCAAGAAGGTTAACGAGATTGAGGCAAATGTAAAGGCTAAAAAAGCAGGAGCAGAGGCACCGGCAGCAGCACCGGCACCTGTACAGACTGCAGCACCGGCAGCAGCGCCGGCACGTACCGCAGCACCAGCAGCAGGCAATGCGGCAAACGATGGAGAACTGGTAGCAGTTATCACTGCAGCGATCGCAGCAGCAACCGGCGTACCGGCAGACAGCGTAAATATCCGCTCCATTACACGTAAATAATCATCGATAAAATCTGGAGGAATTTAAAATGAAGAATTATACTATCACCGTAAATGGTACAGCATATCAGGTAACCGTAGAAGAGGGATTTGCAGGCGCAGCAGCACCGGCTCCAGCAGCAGCTCCAGCACCGGCAGCAGCACCGGCTCCAGCAGCAGCACCGGCAGCAGGCGGCGTAACCATCACATCCCCGATGCCAGGTAAGATCCTTGGTATTAAGGCAGCAGCTGGCACAGCTGTAAAACGTGGTCAGGTTATCCTGCTTCTGGAAGCTATGAAGATGGAGAACGAGATCGTAGCTCCTCAGGACGGTACCGTTGCCAGTGTTAATGTTGCAGTAGGCGATATGGTAGAACCGGGCGCAGTTCTTGCTACATTAAACTAATCTAATTTTTATAAAACTGGCTGAAAAAATACGGGATATGTTATTCCGTTTGGAGGAATTAATATGGAATATATAACAACTACATTGTCCAATCTTCTTCAGCAGACAGCATTCTTAAACCTGACATTTGGAAACATCGTTATGATTTTCGTAGCGCTGATTTTCCTGTATCTGGCAATCGGAAAAGGATTCGAGCCGTTACTGCTTCTTCCGATTTCCTTTGGTATGCTGCTTGTAAATATCTATCCGGATATTATGAGATCGATTGAAGACTCATCGAACGGAGTTGGTGGACTTTTACATTACTTTTATTTACTGGATGAGTGGAGTATCTTACCATCCCTCATCTTCATGGGTGTCGGTGCGATGACAGACTTCGGTCCGCTGATCGCTAACCCGAAGAGCTTCCTGCTCGGTGCAGCTGCTCAGTTCGGTATCTACGGCGCTTACTTCATGGCTATCTTCATGGGATTCAACGATAAGGCTGCGGCTGCTATCTCCATCATCGGTGGTGCAGACGGCCCGACCTCTATCTTCCTGGCTGGTAAACTTGGTCAGACAGGTCTGATGGGACCGATTGCCGTAGCAGCTTACTCCTACATGGCTCTGGTTCCGATTATCCAGCCGCCGATCATGAAACTCCTTACCACCAAAGAGGAGAGAGAGATCCGTATGGAGCAGCTTCGTCCGGTATCCAAACTGGAGAAGATTCTGTTCCCGGTTGTTGTTACAATTGTTGTCTGCATGATTCTGCCGACAACTGCTCCGCTGGTTGGTATGCTTATGCTTGGTAACCTGTTCCGTGAGTCTGGTGTTGTTAAGCAGCTGACAGAGACTGCTTCCAACGCCCTGATGTACATCGTCGTTATCTTCCTGGGTACTTCCGTAGGTGCTACTACCAGTGCAGAGGCT
This sequence comes from Clostridium sp. AF35-15, assembly GCF_003477745.1. NCBI lineage: Bacteria > Bacillati > Bacillota > Clostridia > Eubacteriales > Clostridiaceae > Clostridium > Clostridium sp. AF35-15. Next base: position 45,635 of record NZ_QUDY01000012.1, on the reverse strand, counting down.
TTCTTAAACCTGGATACCATCAAGATCGTAGTTCTGGGTCTGATTGCATTCGCTCTGGGTACTGCAGCAGGTGTTATCTTCGGTAAGATTATGTGCAAGGTAACTCATGGTAAGGTAAACCCGCTGATCGGTTCCGCAGGTGTATCTGCAGTTCCGATGGCAGCACGTGTATCCCAGAAGGTTGGTTCTGAGGCAGATCCGAGCAACTTCCTTCTGATGCACGCAATGGGACCGAACGTAGCTGGTGTTATCGGTACTGCCGTAGCAGCAGGTACATTCATGGCTATCTTTGGCGTGAAATAGGATAGAGCAGATTTATTCTGAATAATGTATTTATATAGTAGGGTGGGATTCTTCGGGATTCTGCCCTATTGTTATATGCAAACGCCGGTTGCTGTTCACAGGTAGGATTTTTCTGAACTGAAAATTCCGTACGATACAGTTCCGGCAGCAGATTTTGCCGATTTGGAATGCGTAGCATCGGCAAAATCCCGTTGCTGGGCACACGTGTGTGAACAGTAACAAACGTCGTTTTTTGTCGAATTTAATCGGTCGAAATAGTTTGCTTTTTGCTGGTGGAAGACGTAAAATGACAGTGAAGTAAGGAGGAATGGCACTAGAGAATAGAAAAGGAGAATGCATAGGATGGCGGATATGAGAGAAGAATTAGTTCAAAAGATTGAACGGGCAAGACAGCAGCTGAATCAAAATATTGACACAAAGGCAGCATATGACACAATTTATCACTACAGTGTGGAGCTTGACAAACTCTTAAATCAGTATATCGGGCTGGAGACGGAAACTGAAAGAGGGCTGGAGACGGCGCTATAAAATAAGAGTGGAAATAGAAACAAATATAGATAAGTACAGAAAACTCAGGTACGTGTGTTCGGAAAAAGAACCGGTGCCTGAGTTTTCTGATTTTTTTTCGATTTAGACCTTGCCATTTTGATGGGCATGTACTAAAATAAACATAACAAGTGGTAGAAAGTGGTGAAAAGTGGAACGAAATGGATTTTCGGGACACAAAAGTGGTACACATCGGATGACGGGTGATTGATATGTTCATGGGAGAATACAATCATACAATCGATGCGAAGGGACGTTTGATCGTCCCGTCGAAGTTCAGGGAACAGCTTGGAGACGAATTTGTGGTGACAAAGGGGTTGGATGGCTGTCTTTTTGTGTACGATAACACCGAGTGGAAAAAGTTCGAAGAGAAGTTACAGGCACTCCCACTTACCAATCAGAATGCCAGAAAATTCTCCCGTTTCTTTCTGGCAGGTGCCTCGGCGTGTGAGGTGGATCGTCAGGGACGAATCCTGCTTCCTTCAGTTCTGCGGGATTTTGCAGGACTCGAGAAGGAGGTTGTCCTGGTCGGCGTCGGAAGCCGGATCGAGATCTGGAACAAGGCGACCTGGGCGGAGAAGAATGTCTATGATGACATGGAAGAGATTGCAGAAAATATGGAAGGCCTTGGCATATGATATTTAATCACAAATCAGTATTATTAAATGAGACGGTTGACAGTCTCTGTGTAAAGCCCCAGGGTATCTATGTGGATGGGACACTGGGAGGCGGCGGTCACGCGAGCGAGGTAGCGGCACGGCTGGGAGACGGCGGACGCCTGATCGGGATTGATCAGGATGCGGACGCGATTGCGGCTGCGTCAGAACGTCTGGCTCCCTTTGGAGATAAGATAACCGTTGTGCGGAGCAATTATGAGCGGATTGCACAGGTGTTAGATGAGCTGGAGATTCCGCAGGTGGATGGAATTTATCTGGATCTGGGTGTTTCTTCTTTCCAGCTTGACACAGCGGAACGGGGATTTACCTATCGCGAGGACGATGCGCCGCTGGATATGCGGATGGATCAGAGAAATGAGCAGACCGCGAAGGACATCGTCAATACCTACAGTGAGATGGAACTGTACCGGATCATCCGGGACTACGGTGAGGATCGGTTTGCGAAGAATATTGCAAAACACATCGTACAGGCACGACAGAAAAAAGAGATTGAGACGACAGGCGAGCTGACGGAGATCATCCGGGCATCGATTCCGGCAAAGGTCCGGGCGACCGGCGGTCATCCGGCAAAGCGTACGTTTCAGGCGATCCGGATCGAGTTAAACCGGGAACTGGATGTGCTGGAAGATTCGATCGATACGATGATTGAGCGCCTGGCACCGGGCGGACGGCTTTCGATCATTACGTTCCATTCCCTGGAAGATAGAATCGTAAAGAACCGTTTCCGGACGAATGAAAATCCATGCATCTGCCCGCCGGATTTTCCGGTCTGTGTCTGTGGACGCAAAAGCCGCGGCCGGGTGATTACAAGAAAACCGATTCTTCCGACCGATCAGGAGATGGAAGAAAACCCGCGTTCCAAGAGCGCAAAGCTCCGGGTATTTGAAAAATCATAAACAAAAGCATAACTGCACCGCAGAACAGAGATCGTTTCAGGTGCGGGGGAGATAAAAGAGAGAAAAAGCGAAAGAGCAGGGAGGGAACGTTATGTCTGTCAGAAGGAGACAACATGTATCGGCCTCCACGTATGTGGACGGTAATACCGTGCGAAAAGTTCAGAGAACCGTGGAGATAAGACCAGAAAGAGATGAGAGAGAGGAGTACCGGCATAAACACGCCGTGCGCCGCAACCAGGAAAAGGCGCTTTACATGAACGGACCGTATGTGCTGGCGCTGACCATCGCTGCGCTGATCACGCTGGTTTTATGTATGAATTATCTGCATAAGCAGGCGTCGATCACGACCCGTATCAACCACATTGAGGATCTGGAGCTGAAACTGGAGAACCTGAAGTCCGAGAATGATGCACTTCAGACCCGGATTGACACGTATGTGGATCTGGATCATGTATATAAAGTGGCGACCGAAGAGCTCGGCATGGTATATGCAAATAAGGATCAGATTCTTTTATATGACAAGACGGAAAGCGAGTATGTAAGACAGTATGAGGACATCCCAAAACACTAACGGCAGACAGACCTTTCGGAAATATATGCAGGAAAAGCTGGCAATTACCGTCCTGGTAATTATGCTGGCTTTGTTTGCATTGGTGCTGGTGCTTTATAATCTGGTAAAAAGTAAGGGCGAGTCGTACAATCAGATAGTCCTGAGCCATCAGGACTATGAGAGCCGCACGATTCCCTACAAGCGCGGCAATATTATCGACCGGAACGGGACGTATCTGGCGATTAGCGAGAAAGTTTACAATCTGGTCATCGATCCGAAGCAGATTCTGGATACGGAGGAAAACTACCAGTATCTCGATGCCACGCTGGACGCGCTGGTGGAGTGCTTCGGTTACAAGCGGGACGAGCTGCAGGCGATGATCGAGGAGAAAAAAGACAGCCAGTATGTGATCTATGCGAAACAGCTTCCAGCGGAAGACAAAGAGAAGTTTGAGACTTATGAGAAGGACAAGAACAAGGAATACCGGGCGCTGCCGACGGAGGAAGGCGGCAACCAGCGTATCACGGGCGTATGGTTCGAGGAAGAATATAAGAGAACGTATCCGTACAATGAGCTGGCATGCAATGTGGTTGGTTTTGCCCTCAAGGATGGCAATGCATCCGGCGGTGTTGAACAGTATTATAATGATATCCTGAACGGTGTGAGCGGTCGTGAGTATGGTTATTTAAACGGCGATTCGAACGTCGAGCGAACGGTAAAACCGGCGCAGAACGGAAAGACGCTGGAGTTGACGATCGACGTCAACATCCAGAAGATTGTCCAGAAATATCTGGATGAGTGGCAGGCGGGCATTGGAAGTAATCTGGCGGCGGCGATCGTCATGGATCCGAACAGCGGTGAGATCCTGGCGATGGATACGACGACCCGTTACAATCTGAATGATCCGTACAATTTAAGCACCTACTATACGGATGAGGAAATCCAGGCGATGGATGAAAAGACGAAGTCCGAGGCGTGGTATAAAATGTGGAGAAACTTCTGCGTGAGCGACTCTTATGAGCCGGGTTCTCCACAGAAAGCATTTACGGTAGCCGGGGCGATCGAGGAAGGCGCGATTTCCGGAAACGAGGTCTTTGAGTGCGGCGGAAAACTGCATTTCGGAGACTGGGATATCCGGTGTGTTGCCCGAGCCGGCCACGGACCGCTGACGATCACACAGGGATTGATGAAATCCTGCAACGTCGTTATGATGCGTATTGTATCACTGGAAGGAAAAGAGAAGTTTGTCCAGTATCAGAAGATTTTCGGATTTGGCGGGAAAACGGGCATCGACCTTCCGGGCGAGGCGTCAGGTCTGATTTATCAGGCATCCAATATGGATCCGGCTTCTCTGGCGACCAACGCATTTGGACAGAACTATAACTGTACGATGGTGCAGATGGCAGCCGGATATGCGTCCTTAATCAACGGCGGTTCCTATTATGAGCCGCATGTGGTAAAAGAAATTCTGAACGACGAAGGATCCGTTGTCAAATCCGTTTCCCCAAATCTGGTGCGAGAGACGGTTTCGGAATCGACCTCGAACTTCATTAACAATGCGCTTTACCAGACAGTATCAGGTGACGGCGGTACCGCGGGCGCGGCGGCAGTTGCCGGTTACGAAGTGGCTGGTAAGACAGGTACGGCGCAGAAGCAGCCGCGTGCGGAGAAGAATTATCTGGTTTCCTTTATCGGATATGCACCGGCATACAATCCGCAGGTACTCTGCTATGTGGTAGTAGATACCCCGCATCTGCCGGGCGAGCAGCAGGCACATTCGACTTTTGCCAGCGAGATTTTCAGCAAGATCATGGCGGAAGTCCTTCCATATAAGAATGTATTCCCGGCAGGAGACGCGGCACAGGATCTCGAGACCAATCTTTCCAGCCAGGAAGAAGGCATTATAAGCGGCACAGCAACCGAGGATCCGAATGCAGCTGAAACACCGGCAGAGACGACTCCGGCTCCGGAGGGCGGCTGGGCGAACTACGATGAGGAATTTATCGATTCCGGAGACGAGTACAGCTATCCGGATACGATGGGAAATGTGCAGGATGAATCGGCGGCGGTTGGAAACGGTGAAACGGCTGGAACGGGCAGAGACACCGGAACAGCGGATAATGCCGGAGAAACGGCAGCTTCCCAGGAAGCGCAGGCAGCGGGAGATTAAGAATTGTGCCTGTCGGCAAGAGCTATCTATCTTGTGTGGAAAATACGTAACTGTTCACAGGTAGGAATTTTCTGAACTGAAAAATCCGTACGATACAGTTCTGGCAGCAGATTTTGCCGATTTGGAATGCGTAGCATCGGCAAAATCCCGTTGCTGGGCACACGTGTGTGAACAGTAACGAAAATACAGAATAAAGAAACGGTTCTTATGATATACTGTAGCAATGAGATCAGACAGGAAGCAGTATGAATCGGAACCGGACGCATCACAGAGGAAGAACTGTCTTTTTGTGCGCCGCCATCTGCCTGTGCATGGCAGGATTGGCGGGGAGACTGTTCTTCCTCATGCTGTATAAAGCGGATTATTACAGCCAGATGGCGGAGGAGCTGCATCAGCGGGAGCGCAGTATCAAAGCGCCGCGCGGGCGGATCCTTGACCGGAACGGAACGGTGATTGCTGATAACCGGACTGTGTGTACTATCTCAGTGATTCATAATCAGGTAAAAGATCCGGAGACAGTTATCCGGGTTTTAAGCGAAGAACTGGGACTTCCGGAGGCGGAGGTGCGGAAAAAGACGGAAAAGCGATCTTCCAGGGAGGTGATCCAGTCCAATGTAGAGAAAACGCGGGGCGATGCGATCCGGGCAAGGCGCCTGGAGGGGGTCAAGGTGGATGAGGACTATAAACGATATTATCCATATGGACGTCTGGCATCGAAAGTGCTGGGATTCACCGGGGGAGATAATCAGGGGATCATCGGTCTGGAAGTACAGTATGAGAAGTATTTAAAGGGCACGGATGGCAAGATCCTGACGCTCACGGACGCGGCGGGGATCGAGCTGGAAAATGAGGCGGAGGATCGCATCGAGCCGGAGGCAGGGCGGGATCTGCAGGCGAGTCTGGATGTCAATATCCAGATGTACGCGGAACAGGCGGCGTACCAGACGATGCAGAAAAAGAATGCGAACCGCGTCTCGATCATCGTGATGAACCCGAAGAACGGGGAAATCTATGCAATGGTAAATGCACCGGAGTTTTCATTGAATGAGCCGTTTGAGCTGGTGACAGATAAAAAAAACGAAGATTCAGAAACAGAAGAAGACATATCCTGGAAGAATGAAGTGCAGTCACACGCAGCATCAGCGCAAAATAAACAAGCTCTCCTCAATCAGATGTGGCGCAATCCCTGTTTAAATGATACATACGAACCGGGATCTACATTCAAAATTGTGACTGCCGCTGCGGGACTGGAGGCGGGCGTGGTCAACCTGACTGACCAGTTTTCCTGCCCGGGATTTCGGATCGTGGAAGATCGGAAGATTCGGTGTCACAAGGTGGGCGGACACGGCGGGGAGACGTTTTTACAGGGAATGATGAATTCCTGCAATCCTGTTCTGATCGATGTCGGGCAGCGGCTGGGACCGGAGCGGTACTATCAGTATTTTAAGCAGTTTGGTCTGCTGGGAAAGACTGGGATTGATCTGCCGGGTGAGGCGGGGACGATCATGCACCAGCCGGATCAGATCGGACCGGTGGAGCTGGCGACCGTCTCTTTTGGGCAGTCGTTTCAGATCACGCCGATCCAGCTCATTACAACGGCGTCCTCCCTGATCAACGGAGGCACGCGCATCACACCGCACATCGGTATCCGCGCCGTGCGGGCAGATGGTCAGGCAGTCCACGTGTTTGCCTATCCAAAAGGGGAGAGAATCTTATCGGAGCAGACGAGTGAGACGCTGCGTTATATTCTGGAACAGGTGGTGGCGGAGGGGAGTGGAAAAAACGCCCGGATCGAGGGCTACCGGATCGGCGGAAAGACGGCAACCTCGGAGAAACTTCCAAGGAGCCGGAAAAAATATATTTCCTCATTTTTAGGGTTTGCACCGGCGGACGATCCGCAGGTGATCGCGCTCATCACCATCGATGAACCGGAAGGAATCTACTATGGCGGGACGATTGCCGCCCCGGTGATCCGCGATCTGTTTGAGGTCATTTTGCCGTATCTGGGGGTGGAGAAAAGAGGTTGATTATTCCCCTAAAAAGACGTATACTATTGAAGTGTATAATTTGAGGAACTATCTCTGTATACATAGGAAGATAAGTTAGAGGTGTGACATGGTAAATGAAACAATACTGGCGGTTATCATCGCATTTGTGGTCAGCGCAGTGCTGTGCCCGATCGTGATACCGTTTCTCCACAGGTTGAAATTCGGACAGCAGGTGCGCGATGACGGACCGCAGACGCATCTGAAAAAGCAGGGAACCCCGACGATGGGCGGTCTGGTAATTCTTTCCAGCATCATCATTACGTCTCTGCTCTATATCCGGGATTATCCGAAGATCATTCCGGTGCTGTTTATGACCGTTGGATTCGGCGTGGTTGGATTTCTGGACGATTACATCAAGATCGTGATGAAACGTTCGGAGGGCTTAAATCCGATCCAGAAGCTGATCGGACAGTTTGTGATCACAGGTATTTTTGCCTATTATATTGTAACCTCACCGGACATCGGAACAGGGATGCTGATTCCATTTACCGGCAAGTATTTACAGCTTCCGGTCTGGCTGTTTGTACCGGCACTGTTCTTCATCATTCTGGGAACTGACAATGGCGTGAACTTCACAGATGGTCTGGACGGCCTGTGCACCAGTGTGACGATTCTGGTAGCAACGTTCTTTACGATCGTGGCGATCGGGGAGAACAGCGGCATTAGCCCGATTACCGGCGCAGTAGTTGGAAGTCTTCTGGGCTTTCTTCTGTTCAATGTCTATCCGGCGCGTGTGTTTATGGGCGATACCGGTTCACTGGCACTCGGCGGTTTTGTCGCTTCCAGTGCCTTTATGATGCAGATGCCGATCTTTATCGCGATCGTGGGTCTGATTTATCTGGTGGAAGTATTATCTGTTATTATTCAGGTAACCTATTTTAAGAAGACGGGCGGAAAGCGCTTTTTCAAGATGGCGCCGATCCATCATCATTTCGAGCTCTGCGGATGGTCTGAGACCAGGGTCGTAGGCGTATTTTCGATTATTACGGCAATCCTTTGCCTTATAGCATACTTAGGATTATAGGAGGAAGATTATGAGTCAGAAAGTATTAGTAGCAGGAACAGGTATCAGCGGTATTGCAGCTGCAAAGCTCCTTCTCTCAAAAGGCGGAGAGGTAGTGCTTTACGATGGCAATGAAAAACTGGATCCAGAGGAGCTGAAAAAGAAATTTGACGAAGGCGCGACGATCACGTTCGTCCTCGGAGAGCTGAAAAAGACGGATTTGTTAGGCGTGGAGCTGGCAATTTTAAGCCCGGGCATCCCGACCGATGCACCGTTTGTAGAGATGATTCGTGAAACCGGTATTCCGATCTGGGGCGAGATGCAGCTTGCATATCACTGTGCCAAAGGACGTATGGCAGCCATTACCGGCACGAACGGAAAGACAACGACGACTTCCCTGACCGGCGAGATCATGAAGTCATTCTATGACAGCGTATTTGTAGTTGGAAATATCGGTGAGCCGTTTGCATTCCATGCATTGGAGACAACGGATGAGACCGTAACCGTCGCAGAGGTATCGAGCTTCATGCTGGAGACCATGACCGATTTCCACCCGAATGTAAGCGCTATTTTAAATATTACCCCGGATCATCTGGATCGTCATAAGACGATGGAATGCTACATCGAGACGAAAGAGAGCATTACCAAGAACCAGAAAGAGGGCGATGTCTGCGTCCTGAACTATGAGGATCCGGTACTGCGTGAATTTGGTGAGACTTTAAAAGACATCAAGGTGGTATATTTTTCCAGTCTGCGTACCCTGAAACAAGGTTTCTACCTGAAAGAGGATGAGATTGTATACAACGACGGCGAGAAAGAGACCGTGATTGTCAATATCCACGATCTGAAGTTACTTGGCCGTCATAACCATGAAAATGTTATGGCAGCGGTTGCTATCAGTATGAACATGGGCGTTCCGCTGGAGAAGATCCAGAAGGTGATCAAGGAATTCAAGGCAGTTGAACACCGCATTGAGTTCGTAACCGAGCGTTTCGGCGTCAAATACTACAACGATTCCAAGGGAACCAACCCGGATGCAGCGATGCAGGCGATCAAGGCGATGCCGGGACCGACCTTATTAATTGCAGGCGGATATGATAAGCATTCCGAGTTTGACGAGTGGATCGAGAGCTTTGGCGGAAAGGTACGCTATCTGGTGCTGATCGGCCAGACCCGCGACAAGATTGCCGAGTGTGCAAAACGCCACGGCTTCAATGATATCATGTACGCGGAAGATCTGCAGGAGGCTGTACAGGTATGTGCATCCTACGCAAATCCGGGCGATAACGTCCTGCTTTCACCGGCATGTGCAAGCTGGGGGCAGTTCAAGAACTTTGAAGAGCGCGGACGCAAATTCAAAGAGTTTGTGAGAAATTTGTAATACCAAGGTTCAAAGGTCGGAAATCCGACGCAAGATTGCTTGCAGGAGGAATTGTGACTTTTGAGAATTGCGGAGTGCAAAGCACGCAGCAATTCGGTATTGGAAGAATAAAGGTTACTGGGCACGTATGCGTGAACAGTAACGAATAAAGGCTTAATGTATTTAAGGGGGCTGTCGCAGCCGGCATTTGTCTGCGGCAGCCCTGATTTGAAGGAAAAACTGCCGTTTACAGGCAGAATTTCGAAACTGTAACAACAAAAAGCAGGGGAGTGGAAGTATGCCGGAACCGGGAAAAATTAAAAAGAAAAAACCACATCGGTTTTATGATTACAGTCTGCTGTTTACCATCATTTTCCTGACGGTATTCGGACTGATCATGATTTACAGCGCGAGCTCCTATAAGGCGCAGCTTGATTACGGCAATCCGGGATATTTTATGCTTCGTCAGGCGGGCATCGCGGGTGTCAGCTTTGTTGCGATGTATATCGTCTCCAAGATAGATTATCACTGGTTTGCGCGGTTTGCGATGCTGGGATATATCGTTTCATATGTGACGCTGCTTCTGACGCGTTTTACACCTCTGGGCGTGGCATCGCATGGTAAGAAGCGCTGGCTGCGCCTGGGACCGCTCCAGTTCCAGCCGACCGAGATTGTCAAGATTTCCCTGATTCTGCTTCTGGCGGTTCTGATTGCCAATCTGGGCGTGCGGATCAACCAGCTGCGGGCAGTCGGATTTATCGTGGCGCTGTCGGCGCCGCTGGCACTTTTAGTTACGGCGAACAACTTAAGTTCTGGTATCATCATCTGCGGCATCGTGTTTGTGATGCTGTTTGTGGCGTGCAAGATCAAATGGCCGTTTTTTCTCTGCATCGGAGGCGGCGTTGGACTTCTGGCGGTCGCCCCCTATATAGGGCATTTGCTGGTAAAGCTCCATATCCTGAAGGATTATCAGCTGGGACGAATCAATGTCTGGGTCAACCCGGTGCAGTATGCACGTTCCGGCGGTTATCAGGTGCTCCAGGGTCTGTACGCGATCGGTTCCGGCGGTCTGTTTGGAAAGGGACTGGGCGAGAGTCTCCAGAAGCTCGGTTTCGTGCCGGAGGCGCAGAATGATATGATTTTTTCGATTATCTGTGAGGAATTAGGTCTGTTTGGCGCGATTTCGGTCATTCTGATTTTCATGTTTATGATTTACCGCTTCATGGTAATTGCTGGAAATGCACCGGATCTGATGGGTGCGATGATCGTGATCGGCGTGATGGCACACATCGCGATTCAGGTTATCTTAAATATCGCGGTTGTTACGAATACGATCCCGAACACGGGTGTTACGCTGCCGTTTATCAGTTACGGAGGTACGTCCGTCATGTTCCTGATGCTGGAGATGGGGATGGTGTTAAGCGTCTCGAACCAGATTAAGCTGGAGCAGTAGGAATATTTGGCGGAGTTACATATTTACTTCGGGAAATATAGAAAATGAGAACCATTTTCTCTCGTTGGCATATAATAATACATAGATGCCGGTGGGAGGGGATTGTTTGGCTTTCATCGAGATTCACGGACCGTGCCGGATTCAGGGCGGACTCACGGTGCAGGGGTCGAAAAATGCAGTTTTGCCGATGATGGCGGCGTCAGTGTTAAACCGCGGAATTACCGTGCTTGAAAATGTCCCCAGAATACAGGATGTGTTCTGTATGATGGGGATTCTTGATTCTCTGGGATGCCGGTGTGCGTTGCACGGAAACCGTCTGGAAATCGATACTTCGAAGATGAATGGCTGGCGGATCGAGCAGAAAGCGATGGGGAAAATGCGCTCGTCCATTATGCTTTTGGGAGCGCTCCTGGGACGCTTTTGCGAGGCGGGTGTCTACAGCCCCGGCGGATGTATGATCGGAAAACGTCCAATCGACTGGCATTTGCGGGCACTCCGTGCGCTGGGCGCGGAAATACAGGAACCGGAGTCGGACGGCTTCCTGCATGCACAGACAACGGGACTTCGCGGGGCAGAGATTATTTTTCCGTTCCCGAGTGTCGGCGCGGTGGAAAATGCCCTGTTTGCCGCTGTGGCAGCGGTGGGGCGGACGGTTCTGCGGGGATGCGCGCGGGAACCGGAGATTGGACAGCTGTGCCATTTCCTAAATGGTATGGGGGCATCGATCCGGGGGATCGGGACGGATGCGCTGATCATAGAAGGCGGATTGCCGCTTCATGACAGCCGGTTTGTGATCGGCGGCGACCGGATCGTAGCCGGGACCTATCTTCTTGCCGCTGCGTCCTGCAGCGGTGAGGTGATCGTGGACGGCGTGCAGACACAGGAGCTGCGTGCATTGACCGGGGTGCTGGAGCATATGGGCGTTTCGCTTTATCAGGAACCGGAACTTATATATGTACACAGCGGACAGCGCCTGCGGGCGGTATCGGTGAAAACCGGACCGTATCCGGCGTTTCCGACCGATCTGCAGCCGTTTTTGATGGCGGCGCTGTCACGGGCAGATGGAACCAGTATGCTGCGGGAGACGGTATTTGAAAACCGGTTTGGCACAGCGGCGGAGCTTCAAAAAATGGGGGCGAACATCGAATGTAGCGGGAACATTGCCCGGATTGACGGAGTGGAAACCTTGCGGGGAGCTTTGGTGCGTGCCCGCGATCTGCGGGGCGGCGCAGCCCTGACGGTGGCAGCCCTGGGGGCGGACGGATGGACCAGAGTATCAGAATGTGAACATATTGAGCGGGGATATGAAGATATTTGCCGGGACTTGCGGGCATTAGGAGCAGAGATCCGGCGCCGGGAGGATGATGGAGATAGAGAAGATACAGATTGAAAAAAAGACAGAGGAAAAGGTATGGCGCCGCCGTGGAAAAAAACATATCTGGATCACGGCGGCAGCACTTCTTGTGGCAGCCGCGTTTTTTGTCGGTCTGTCGCTGCTTCAGATTAATACAATCCATGTCAGTGGAAACCGGCAATATACGGCAGAGCAGATAGAGGCGTCTATTTTCGATTCGCGGCTGAGCCGGAATCCGGTGTTCTGCTATATGCAGTACCGCTTCCGGCCGCACAAGTCAATTCCGTTCGTGCAGGATTACAAGCTGGTGTTCCGCAGCCCGTCGGACGTGGAGGTGATCGTCTACGAGAAGAGTGTGGTTGGTTACGTTTCCTACATGAACAGCCGGATGTATTTTGACAAGGACGGCATCATTGTGGAGAGCACAAGCGAGACATTGCCGGGTGTGCCGAAGATTGCCGGACTTTCCTTTGGACATATCGTGCTGCATCAGCCGCTGCCGGTCGAGGATATCAGCGTTTTCAACGAGATTCTGAACCTGACGCAGGTACTGTCGGTCAACGAGGTTGCGGTGGACGAGATCCGTTTTAATAAGGAAAAGGAAGCGACGCTTCAAATCAGGAGCTTGAAGGTTGAGCTGGGAAGCAACAGTGAGATGAACGGGAAACTTTCGGAGCTGACGGATATTCTGCGGGATTATCCGGATCTGTCCGGAACCCTCTATCTGGACAGCTACGATGAATCGAATGCAAATCCGATGTACCGGTTTGATAAAAACTAGGAAGAATCGGCATAATCCGTTACTGGCACGTATGTGTGAACAGTAACATTGTGACTGGTTTATTGAAAATTTATAAAAGAAACGATTGATTTTTTGCTGAAAATCAAATATAGTATTAGGTAGGCTAGATTTAAAAGACCCTAATTTTAGTATAAAGATGATAAAACCGGAACAGATGGGAAAATGAAGGAGGAAGTATCTTGTTAGAGATAAAGATAAATGAAGCAGAGAACTCTGCCAGAATTATAGTAGTAGGTGTCGGCGGAGCCGGTAACAACGCTGTCAACCGTATGATCGATGAAGATATTGCCGGTGTAGAATTTATCGGTATCAATACAGATAAGCAGGCACTGCAGTTCTGCAAGGCGTCCACAGCTATGCAGATTGGTGAGAAGCTGACCAAGGGACTTGGTGCAGGCGCAAAGCCGGAGATCGGTGAGAAAGCAGCTGAGGAAAGCCAGGAAGAGCTGGCACAGGCTCTCAAGGGTGCAGATATGGTATTCGTTACCGCAGGTATGGGCGGCGGTACCGGTACAGGTGCAGCTCCGGTTATTGCACGTATCGCAAAAGATATGGGCATCCTGACGGTCGGCGTTGTCACAAAGCCGTTCCGTTTCGAGGCAAAGACCCGTATGAGCAATGCGCTCAATGGTATCGAAAAACTGAAAGCAGCTGTCGATACTCTGATCGTTATCCCGAATGATAAACTTCTTGAGATCGTAGACCGCCGTACCACGATGCCGGATGCACTGAAGAAAGCAGATGAGGTTCTTCAGCAGGCAGTACAGGGTATTACCGACCTGATCAATGTTCCGGGTCTTATCAATCTTGACTTTGCAGATGTTCAGACCGTTATGGTGGACAAGGGTATCGCTCATATCGGTATCGGTCATGCGAAGGGTGATGACAAAGCACTTGAGGCTGTTAAGCAGGCTGTATCCAGCCCGCTGCTTGAGACAACCATCGAGGGTGCAAGCCACGTTATCATCAATATTTCCGGCGATATCAGCCTGATCGAGGCAAATGACGCAGCCAGCTATGTACAGGAGCTTGCAGGCGACGATGCCAATATCATCTTCGGTGCGATGTACGATGAGAATGCACAGGATGAGGCGACGATCACTGTTATTGCGACTGGACTGGATTCCCACGGTGTGAACACACCGGTCGCAAAAGCGATGACTGAGTTCAAGACTCCGTTCAAGGCAAAGACGACTGGCAATACATACGCTCAGCCGGCAGCACAGACTGCAGCGGCAGCGCAGCCGACCTACAAGGCACCGACCTTCCGTGCACCATCTGCAGCAGCACCGGCACAGCCAGTCGCTCCGAAGGAAGCACCGCAGTCGGCACCGGCACAGCCGTTCCGCCCGATGCGCCAGGAAACACAGATCAATATTCCGGATTTTCTGAGAAATAAGAAATAATATAAGAGTGAGAGATGAACTGCTCTTGCTTTAGCAAAAATACAAAATATATACAGAAGCAGTTGTTTTTGGAAGAGACACGCATTAGAAGTAAAAATTTCTGATGCGTGTTTTTTTGTGTAATAGGAAATTCCTTGGAATCCCCTATTACACAAAAAGGCACATTCTTTTTTATCGTCGATTCAGACCTTCGACTTATGTCGAATCTATTCAAATTTTACGTTTTTCCCCCGATTTTTGGCGATCAAAACAGGCGTTTTGCACCCTCGGTTTGACAAATTTTGCGGAACTTTTTTCTTATAATATCCCGTGTCGGACAGAAAGGTGGGAAGAGACAGTGACCTATCGTGTGTATGCGGATGTCATCCTGCTGCAAAATCTGGCAGCGGATTTCCTGCTTCTGTCGGTGGTGAAGAATTGCCTGCGTCTGCCGGAACGCCGGTATGGGCGGTTGGCAGGGAGTCTTCTGGGAGCCGTGTATGCGTTAGGAATGGTGTTAGCTCCGGTTCCGCTGGGATATGCCGGGCGGATGCTCCTAAGCGCCACGATGAGCGTGCTGATGGCATGGACGGCATTTTCCATCCGTAGGAAGTCGGAGGCGGCAGAAGCTGCGATCGGGCTTTACATAGCATCTATGCTGGCGGCTGGCTGCATGGAACTGGTTCAGCCGCTTGGAATACGGGCGAATCTTCTGTTCTGGCTGTTTACCGCGGGGGGCAGTTTTCTGATTCCATCTGCGGTGTGGCGGTTTGGTATGCAGCGGTGTATGAAGCTGGAACACCAGTACGCGGTAACGCTTTTTAACAAAGGCAGGGAGCGGCATGTGCAGGCGATTCTCGACACAGGCAACCATCTGACGATGCCGCTTTCGGGGCGTCCGGTGCAGGTGCTGGATGCGTGTGCGGCAGAGAGATTTTTTTCCTGGGAGGACGGTGTCCAATACATCCCATTTCGGAGTGTCGGAAAGGGCGGCGGCGTGATTCCGGCATATCAGGCGGAGCGGATGGAAGTGTCCGGTCAGGGCGGTATGCGGGTGATTGAGAAGCCGTGGATTGCCATTTCACAGGAGGCGCTGTCGCAGAAGGGCGAGTATCAGATGCTGCTCAATGAAAAATATTGGTTGTGAAGAAAACCATGCAGACAATCGAACCATAGCGAACAACATAAGGGGGAAAGCGTATGTTTATAAAAGTTTCAGTTCCAGGTCAGTTTCGTTTAAAAATGATGCCGTCGTTCCGGTCATTTCTGATGCACCGGGACGGGGAAGTTCATTATATCGGGGGAACCGATATCCTTCCGGCACCGTTTGACAGTGTGCGGGAGGCGGAGGTTTTAAGAAAATTTGGAACCAGTGAGGATAAAGAGGCGCGTTCGGCGCTGATCGAACACAACCTGCGCCTGGTGGTCTACATAGCAAGAAAGTTTGACAACACCAGCGTGGGCGTGGAAGATCTGATTTCGATCGGGACGATCGGTCTCATCAAGGCGATCAACACGTTTGACGTGGATAAAAATATTAAGCTGGCGACCTATGCATCCCGTTGTATTGAAAATGAGATTCTGATGTATCTCCGGAGAAATAATAAGACGAAGCTCGAGGTTTCGATCGATGAGCCGTTGAATGTGGACTGGGATGGAAATGAATTGCTTCTGTCGGATATTTTGGGAACGGATGAGGATATTATTTACCGGGATCTGGAGGATGAGACAGAGCGGAAACTGTTGAATGCGGCGATCGACCGCCTGAATCCGCGGGAACAGAAAATCGTGAAGCTGCGCTTTGGTCTGGGGAGAGAGCAGGAAGATGAAATGACCCAGAAGGAGGTTGCCGACCTTCTGGGTATCTCGCAGTCATACATATCGAGGCTGGAAAAGAAGATTATGAAACGCCTCAAGAAAGAAATTTCGCAGCAATGCGGTCTATACACCAGCCGATAAGTGCTGGAAGAAACAGACCGATCAGGATGTAAAACGGACCCATTTCATAGCGGAAGGAGACCGGGAAGTTGGAGAGCGTTTCCGGTATTTCCTTCAAAATGAAGCGGGCATAGGCAAAATCGATCAGCTTGAACAGCGTGAAATGAATCGCCATAATGTCAAAGGAATGGCGTCCTAAAAAGGCAAGGACCTTTGCCAGCGGTCTGATGCGCTCGGACAGGTCGGAGAGCGAAAGAACGAAGTAAATTCCAATGATGGAGATCGGATAAAATAAGACGCCCGGAATGTGCATGCTTGCCAGATCGATGAAAATGTGAAGCTTTGTGTTCGTCAGGTGCAGAAGCAGGGCGCTTATCAGGCAGCCGTACCAGACCGTATAGTGGCGGAAATTGGAGAAAAACTGCTGCATCAGCCAGGCGATGAGATAGACCGGAACAACGAGCAGCGCCGCCTGCAGATTGTAAGGGAGCGGGCAGCTTCTCATATTTAAGAAGACACCGGCAAGGCCAATCAGGATGCATGCAAATGCACATACAGGAAGCTTGACATTATCTTTCCGGGTAAAGCGGGCAGCTGCGCGTCCAAACCAGACGCATCCGGCAAAGAGTCCGGAGGACACCAGCCAGACCGGCAGAAACCAGAGGGCACCCTGAACCTGTTCCGGTGAGTTGAAGGAAAGACTGCTCATCCATGCCGTAAGCATTCTGGTATGGTTGTAAAGTTCCTGTCCCGCATAGAGCCTGTGCGTCACAAAAAAGTTGTGGAGCAGGACAAAAAACAGCGTGTAGAACATATACCTGGGCCATGCACCGGCGAGACGGGAGCCGAAGTAGAGAAACGGCGTATCCCCGTATTTCGTTTCATTATAAAAATAGCCTGTGATAAAGAAAAACAGCGCCAGGTGGAACAGATAGACGAACGCACCGGCGAAATATCCGGTATGCCCCAGCACGATCGCAATAATGCCCCATCCCTTTACGATATCCCAGTAGAGGGAACGGGCTTTTTTTTGTGTGTTCATGAATGGATCTCCTTGTGGTTGAATTCTATTTTCTATAAATAATATTGATCGTAAAACCCCTGAAAATATATTTTACTATGGAACGGCAGAAAAGGCAAGAAATTGGAATGAGTGAAAACGGTTCTCATTTGTCCGGGTATAAATGAGCTTTGAATTGTCCATTCTAATGTATAGGTGACAAAACAAAAATCAAAACGATTCAACCGTTTGCGTTGATCGTCCATCATACGGAGGGAATGGAAATGCCGGTCTATAAAGTGGAAATCTGCGGGGTCAATACATCCAAGCTGCCTCTTTTAAGTAATGAGGAGAAAGAAGAACTGTTTCGCCGGATTCTAAAGGGCGATCGGGAGGCAAGAGAACAGTATATCAAGGGGAATCTGCGGCTGGTGCTCAGTGTAATACAGCGCTTTTCGGGCAGCCGGGAAAATGTGGACGATCTGTTCCAGATTGGCTGTATCGGCCTCATCAAGGCGATTGATAATTTTGATATTACCCAGAATGTCCGTTTTTCGACGTATGCGGTTCCGATGATCCTGGGGGAGGTGAAACGGTATTTGAGGGATAACAATTCAATCCGGGTCAGCCGGTCGCTCCGCGATACGGCATACAAAGCGATCTATACCCGTGAAAATCTGCTGAAAAAGCAGTCAAAGGAGCCGACACTCTGCGAGATTGCCAAAGAATTGGGAGTCAGCAAAGAGGAGATTGCGTATGCGCTCGATGCTATCCAGAGCCCGGTCAGCCTGTACGAACCGGTCTATACGGACGGCGGCGATCCGCTCTACGTGATGGATCAGCTCAGTGACAAGAAAAATTCAGAGGAACATTGGGTCGAGGATCTGTCGCTGGGGGAGGCGATGCAGCGCCTGCCGGACCGGGAACGCCGCATTATTGATATGCGCTTTTTTGAGGGAAAGACCCAGACAGAGGTTGCCGAAGAAATCCATATTTCGCAGGCGCAGGTGTCACGGCTGGAGAAGAGTGCGTTAAAAAGCATGAAGCATTATTTGAGCTGAATGTTGATAGGGATTGTGTTATAGGGATTGTGTGAGATTCTTCTGATTGATTGTTTGGCGGCTCTGTGTTAAAATATAGGAGATATAGTCTGCAAAAAGAATCTGAAAATCAAGCAGATGACTGTTATCTGAACTGGGGTTGAGCGGAGTATTCCATCTGATATAGTGATAAAGGCAGCTTGGCGATGCGACACTCAGGCAGTCATGGACAGCAGACAGAGTAGAAAAGACAGGCGCAGGCGGATTGAGCCTCGCGCATGATAAAATGTACTCTCGGAGTCTTTTCTGCACTCGCTTTTGTGGCTGATTTTCCGCCAGCCGTACCCGAATTTCATCAACGTACGCACCGCGTACGCCTCAGAAATTTGGGCACAGCTGACAAAAAATCATCTCACAAAATCAAGCACAGAAAGATTCCGAGAGTACATTAAAAAGAGCCGGAGGAATTCAAATGGAGAAATTACGTAAGCTGATGAAAGAACATCAGGATAAAGCAGATAAAAAAGTGATGGGAGAGGTTCTGGAGCTGCTTCAGAGAGAGCCGGGACTGTTTGTTGTGACTGTCCATGCGACGAAAAACTTCTTCCTGGGTGCAGAGAACGGCAAGGCGGCTGCTTTCCTTTACACCAGCCGCGAGTATGCAGATGAGTTCGTGAAAGGGCTGGAGATGGTCGGTGTAGAGACGAAGGTACTGGAGATCCGCCCATTACAGCGTATTTCCTTTTTCAACGACCTCTACCGCAGCGGTTTTGAGGCAGTTGTGATCGACAAGGGACAGGAAAATCATATGTCCATGTCGCTGTTCAGCATCATCGAGAAACCAAAGGATACATCCGAGATCGTGATGAACCCGTCCCTGGTCCGTTCTGCAAATCAGTTCTATCAGGCACTGGTACAGCACCAGGCATTCCCACAGATGCAGGATCTGATGTGCAAAGAGCTTTACGGTGCGCGTCTGCTGGTTCCGGTTGCTGACCCGCAGAAGACGACGGCAGTACCGGTTCTGACCACCGGAAAGGGTGTACGCTATTACCCGGCATTTACGGATTTAGTAGAATTTGGCAAATTTGACCGTAAACATCAGTTTGGAGCAATGGAAGTCCGCTTCCGCGATCTGAAAAAATATCTGGATTACGTGAATGGAATCGTGGTAAATCCGTTTGGATTTGCACTCCGTCTGGACGGCGAGAAGCTGGATCGGATTGAGAAAGAGAATATGAAGCTGAAGGTTGTAAAATAAATGCTGCTGTGACCGTGACCGGTAATGAATAGATGTCAGCATAATAAACTGTGATAAAAAGGCTGTCTCCCATCAGAATGTATCATATAGATACATCTGCCGAGAGACAGCCTTTTTGATTATTCGGTTCTTCTGTTTTTTTCATATAAATGTAGTAATCCCTTCATCAACAGCGCCCCATCATACGTGATCGTATGCGAACAGAGCGGCAGGACAATCTTGGAGATGCCGCCGGTGGCGATGATGGAAGTTTTCTCTCCGAGTTCTTCCTCGATGCGATCCAGCATACCGTCGATCATCGCGGCATTGCCAAATATGACGCCGCTTCTCATGCAGTCTATGGTATTTTTGCCAATGACACGGCGCGGCGTATCGAGGCTGATGCGCGGCAGCTGGGCAGTGCTGGCGCTCATGCTGTCGAGGGAAACGCGAAGTCCCGGCAGGATCGCGCCGCCGACATAGCGTCCGTTTTTGTCGATGACAGACATGGTCGTAGCGGTTCCCATTTCGATGATGATGATTGGCGGTTCATGCTCTGCAAGGGCACCGACTGCGTTTACGATCATATCGCTGCCGACGGATTTCGGGTTGTCCATCAGGATGTTTAAGCCGGTTTTCATGCCGGAACCGACCAGCATTGCGTTTAGTCCCGTTATTTTACGGATGGCGGCAAGAATCGTCCGGTTAAGCGGCGGAACGACCGAGGAGACGATCGCACCATCAAGCTGATCTGGGGCGATATGGTAAATTTCAAGAATACTTTTCAGCGCCACGGCATATTCCAGATTCGGTTTTCCGATGGTGGTCGTGATGCGTTCTACAAAATACGTTTTTTTTGCGTCGATCACGCCGATAATAATGTTGGTGTTTCCAACGTCGATAGCTAGAATCATAAAATAACTCCTTTATATCTCCTGCATCTCTACAATAATCAACATCTCTTATAAAATGTTGATTGTATAGTTATCGCAACGGTTTCATATGTTCAACTGTTACTATTTATTATATATCCACGTTAATAGTATGATTATATGTTTTTTAAAGAAAAGGATCAAGAAGAAGATGAAAAATGTTTTTAAGATCTGTTACCGATCGCGCGTGAGTGAACCGTAACTTGGACTTGCGTATTCGTTTAAAATAATATAGAATAAATACGTTTAGACAAAGTTGAAGAATGGTAGTAAGTTTGGAGGAAGATTTTTTTGGAAAATATAGCGGAGCAGATCAAAAAACGGCGTACATTCGCCATTATTTCCCACCCGGATGCTGGTAAGACAACCCTGACGGAGAAGTTTCTTCTCTACGGAGGCGCGATCAACCTGGCTGGTACGGTCAAGGGAAGAAAAGCGGCCAAGCACGCGGTTTCTGACTGGATGGAGATAGAGAAGGAGAGAGGTATTTCGGTTACCTCTTCCGTATTACAGTTTAATTATGAGGGATTTTGCATCAATATCCTGGATACACCGGGACATCAGGATTTCTCGGAGGATACCTACCGTACTCTGATGGCAGCCGATTCGGCGGTCATGGTCATCGATGGTTCTAAGGGTGTCGAGGCGCAGACGATCAAGCTTTTCAAGGTTTGCGTTATGCGCCACATCCCGATTTTTACCTTTATCAACAAGATGGACCGCGAGGCGCGCGATCCGTTTGAGTTGATGGATGAGATCGAGAGCGTGCTCGGTATCCGTACCTGTCCGGTCAACTGGCCGATCGGCTGCGGTAAGAATTTTAAGGGCGTGTATGACCGTGCCACAAAGAAGATCACAACTTTCACAGCAGCAATGGGCGGACAGAAGGAGGTCGCATCTCAGGAGTTCTCGTTAGAGGGCGATGAGGTTAACTCCATCATCGGTCCAGACTACCATCGGCAGCTGATGGATGATATCGAGCTTCTGGACGGCGCATGCGATGAGCTGGATATGGAGCGTGTCAGCCGAGGAAATTTATCCCCGGTATTCTTTGGTTCGGCGCTGACAAACTTTGGTGTAGAGACATTCCTGGAGCATTTCCTGAAAATGACAACCTCGCCGCTGCCGAGAAATACGACAACCGGCATGGTGGATCCGTTCTCTCCGAATTTCAGCGCGTTTGTCTTCAAGATTCAGGCAAATATGAACAAGGCGCACCGCGACCGTATCGCATTTATGCGTATCTGTTCCGGCAAATTTGAGGCAGGCATGGAAGTAACGCATGTGCAGGGCGGACGCAAGATCCGTCTCTCCCAGCCACAGCAGATGATGGCGCAGGATCGAAAGATCGTCGAGGAGGCATATGCGGGCGATATCATCGGTGTATTCGATCCGGGTATTTTCTCGATCGGTGATACACTCTGTACAGGTGAAAAGGTAGAATTTGAAGGCATTCCTACGTTCGCACCGGAACATTTTGCACGCGTGCGCCAGATGGACACGATGAAGCGCAAGCAGTTCATCAAGGGCATCAGCCAGATCGCCCAGGAAGGTGCGATCCAGATCTTCCAGGAGTTCAACACAGGTATGGAAGAGATCATCGTCGGCGTAGTCGGCGTCCTCCAGTTCGAGGTACTGACCTACCGTCTGGAAAATGAGTACAATGTAGAAGTCAAGCTGGAAAAGCTTCCATACGAGTACATCCGCTGGGTAGAAAACGCTGACGAAATCGACGTTGCCAAGATTCAGGGAACTTCGGATATGAAGCGGATCAAAGACCTCAAAGACAATCCACTGCTTCTGTTTGTCAACAGCTGGAGTGTGGGAATGGTGGAAGAGCGGAATCCGAAGCTTAAGTTAAGCGAGTTTGGGCGTAACTAAAGCCATGTAGCGGAAAGCACCGTTTCAGCGAATGGAAAATTTATTTTTCAGGCGCTGAAAGGGGGATTTCTGCTATACGGCGCAGCCGGACAGGGGTGCGAAACCGCAGGTTTTGCACCTCTGGGCATGGTAAAACAAGAGAGAGTCCCTATCGCACCACTGGGCATGGTGAAACAAGAGAGAGTCCCCATCGTCCCACCTGGGCATGGTGAAAATATAGAAAAAATCAGAAAAGGAGACATTTCATATGAGCAGAGTAGATGTAGTACGTGCAGCCATGGTAGAAGCCATGAAAGCAAAAGACAAAGCAAGAAAAGATTCCTTATCCATGCTGTTATCCGCACTGAAAAATGCGGAGATCGACAAGCGTTCTCCGCTGACTGAGGAAGAGGCGGACGCAGTTGTAAAGAAAGAGATCAAGCAGACGAAGGAGACTCTGGAACTGGCTCCGGCAGATCGTGCGGATATCCGCGAGGAGGCACAGGCACGTCTGGCAGTTTATCAGGAATTTGCACCGGAGGATCTGACCGAAGAGCAGATCGCAGAGGTGATCAAAAGTGTTCTGGCAGAGCTTGGCATTGAAAATCCGGCACCGTCTGACAAGGGCAAAATCATGAAAACCCTGATGCCGAAGGTAAAGGGCAAGGCAGACGGAAAGGTAGTGAACCAGGTACTGGCTGGAATTCTGTCCAAATAATAACCAAAGGAAAAGAACGAGGCGGAAGATTTATGTATAAAAAGAAAATCGAGCAGTATATCGAGGCGCACAAGCAGGAGATGTTAGATGACATATGCGCGCTGTGCAGCATCAACAGCGAGCGTTCGGCATACCAGGAGGGCGATCCGTTCGGCGAAGGTCCGAGCCGCGCACTGGCACAGGCACTCAAAATGGCGGAAGAGTATGGATTTTCCATCAACAATTACGATAATTATGTAGGAACCGCCGATTTAAACGACGGTGAGCACCAGCTAGATATTCTGGCACACCTGGATGTTGTCCCGGCAGGCGAGGGCTGGACTGTGACACAGCCGTTTGAACCGATTGTAAAAGACGGAAAGTTGTACGGACGCGGCACGGCGGATGACAAGGGACCGGCGGTAGCAGCTCTGTATGCGATGCGTGCGGTCAAAGAACTGGGAATCCCGGTGACAAAAAATGTCCGCCTGATTCTGGGAACGGATGAGGAGTGCGGCAGCAGCGATATTGAACATTATTATAAAGTGGAGAAGGAAGCGCCGATGACATTTTCCCCGGATGCTTCGTTCCCGGTTATCAATATCGAAAAAGGACGTTTCCCGGGGCATGTGACAGCTTCTTTTGAGGTATCGACGGAGAATGCGCGGATCCTGTCCATCGAGGCTGGCATCAAGATCAATGTTGTTCCGGGCAAGGCGCATGCGACAATTACAGGACTGACCGAGGAAGAGGTACGTCCGATGGCAGAGGGCGTGACGAAGGAGACTGGCGTACAGTTTGAGCTTCAGGCAGAGGAAGATGTGATCGTGATCACCGCAGTCGGTGAGGGCGCACACGCCTCGACACCAGAGGAAGGCAAAAATGCGCTGGCATCCCTGCTTCTGCTTCTGGATCGCCTGCCATTTGCATCCTGCGGACAGACGAAGCTGATTCACAGCCTGACTGAGTGCTTCCCGTGGAATGATACCGAGGGAAAGGCGCTTGGCGTGGCGATGCAGGCAGAAGGATCCGGAGCGCTGTCTCTGGCATTCACGATGCTTACGATGACGGAGACACGGATGGAAGCGTACTTTGACGGACGTTTCCCGATCGGCGGCAATGATGACAACCTGTTGAAACCGGTGGAGGCAAAACTTGCGTCCCACGGCATGAAGTTGGAGTCCCCGCAGCTGCGAGAGCCGCATTTTGTAGATGGCAATTCCGAGTTTGTCAGAACACTTCTGAATGCTTATGAGCTTTATACCGGCAACAAGGGCGAGTGCAACTACACCGGCGGCGGCACATATGTGCATGACCTGAAAAACGGCGTTGCATTTGGCGCGTCGATGCCGGGCGTGGACAACCGTATGCATGGGGCGGATGAATTTGCCTATGTGAGTGATCTGGTGGCAAGCGCGAAGATTTTTGCACAGGTGATTGCGGATTTGTGTAAGTAACAGAAAATTTCGTTTTTTCCTCCGTAAGAATTAAAGAAACCTTAATTGATTCGCCGCAGGTTCTATGTTAGACTGAAATCCACAACCGAGAGGTACTGTGCATGTTTGAAGACAGCTGCAGGAACTCCGGCGAGAGGGAAAGGAGAGAACGATTATGAAAAAATCATTCCATACAGTTAAAAAGGCAGGGATTCTGACGGCGGCAGCGGTTCTGGGAACAGCGGCACTGGCGGGATGCGGCAGTAAGGCAGATACAACAGAGAGTGCAGCGGCAAGCGAGGAAGCAACCGAAGCGACCGGAGAGGCAGAAGCATCGGATGCACAGCTTGTCATCGCAGGTGGAGACAGCGCCGGACTGATCGCGGCGGTTCAGGCGGCAGCCGAGGGCATGGATCCGTCGAAGATCCTGATTCTGGCACCGGGCGAAGAGCTGGCGGCAGATATGACGGAGATGGCACCGTATGTTAATGCAGCCGATACGGATGAGCAGTTCCAGGCGAATCTTACGGATGATTTTGAGATTTATCTGTCCGATATTATGACGGCAGGAAATAATACGAACAATTCGGATATGGCGGCATATGTATCGGAGAACAGCGAAGAGGCGAAAGACTGGCTTGCCGACACACTGGGAATGGAGTATGGCGATCTGGCACAGGAGGCAGGTTCCTCGGTGGCCCGCAGTTTCCCGGCAAAAGAGGGAAATCTGAACGAGCTTGCACAGGAAGCGCTGCTTAAAAAAGTCGAAGAGCTGAAGATTCCGGTTGAATATAAGGCAGAATTAAAGAGCGTCGCTTACGATGAAGAAGGTGCGCTTGACCGCATCACTGTGACGGTGGACGGCAAGGATCAGGAGATTGACTGCCTGGCACTGGTAGCGACCGATGTCTCCCTGATTCCGGTTTTTGAGGAATCTCAGGTATATGAGGCAGATGGAAAGGCAGCTGCCTTGGTTGTCAGCAACAATGCGGAACAGCTAAACAAAGATAGCGGCGAGCTGATCAATGGTCTTTATGCAGCAGGTCCGATCCTGTCAGCGGCAGTAGACGGTGAAGGTGTGCTCTCCGGCAATGAGCTGACCGAGGCGGTTGTGTTTGGTTCGACTGCAGGAACAGAAGCAGCGGTTTATGTTTCGGATAACCAGTAAAAGCTAAGCTGGTTCATATGTAATGCCATTTCTAAAAAATCAGATGATGCAGACGAAATAAATAGAAATTAAATAGGAACCTTTAAGAAGAAGGTTCAAGCAAGAAGCGGGTAAAAGCAAAAAAACTTTTACCCGCTTTTAGTATTTTACAGAAAACAGCACGGAACTGATTTGCAAAAATAAAATTATTTTTATTGTGGAGACAATATATAAAAAAGTAAGTCAGAACTAACTCTGTATCACTGAATTATTATAACTTATTCGCAATTCGATATATTTGTTTATAATAATCTGGCTTTTTGATACTATGTAGTCAAACCTCATGAGGAACACGAGAAATAAAAAACCATTACATAAGGGGGTATTACATGGTGGAGAAAACTAAAAATGGGGCGGAGAAAAAAGGAACTCCGTTGTACGTGAAAATATTCATTGCATTGTTTGCAGGTATCGCGTTTGGTTACGTCTTAAATTTTATGGGCGGCGTGGAGAATGAGATCATTAACGGATATGTCCTTCCGTTCTTCCAGTTCATTGGAGATTTGTTTATCAAGTTGATCAAGATGATTGTCGTCCCGCTGGTGTTCTTCTGTATCATCGACGCGGCACTTTCGCTGGGCGATATCAAGAAACTTCGAAGCATCGGCGTTAAAACCATCATCTGGTTTTTAGCAACTGGCGGTATTTCAGCAACCATCGGTCTGATACTTGCCAATATCATCAAACCGGGACGTGGCTTGCAGCTGGGAACGGCAGAGACAGCAATGGAGGTGAAAGAACTTCCGGGTATCTACCAGACACTGCTCGACTTAATTCCGTCCAACCCATTTCAGGCACTGACAAGCGGCGAGATGATGCAGATTATCGTCTTTTCCCTGTTTCTTGGATTTGCCATCATCAGCATTGGCAAGGAAGCACAGCAGTTATGTGACATCATCAGCCTTTGTTCACGGACGATGTTTAAGGTTATCGACATGATTCTTGGAATCATCCCTTACGGCGTATTCAGTTTGATGACTGTAGCACTTGCAAAATATGGCGTTGCCATCTTCGGACCGGTTCTGAAATTCATCTTAACTGATTATCTTGCCTGCATTATCATGAGTACTGTTGGATACAGCATTTTCCTTATCGTGATTGGAAAGGTAAATCCGATGAAGTTCTGGCGCAAAGCGTTTGAACCTTGGATGATCGCATTTAGTACCTGTACTTCTTCAGCAGCTCTTCCGGTATCAATGGAAGTAGCACCGAAGAAGATGGGCGTTCCGAGAGATATTGCGAGTTTCGTACTTCCACTTGGATGTACCGCTCAGATGAACGGAACGTGTGCATACTTTGGTATCGTTGTTCTCTTTGCCGCACAGCTGTACGGCGTAGAGTTAAGTATTCAGCAGCAGATTATGCTGGTTGTACAGGCAACCTTCTTAAGCGTTGGCTGTGCAGCAACTCCGCAGATTGGTCTGGTTATCAGCTTAACCTTGATGACGCAGATGGGACTTCCGCTGGATGCATACGCACTGGTAGCTGGAATCTATCGTATCATCGACCAGATTCACACATCTACTAACTCTGTAGGCGACCTGGTAGCATCTGTCTGCATTTCTCAGATGGAGGGCGAACTGGATCACGAGATTTTCAATCAGGGAGAAGCCAAAAAGGCAGCTTGAGTTTTAGAAAGAGACATCCCGGATTCGTATGAAATGTGAAATATATCTGGGCAGTAGTTATGTATGGAACCCGGAAAGCGGGGAAACGACAAATTTGTGCAGAACGTGAATCAAAGATGGAATATGGAACACCCGGTTCTGAAAAGTCCACGTTTTCCGGATAAAAAGGAAAAAAACAGAAATAATTCCCACTTGCAAAGGTGCAAAAATTTAAGGAAACCAGACAAAACAAGAAAAGGAGATTAAAACTATGAGTGATAACAGAATTATCGAATGTATGGAACGTGCACAGTATCTTCTTGGCAACCTGATGGCTGTTAAACCGGGCGAGGAAGTTTTGATTGTCGTTGACCCTCAAACCGACGAGAGAATGACCCAGGCGATGGCAGCAGCCGCTTTAAACTGCGGCGCTGAGTACGGCGTATACATGATGCCGATTCGTGGAAAAGACAAAGCAACCATTTTCCCGAAGTCACTGGAGCTTGGCATGGATGCCTGCGATGTATTTGTCGGCATGACCACCGCATCCGGTGCAGCTATCTACAATAACCACCTGAAAGAGCTCATCAACCAGAAGAAACTTCGCGAGGTTTCCATCTGCTTAAGAAGCATCGATAACTTCACAAGAGGCGGCGCACTGGCAGATTATGAAGCAGTTTACGCAGACGGCGAGAAGCTGCAGGCAATCTGGAGAGGTCATAAGATGGCTCACATCACCACACCGGCTGGTACCGACCTGTACATGGAAATGAATCAGATGGAGCCGATCATCGAGTGTGGTATCGCGAGAAATCCGGGCGATGCAATGGCATGGTCTGACGGAGAGGTTTCCTTAGGACCGGTGATCGACACAACCCATGGCAAACTGGTAATTGATGGACCTATCTGCTACTATGGATGCCCGACCACACCGGTTGAGTTAAGAATTGAAAAAGGACGTATCGTAGAGGTGGTTGGCGGCGATCCGAAGATTTGTAAAGAAATCCGCCGTCAGATCGCAGAAGTTAAAGATTCCGACAACATCGCAGAGATCGTACTTGGACTTAACCCGGCTTGTATGTTCAACGGAGACTTCGAGGAAGAGAAGAAGGGAAGAGGAACCTGCCACATCGCAATGGGCAACGGCTTCTACTATGGACAGCCGGCACGCTCGACCGTACATATCGACATGGTACAGTACAATCCGACCGTTATCTTCGACGAGGGAACACCAGAAGAGGTTCTGATTGTAAAAGACGGCAAGGTTGTTTGTTTGGGCGACAAATAAAACTATTGCATCCAACTAGACAGTTCACCCCAATTATAACCATATAAATATACCTTACTGTTTTGTATGACGCCAGGAATCCCCGTTCAGCCAGTGTATCGGCTGAACGGGGATTCTTGGTATTTTTAAGTCTGATTTGGATGTGAAGTACCGCCTCCCGAGCAAGAAAAACAGGTGACATTGAGCCGGTATGGAACTGCGGCTGGATGGCAAGCAAGCCGATGCAGGCGATTATCGTCCTGCTGTACGGCAGTACCGTATTCTACGCAATTTTCAGCGCACTGGGAATGCTTCCAGCAGGATGGTAAACCCCTTATCACGAAATATTTATAACATATTCGCAAATGGGTATATTTGTTTATAAGTGTGTGCGGGTTTGATAGTATATAGTCAAACCTCATGAGGAACAGAAAAAACTAAATAAACAGCTATGAAACAGAGAACAATGACAGGCAGATAGCTTAAATCGGCTGGATGCAGAGACTGTCAAATAATAACAAAAGCGAGGAGAATGAGTTATGAGTGATAACAGAATTATCGAATGTATGGAACGTGCACAGTATCTTCTTGGCAACCTGATGGCTGTTAAACCGGGCGAGGAAGTTTTGATTGTCGTTGACCCTCAGACCGATGAGAGAATGACCCAGGCGATGGCAGCAGCCGCTTTAAACTGCGGCGCTGAGTACGGCGTATACATGATGCCGATTCGTGGAAAAGACAAAGCAACCATCTTCCCGAAATCTCTGGAACTTGGCATGGATGCCTGCGATGTATTTGTCGGCATGACCACCGCATCCGGTGCAGCTATCTACAATAACCACCTGAAAGAGCTCATCAACCAGAAGAAACTTCGCGAGGTTTCTATCTGCTTAAGAAATATCGACAACTTCACACGAGGCGGCGCTCTGGCAGACTACGAAGCAGTTTACGCAGATGGCGAGAAACTGCAGGCTATCTGGAGAGGTCATAAGATGGCTCACATCACCACACCGGCTGGTACCGACCTGTACATGGAAATGAATCAGATGGAGCCGATCATCGAGTGCGGTATCGCGAGAAATCCGGGCGATGCAATGGCTTGGTCTGACGGCGAGGTTTCCTTAGGACCGGTGATCGACACAACCCATGGCAAACTGGTAATTGATGGACCTATCTGCTACTATGGATGCCCGACCACACCGGTTGAGTTAAGAATCGAAAAAGGGCGCATCGTAGAGGTAGTTGGCGGCGATCCGAAGATTTGTAAAGAAATCCGCCGTCAGATCGCAGAAGTTAAAGATTCCGACAACATCGCAGAGATCGGACTTGGACTTAACCCGGCTTGTATGTTCAACGGAGACTTCGAGGAAGAGAAGAAGGCAAGAGGAACCTGCCACATCGCAATGGGCAACGGCTTCTACTATGGACAGCCGGCACGTTCGACCGTACATATCGACATGGTACAGTACAATCCGACCGTTATCTTCGACGAGGGAACACCAGAAGAAGTTCTGATCGTAAAAGACGGCAAGGTTGTTTGTTTGGGCGACAAATAATATGGCTATATATTAAGAAATATCAAGAACGAATTGTCAATGAAAGACTGCATGAATTGCGGCTGTGATTTCCCCTTGAGCAGCCGCAATATAAAACATCAGGAATTTGTAAAAGCTTAGGAATTGAATAAACCTCCATATTAAAAATGGAAGCTGTGGACGCAGGTTAGCTGCCTTAGATGTGCAGAGCGCAGGTGTTCGCAGCTTCTTTTGAGTGCTGATTCACGCACCTGGAAGTTTCGTAAAACAAGCTGGATTCTGTCTGAAAAACGACAAATGGACGGAAAATACAGTTTATTTGTTTACAGATATAGAAATCTTATGATAAAATAATAACAATAAAAAATAACTGTTAGATATGGCGGTTATATTCGTTTAAGCAAAGCAGGATGGAAAATGGACAGGGGGAATTGACAAATGCTGAATGAAATGAAGTACGTGTATGAGGTTTACAAAGAAAAGAGTTTTTCCAAAGCGGCGAAGAAGCTTTTTATCAGCCAGCCAGCACTCAGCAACATGGTGCGGAAGGCAGAGAAAGAGATGGGAGCGCCGATTTTTGATCGCAGTACGATTCCGCTGACGGTGACGAAGGAGGGCGCGTATTACATCCGTACCGTTGAAAAGATTCTTTTTCTGGAACGGAATTTGGAACGGTATTTTCAAGATATTGCGGGGCTTCAGGGCGGCACGCTGGCGCTCGGCGGTGCATCTTATTTCTGCTCGTTTGTGTATCCGGATCTGATTGCCCGTTTTCAGACAAAATATCCGCAGGTTACGATTGACCTAACAGAAGGAAATACACGGGAGCTGAAAGCGGGGTTGGAAAATGAGTCGCTGGATCTGGTGTTGGAGACGGCGATGGAGAAGGACGATACTTCGATCAAACGGTATTTATTCCGGAAGGAAAATCTGATTCTGGCAGTTCCGGAAAGTTTTCCAGTTAACCGGAAGCTGCAGCCATACCGACTGTCCAGGCAGGAGATTCTGTCCAAGTCCTTTTTAAAACCGGAGGTGGAGGCAGTTCCGTTAAAGGAATTTAAGGATGTGCCGTTTATCACGATGAAACCGGGCAATGATATGTATAAACGAGGCGCGAAAATGTGCCGCAACAGCGGTTTTACGATGAAAACTGTGATGATGGTGGATCAGGTGCTGACTTCTTTAAATATCGTCTCCAATGGGGTTGGAGCGATGTTTGTGCGTTCTGATATTGTACAGTGGCGTCCGGAGGACCCGAGGCTGGTCTATTATAAGATAGACGACCCGTTGTCTGAGCGGGAGATCACATTTTCGGTCAAGCGGGGGCGTTATGTGACGGCGGCGATGCGTGAGTTTATGCGTCTGGCAGGCATCCGGTCGGATGATCCGGACGCCGATCCGGCTGCCGGGAGGCAAAAGGAGTAACGGCAATTTCCGAAGACAGGGACTGAATGCGGCGTAAATTCCGGAATGTGGTTGCAAAATCAGTTAATCGTGTAAATTTTATATAATTTTACGTCGATTTAGACTTTACCAGCAGTCTAAAGTATGATAGACTATAACAATGAGGGTAAATGAGTTGCCGATTAAAGGCGGAAGAATTTCTATTCTGGAGAATTCGCGGGATGCTATGAGAGACAGGAGCAAAGGTGGATTTTATGAAGGAGACAGAGGGGATTTATTTATCCAAGACGATGAGGAATAGGAGGAATAGCGGGCAGGAACATGGAAATCACAGTTGCGAAGACGGCTGGCTTCTGCTTTGGCGTGAAGCGGGCAGTCGAGAAGGTATATGATCAGATAGCGACGGGGAAGAAGCCGATCTATACCTACGGTCCCATCATCCACAATGAAGAGGTGGTGCGGGATCTGGAAGAGAAGGGCGTACAGGTCATCAATTCGAAGGAGGAACTGGAAGCCCTGAAAGAAGGCGTGGTCGTCATCCGTTCCCACGGCGTAGGCAGGGAGATCTATGAACTCCTGGAACGCCAGGGACTGGAGCTTGTGGACGCGACCTGTCCATTTGTCAAAAAGATCCACAAGATTGTCCGGGAACAGTGCGAAGCCGGACGCCGCGTGATTATCGTGGGAAATGAGCACCACCCGGAGGTCGAGGGTATCAAAGGCTGGGGAAATGAGTATACTCTGGCAGTCGAGTCACTGGAGGAATTTGAAAATCTGGCACTCAGACCGGATGAAAAGCTCTGTATCGTGGCGCAGACGACATTTAACTACAATAAATTTCAAGATTTAGTTGAAAAAATTTCAAAAACGTATTATGATATACTTGTTTTAAATACGATTTGCAATGCAACACAGGAGAGACAGGTTGAGGCGAGGCAGATAGCTTCACAGGTTGATGTTATGATTGTGATTGGAGGCAAGAACAGTTCTAACACACAAAAGTTGTATGAGATTTGCCGCAGGGAATGTAAACACACTTACTACATTCAGACACTGGAAGATTTCAAGCCTGAGATAACAGGTACTGTGCGCAGCGTAGGTATTACAGCCGGGGCATCGACCCCAAATCAAATTATCGAGGAGGTTCATACTAATGTCAGAATTAAGTTTTGAACAAATGTTTGAAGAATCATCATTCAAGAGATTACGTACAGGAGAGGCTGTTACCGGTCAGGTTATCGGTGTCAAGGAAGACGAAATCATTCTCAGCATCGCTGGAAGCAAATCCGAAGGCATCATCACAAGAAGCGAATTCACCAATGAGCCGGGCGTAGATCTTAGAACCAAAGTTCAGGTCGGCGACGAACTGGAAGCAAAAGTTCTGAAAGTAAACGACGGAGAGGGCATGGCTGCTTTATCTTACAAGAGACTGGCTGCTGATAAGGGTCTGAAACGTCTGAAAGAAGCTTTCGAGAACAAGGAAGTTCTGAAAGAGAAAGTTACACAGGTTATGGAGAAAGGCCTCGTAGTAGAGGTTGAGGGAACCCGTGTATTCATTCCGGCAAGCATGGTTTCTGATACTTATGATAAAGACTTATCCAAGTACGCAGGTCAGGAGATTGAGTTCGTAGTTACCGAGTTCAATCCGAGCGGAAGAAGAAGCCGTATCATCGGCGACCGCAAGCAGATCCTGCTTGAGAAGAAAGCTGCTATGCAGAAAGAATTATTCGAGAAGATCGCTGTTGGTCAGACCGTAGAAGGTGTTGTTAAGAATGTAACTGATTTCGGTGCATTTATCGACCTTGGCGGCGCTGACGGTCTGCTTCACATCTCTGAGATGTCCTGGGGCAGAGTTGAGAATCCGAAGAAGGTTTTCAAAGTAGGCGATAAAGTAAAAGCTCTGATCAAAGATATCAACGGCGAGAAGATCGCTCTGAGCTTAAAGTTCCCGGAGAGCAATCCGTGGGCAAACGCAGCTGAGAAATATGCTGTAGGCAACGTAGTAGAAGGCAAGGTAGCACGTATGACTGATTTCGGCGCATTCGTTGAGCTGGAGCCAGGTGTAGATGCACTTCTTCACGTATCCCAGATTTCCAGAGAGCATGTTGACAAACCATCCGACGTACTGAGCGTAGGACAGGTTATCACTGCTAAGGTAGTTGATTTCAACGAGGCAGACCGCAAGATCAGCCTGAGCATGAAAGCTCTTGAGAATCAGGAAGCAGAAGAAAACTAATCAAACGGTTGACGCCAGTTTCTCATCGGACAGATAGTGCGTCAGACGGAGGATGAAAGAATCATCAGGCTGTCACTTCCACAGGAAGAATGTGGAGGTGGCAGCCGTTTTTGCGATGGCGTGGGGCATGGTATTCTTGACCGGAACGCAGTTGGGTATTTCTGGGATTGGAAGAAAGAGCTGGCTGTTTCTGGCGCTGTAGAAAGCTATTTGGTGATTTTATCTCAGTCGAGAAGACTCCCGCCTCTTCAGGTGGTGAGTAATAGCAAATTTGTCTCAGTGGGAGTTGGGTCTCCAACTGAGATAAACGCTCCGCGAGGATGCGCAGTGATTCTGATAGGAATATGTCAGCTTTGCTGACCAGAATCACGCGCCAAGTCTCACGGATGTTCGACTTGAATAAGATAAAAATGAAAACAGGCAGTATGGCGTATGTGATGGAACATAGGTTGTACGGTCTGTTTTTTGCGTGATGAGGAGCGGGATACGGCGTGGTGAAGGGTTGTGGGAGCAGAAAGATGGATTGGAGTGAGTCATAAGGATATTTGGAAAAATATTGACAAAGAAGGTACACTGATATATAATTTAGATACAATATTATATAACATATAATATTAAACAAGAAAAAATATTATATTTTGAATTAGTGAATCTTAGGAGGGATAAGATGGTTTTTAATACAGGAGCTGCGCTTCTGGATGCGATCGTCCTTTCAGTTGTATCAAAATCTGCAGAAGGAACATATGGGTATAAGATCACGCAGGATGTCCGTCAGGCAATCGAAATATCGGAGTCCACGCTTTATCCGGTGTTGCGGCGGCTTCAGAAGGATGACTGCCTGGAAACATATGACCGGGCGATCGACGGCAGAAACCGACGGTATTACAAAATAACGGAGGCGGGACGGATTCAGCTGAATCTTTACCGGGGTGAGTGGAACGTGTATGCAGGAAAAATTTCAGAGATACTGAAAGAGGGATAAGGAGAGGCAGATCATGAAAAAAGAAGCATTTTTAGAGAGGCTGGAAGCGCTCTTGCAGGATATTCCGGAAGAAGAAAAACGGGATGCGATTGACTATTACCGCGATTATCTGGAGGAAGCGGGACCGGAGAAGGAAGAAGAGGTACTTGCAGAATTTCAGAGTCCGGAGCATATTGCCGAGGTAATCCGGACGGAGCTGCAGAGTGAATGGAGTGGCGGCGAATTTACAGACCGGGGGTACAATGACAGCCGGTTTGAAGAAAAGCGGACGACTTTATCCAGAAGCGGTGGGGCAGAACAGGGAGAACGAGAAAAAGAAGCAGGATTTCAGGCTGGAACCGAGGATGCCCCATTCCGGGAATTTCGGGATGAGGAAACGGGAGAAAATGCGGCATCCAATGAGAATCAAAGAAGCCGTCTGAGCGAGATGCTGCATTGCTTAAAAGAAAAAATAACCGGTTCCAAGATTGGAATGGTTGTGGCAGTTCTGGTAGTGCTTGCAGTTCTTCCATTTATCTTTTCGCTGGTAACGGGGACTGTGGGAAGTGTTTTTGGGCTGGCAGTCGCACTGGCAGCGATATTGGTGGTGCTGGGACTGATGACGGTGCTGGTGTTTGTTGGCGGAATTATGCTGTTCGTTCTGGGTGCAGCGAGTCTGTTTGAACATTTTGCGATGGGACTGATGTTCATCGGATTGGGTATCGCGGCAGAGGGCAGCTGTCTGCTTCTGATATGCGGCTGTATCCTGTTTTACGGTGTATTTCTGCCGTGGGCAGTCAAGGGAATCATTCAGCTTTGCCGTCAGGCGGCAGGTTATCTGTCAGCCAGGGCGTAGGAGGATAGGAAAATGAAAAAATGGATGAAAAAAATGGCAATCATTGGCGCTGTCCTCTTTGTGGGGGGAATCGGTGTGACATCGATCGGGGCTGCCATTGGAGGCGCAGCTGCCGGACTGGATTTTCTGATCGATCAGGAAAAAAATTTTCAGGATAAATATAATTGGGGTGATTCTGAGGAAATATGGGATGATACGGAGCAGCTGCCGGAAGAGCTTGATGAGTCGGATGAGGTAAAAGAGCAGCTGAACGGAGAAAGACAATACGAATAGATTTCCAGAAAATGGACATACTCTGAGTACACAAGATGGAAAGGAGTATGTTTTTTATGGATGAAAATAAGGTGGATTTTGAGAAAATGACCCCGGCAGAGCGGCTGAAATATGAGGTGGCGGAAGAAGTTGGATTGGCGGACAAGGTACGACAGTATGGCTGGAGAAGCCTGACTGCCAAGGAGAGCGGGCGGATTGGCGGTCTGATGACGAAGAAAAGGCGGGAGATGAAACAGGATAAGAAAGACGGATAATTCCCTTAAAACACCGAAACCCCTTGAAAATAAAGGAAAAATCCAATATTTTCAAGGGGCTTCAAATCTGCCGGCTGCGGGACTTGAACCCGCGAAGAAGCCTTTAATATCAATGCTTTTCAGGCATCGTGTTGCATTTCGTGTTGCATGATTTTACGTTTGCAACTTTTTGGAAATGTTCAAGGATCAGCTGACTCTGCTTTTCTGCCTCCAAATCAATGACATTCCGGTAGACGGATTTCATCACATTGTCAGAGGACCAACCGCCTCGCTGCATAATGTATTGATCCGGAACTCCGATCGCATGCATGATGGACGCGGAGTAATGCCGCAGGTCATGAAAGCGGAAGTGGGGGAGCTGGCAGAGATCCAGAACCCGTTCGAATTCTCGCGTGAGCTGATCGGGGTTCAGGTTACACAGTGCCCCTTTTTTACCGCGTATATGTTTAAAAAAGAATTCTGGCATTTGTATAGTTCGATAGCTGCCGTAGGTTTTGGGTGACTTGGTTATCCACTCATTGTCCTCGCTGCGCACGATGCTTTTGCTGACAGTTATGGTGTTCTCTTTAATATCACGGGAAGTCAAAGCACAGATTTCGCCACGGCGAAGCGGACCAAATGCAGCCAGAAGAATGGCTATTTCCAGATCGGTTCCAGCAGATTCAGCCAGGAGGCGCTGAATATCTGTGTCGTTCGGACAATATAGCTCCGGGTGCTTCCGGGCGGGAAGCTGTACGCGGATGGAAAGGTCGGGGGCAAACATATCGAGAGCCGCTGTCAGAAGCGCATAGGCATTTCGGACGGTCTTAGGGCTAAGCCTTTTCGATAAATCAGATATCCAGATCTGTACAATCTGGCTGTTCAATTCATTAAGGCGTGTGCTGCCGAAATTGCCCTGGAAGTGCGTCCGCAAGAGTCCTGCATAGCCGCGTAGGGTAGACGGGGAAAGGACGGCTGCTTTCATGTCCTTGTATCGCTGGACAGCGACACGAACGGATATATTTTCGGCGCGGTTCCTTTTCTTTGATAATTTCCATTCGTCTGCAAGCATCCGCGCCTCTTTCTTGGTCGGCGCGGTAAAGGACTTATAATGACGTTTACCATCCGGATCTGTGTAATCTAAAGCCAGAACACGAAAGTTCCCGGATGGGAGTGAATTTTTGCGTTTTGCCATAATGATATCATCCTCCTTGGTGGGTATAGGAAATACACCCCTTGCAGGGCGCCCGGAAGAATGATATAATTCAAAGTGTTCAAGTTTGATTATATCTTCCGGGAGTGATCCTGTAAGAGAAAATCTATGTAAAGCCGTTCGGTACGCCAATACCGGGCGGTTTTGCTATTTAAAGTGGTCGAAATCGACTACTTTAGGAAATCACTGTAAAGCAGGGCTTAACCATACATCAGTCGAATAGCTTTGTAACTGCCCCTCTACAATCGCCCCATTGGCGATTTTTTCAAGAGTATCATGCGAAACAGTAAAGCTAATAACTTTTTGTTCGCTTCCGTCTGTCATATCAGCGACCGCCCAGTATTGCAATTCATCATATTGATCCAGACCATATTTTTCGACCGCGTCATATACATCGTAAAAGCAGCTAGCTACGGTCATTTTTTTAGTCAAACTAGATGTAATCTTGGCTTTCAGGACGATGGTTGTCCCGTTTACAGTGGTACTAAGCAAATCGCCATAATGAAGTTGAATTTCTGATGTATCGGAAGCACCGTTTTCAGCAGCTATTTTATCGTAGTTTCCCAGTACATACATATATACGTGAGAAGCATCATCTGTTGAAATACCATATTTTTCTGCAATCTCTTCATCAACCTGTGCTTCATAATCTCTTTTCGCAATCGGATCTTCTGGTGAAGATTCCCAAGCGGTCTGATAGTCTTGATAAATAGAAAGCATGGTTGAATTATCAAGTCCTAACGCTCGTACACTTCCCCAGCCGTCGGAATCGTTATCAGCGGAAACGGAGCTGTCTTCTGCAGTGCTTTCTTCGACGGAGCTTTCTGTTGGCGTTTCGGTTGTCGATGTGTTTCCACCGCCGCAAGCCGACAAAGAGAATGTACACAGCAATGCTACAAAAAATATTTTTCTTTTCATACCTTTTCTCCTTAGTGTTTTTTATTAAAATGCCAAAGCTATTTTAATCGTAGTTCAATTAATTTTTTTTGATACCCCAATAATCTGGATACCTGCTCGATGGAGCATTCTTTGTATTTAAGATATTCTGTTAATATTTCGTCCGGAATTAAAAATTCCACAGCAAATTTATTTGCTTCGACTTCTAATTTCGTATTCAGCAAGGTGTGAGTCCTTAAAAAATAGCAGTTTTCTTTCGGGTGCAGAATTGCATGCCCCAACTCATGAGCCATAACAAACATTCGCTCATTGCCTTCGAGAGATTCGCTGATCCAGATGCACTTTGACCGTTTCAGATACATATAGCAGCCGAGCCGGGAACCAATGTCGCAGGTCATGACTTCGATGCCAAGAGCGTCGGCCAGTTTAAACGGATCAGAAGTATTAATTTTTCTTCTATAAGCTAAGGCCTTTTTTCTGACATAGTCATTCAACCCAGATCACCTACTTTTTGTTTTTATTGGGATTGTATTTCTCTTTGTTCTTTATTTTTACTCGGCGGAGCATAAGATCCACCTGTCCCAAAAACAGATCAATATCTTCTTCCGGAATATCCTGCCCGTCATATGCCGCTGGACCAGATTCTTTATTGGCCAGTTTCTCACGCAGGGAGTCGAGGTCTTTCTTTATATCTCTTTCGTCCCGGGCTGTAAGCTCTGGGGCTTTTTCTTTTACGACCGCTTCTTTTCCGGTCATCAGATACTCTAAAGACACGCCGAAATAATCAGCAATTTTCTGTAGCTTATCCTGCTTGGGAGTGTATTTCCCTTGTTTCCAATTAGACAGCGTTGCAGTAGTAATACCAGTTTCCTTAGCTACTTTATAGGCGGTTACTCCATACTTGGAAAGTAGCTGTTCAAAAATCTCATACATTATAGTCCTTTCCGCCTGAATAGCTTAGAAAAATTAGCTAAAAATATTGACAAGCTAAGATATCTATGCTATTGTATGGATGTAGCTAAGATATCTAAGCTACAAACAATGACATAGGCTTTGGTTTCTTAAATAACTTAGGTGGTACTTTGATTATATAAGAAACCTTAGCTAAAGTCAATAGATTTTAAAGAAGGAGGTGTCTATTTTGTATAAAAAATATGCAGAGCTGCGAGACAAGAGAAATATAACAGACTATAGAGTTGCAGCAGATACTGGAATTTCGACAGCAACACTTTCTAATTGGAAGAATGGAAACTATGCGCCGAAGTTCGACAAGCTTCTGATTCTTGCAAAATACTTCGACGTTCCGGTGGAGTATTTCGCGGAAGCAGAATAGCGATCGAGGATCTGTTGGAGTAGGGAGGTGAGAGGGATGAAGATAGTATTGTTAATTGGCTGCTGGCTTTTAGGAGCATTATGCGTTCTGATTATGAAAAAAATAGAGCCACATAACAAGGTGTATCCTGTATGGGCTCTGTTTATATCGATCATGTTTACGCTATTCGCGTTCTACGATTTGCTTGGTAGAAGTTAGTTCTTTATTAAGTTCACAACCTAAAGATGCGATAAGGGAAGAATACATTGTTCGTTCTTCTCTTGAGGATCCGCTACCAAAGACTTCGTTGTCGATTTTATCCATGAACGAAATAAGTGTTTTTTGGTTTTGGGAATCACAGAACAAAAGAGCTGTATCGACAGCGGAGTGGACATTTTGATAGCGTTCAAGAGATTGCTTCGAAGCGGTAAAGTTACCAGCGGAGCGAAGTACCTCACTAAAAGCAGTTTTTTTATCAGCATAATAAATTTCAAATTGCTTTTGAGCAGCTTCATGGGAAAGAGATAATTTTTTCATATTTTCTTCATGACAGAATTCGAGCTTTTTCATTTTATATGCATGGTGATTATTAATTAAAGCAACAGCTACGGGAGATAAAAAAGCAGCAATAGCAATAACAGCTGTAATTACCCACGATAAATCTAATGGGTGCGAAAAAAGAGAATCAAAATTAATGCTCATGGGAGTCTCCTTTTGTTTTGTACTCGGCATTTTTGGAAGCCTGTAAGTACAGTATAGGGCAAAAGGATGGGGATGGCAATTAAAAAGAGGCGTATTCCAATAAAGAGAGCGAACCTAGAAGGGAGGCAAAAGAGATGCGTTTTATTGAGAACGAGATTCTGGAACGTATTGGCTTTGATTTTTATTGCGACATTGCAAATAACATTGTCAAAGCCAGAGCAGAAATGGGATGGACCCAGAAGAAGCTGGCAGAGCAGTCAGGAATCAAACCCCATCGGCTGGTGGGAATTGAAAATGTAAAGATCCGGATCGATTTGGATGATTTGGAAAAGCTGTCAAAGGTCTTAAACAGATCAGTGGACTGGCTTCTGGATGCGGAGTTGGAGGGCGGCGGAAAAGAATGCCTTTATCTGGTTTGGTCGGACTCCAGTCCATGTCTTAAACTTTACCAGAGAGCTACCAGTAAGCGGATGGCATTCATGATATATGACAGAAAATTCAAGGAGTGCCATGTTGCATACAGCAGCGGGCGAGAGAGACATTTTGTACAACTTGTAGGAGTTCCAGTATCAACGGCAGAAATTCAGAAGAAGTTCAAAAAGCGTGTGACGGATGATTTGCCGATAGAACCGGATTGATTCGGGATGCCAATGCTCAGATGTCATTAGCTGAGTAGGGGGAATTCTGTTCGCAACAGAGGATGAGAAGGAGGTGTAAGAAATGAAAAGAACTGCATTTAAGAAAAAGCCATCATGGAGCTATTGCACGGCGGATTGGATAAACGAAATTAAGATTCGAACCAGTTGGACAAATGAAAAACTTGCTGGTGAGCTGGGAGTATCGATGTCAACGCTCCATAATCTTAAATCTGCGCCGTGGAAGGTGTCTGGGGCGTACGTGCTGCGGCTTCTGGAGATTCGCAATAATGTGATTGCAAAATATGAAAATGAAAGAAAAGTCGTGTAAGATCTGCTGGAGTTGCTGGCGGTGTATGGAATCCGATCGGGAATACCCGTGCAAAAATTATAAGAAGAAAGCGAGGAAGCGTAATGAGAAGAGAACTGAAATGCATGGAACTGAGAAGTCAGAACCAGCGGACCATTGAGGTGCTGGACAAAGAACTTGGCAGAGCACAGGCGGATCTGCGGTTTGCGTGGCGGCTGGCATATGTAGGCATGACGATCGCAGCGGTGGCGACCGGGGCGATGGTGGCGATTGCGCAGGCGGCGGGGATGTTCTAAATGAGAGAAAGAGAAATGGAGTTTTGCCCGTTCAGAACTGTGATGGAGACATTTCCAGCCGTACTTGTTGGACAAGGGGACGTTACACGGACGAGATTTGAATTATGCTTAAAAGAAAAATGCCCAGCGTTCCGTGTGATGAGGGGGGGGGCGAGAGCTGTTTGAGGCTGGAGAAGCAGTAAAGGCTGTTTTTGGCAGCAGGGGAAGGAGGACAGGAGTATGTCGAAGAGAGTCGAAGAAATCCTCAGAGGTATGCCACGGGAAGATCTGAGAGTCAGAGAAGATTACCGTGATGATGGATTACGCGTCAAGCTTGCGACGCATTACCTTATAGGCTATCTGGGGAATGAAACACCGGAAAACAACAGAGCTGTTTACAGCGGAAAGGAGATTGCGGAATTGCTGGAAAGCGTCTGCAATGGCATTGAATAAGAAAGATGAGCAGGAGAACCAACGGAACCAACCGCGCCGGGGCGATGGTAAACGCCAGCCGGTACACCGGTTATGGGAAACCAAAGAAAAAGACCGCCAGCTTGGCAGAGCTGAACGGTCACATCAATAAAAATATTAACAGCTTGATTATATCAAGAGATTCGGGAGGATGCAATGGTAAAAGCAACAATTAAAGGTAAAAGGGAGCCGATGGAGCTGGAGGGGGATATGATCCTTGGTGCCACGATCCAGTATGATGCAACCAGAGATTCAGGGGTGTTTATCATCGGTGATGTTAAATATTCACTTCTTCCGAGAACCCTGGCAGTAATGGCGGCGGCGCTTCTGAAAAAGCATTTTTCGGGAGAAGAGCTGGCGAAAGCATATGCAGATTTCTATATAGCATTTCTTGCAACTGTGGAAGTAGCACGGGAGGATTCTGATGAAGAAGAGACTGGCAAAGAAAATTGAGAAGATGCGCCGGAAGAAGATTCATGAGGCGCTGGAGATGGTGTTGGAGATCAATACCACACAGGTAAGAAGTCAGGAGCTTACTGGACACAAACCTACGGCATTCTTTTCGTTTTCGGGTCACGTAGCAGACGTAGATGTTAGCATGTATCAAAATGGATGGAGCTTTACACGCGGCGCGGAAGGACGTTGGAATGCTCAAGCCTTCCTCGACCACGCTGGAGATATGGAGCGACTGCTGAAAGAGCTTGCGAACAAGAAAAAGGAGTTACAGGATGCTGGAAAGATGTGACTGCTGCGGCGCATATCTGGAAGACGGCGGTTTGGCTTGTGAGGAGTGCCGGAAAGATATGAAGAACAGGATCAACCATAGAAATCAGAGAAATGAAAATAGAGCAAATGAACCGGAGGTAGCTTATGAATTTGTATGAGATTGATGCCCGCATCATGGAAGCGTTTGAGGCGGCGGTCGATGAAGAGACGGGGGAGATTGTAAATGAAGAGGCTTATGCGGCGCTGGATGCGCTGCAGGAAGCCAGAGACGAGAAGATCGAGAATGTCCTGCTCTGGATTAAGGATCTGAAAAGCGATGCGGAGCAGCTGAAAAATGAGAAGAGGGTGCTGGAAACACGCCAGAGAGAAGCCGAGAGAAAGGCGGAATCACTGCAGGAGTACGTTAAAAGAGCGTTAGACGGTCAGAAGTTTAAGACAAGCAGAGTGGCGGTGTCGTACCGCGCCAGCAAGGCGATTGAATACGCCGGGGATATTAATGCACTTCCGGAAGAGTTCATCCGCCGCAAGGATCCAGAGCTGAATAAGACAGCACTGAAAGAGGCGCTGGACAATGGCGCTGAAATTCCTGGCGTATCGATTGTAACCCGTAGCAACATGATTATTAGATAGGTGGCAGAGATATGGGAGAGACGAAAAAGAATATCTTCCAGACGATAGCAGCTGTCATGGAAGATGTGGGAGTGGTCGGGAAAGATTCGTTAAATGAGCAGCAGAAATTCAAGTATCGCGGCATTGAC
The DNA here is from genome assembly GCF_003477745.1 of Clostridium sp. AF35-15. Lineage (NCBI taxonomy): Bacteria > Bacillati > Bacillota > Clostridia > Eubacteriales > Clostridiaceae > Clostridium > Clostridium sp. AF35-15. Next base: position 2,067 of record NZ_QUDY01000012.1, on the reverse strand, counting down.
GCGGTCATGAATGCGCTGAATCCGGCATTTATTAAGCATCACCTGTTCGTTGTCCCGGAGGTTATGGATCAGACGCGGGAGGAACGCAGGACTGCAAAGGGCGGGATGCTTTTATATTCGGTCTGTCGTATGAAATATACGTTCTACGCCGAGGACGGCAGCCACATCGAGGCGGTGGTAGTTGGCGAAGGGATGGACAGCGGCGACAAAGCAACCAATAAAGCAATGTCGGTTGCATTCAAATATGCTTGCTTCCAGGTGTTCTGCATTCCAACCGAGGAAATGAAGGATCCGGATGCGGAGACGCCGTCGGCTTCCGAGAAAGCCCCGGAGCTGGCAAGCGAAGCGATGAGGAATGTATTCCTGAAAGAGTGCGACAGAATCGGAAAGAGCCCGAAATGTATTTTGAAAGCAATCGGCGTAGATTCGTTGGAACACCTGACGGTGGAACGATTCCAGAACGCGATGAAGAGTTTTAAGAACACGCCGGATAAATCCAAAGGGAAAGTAGATCCAGCCACGGTACCGCCGGAGGATGAAACGAGCGGTCTTCCGTTCAATTAGCCTATGGAGAGTAAGGGAACTTTAAAAGATGTGTCGATGGACTGGAAAACCGGTCGGATGCGGCTGACGTTTGAGTTGGAATCGGATGTGTCATCGTCGATTGACAAGATGAAGGACAAGCCCCTGCGGATCATTGCAAAGCAATGGCGGGAGAAGCGGAGCCTGGACGCGAATGCGTATTACTGGGTGCTTCTCTCGCGTCTGGCAGAGGTGGCGGGCATATCCAAGCCGCGGGCACACAACCTCATGCTTCGGAGATACGGCCAGAATCTCATGATTGCCGGTCAGATGGCGTTTTTGGTTGTACCGGACACGACCGAAGCGGAAGAGACGGCGCTGGAGGCGGAAACCTTCCACATCCGTCCAACTTCGCAGGTTAAGCAGGGCAAGGATGGGAAAGCATACCGTACATATACGGTGCTTGCTGGATCCAGTACCTACGATACAAAGGAAATGAGCGAGTTGATAAATGGGCTGGTAGCGGAATGCAAGGAGCAGGGGATTGAAACCCTGCCGCCGGATGAGCTGGCTCGGATGATGGCAGAATATGAAGAAAACCACAGGAAGAAAGAAACTATATAGCGTCCACATGAATCAGGAGTTTGATGAGCATTTGAAACGTCAGGCACAGGAGTATTATGAGGCGCACATCGGCACCAGAGAACAGTTTATTGCCGAGTTTGGCAAGAGTTATTTATAACGGTACAACAGCCGCAGGGCTAGTACATAGTAACCCGTAGACAGCATCCTGGCACGTCTTACCGTGTTATATATTACCAAACCTTTACAGGATGCCATTGGTTTACCGGGAGGGAGACCGACCCTCCCGCTCCGGAAGGAGGAAGCAAGTTGGCGAAGAAGAAAGTGACGCCGCAGATGGAGCGGTTTACCAGTGCTTTATACAACGCGCTGGGAGTAGGACATAAAAATGCGCAGACGCGCAAGGAGCTGTGTAAGCGCCTTAGATGTGATGATCGAATGCTTCGGGATGGAATAGAAGTTTTGCGGGCTGATTATGCAGTTTTGAATCGCGATGATGGAAAAGGTTATTATCTTCCAGAAGAAACGGATTCAGGGCGCGCGGACACAAAACGGTGGCATGAGCGGCAGGAACGTCGAGTACAAGCGATTCGCGCATCGCAGGCGGGAGCGCTTAAATTTATCGGAATGGGCCGAAGAGAACCTAAAGGCGTATATGGACAGCTCAGCATGTTCAGAGATGGAGGATAAGCAGGATGGGGAAGATGCAGAGAGAAAAAGGAAAACGCGGAGAGCGTGAGCTTGCTGGCATCCTGCGGGACTATGGATATAATTGCCGCCGGGGTCAGCAGTATTGCGGGACTTCCGGCGATGCGGATGTGATCGGACTGCCGGACGTACATATCGAGGTCAAGCGGGTGGAAGACCTGAGACTCCGGAAAGCATTACAGCAGGCTTCCAGGGATGCAAGGGCGGGCGAGATTCCGGTGGTAATGCACCGGCGTAACTATGAGCCGTGGCGGG
>NZ_QUDY01000011.1:116061-116265 GCF_003477745.1 Clostridium sp. AF35-15 | reverse complement strand
AGGAGTGTGCATATCTGCACAATGCAAATAGTATAATAATTCTCATCCTTTGATAGTAATGCCGTAACCGGCATACAATAAAAGCGAAAATATGTTCGAATAATAATTGCGTATTACACTTCAATATGATATACTATATGTATGAAATGAAATCTGATACATTATAGAACTTGCGTGTGTAATATTAACTACCATATGGTTTGG